>JANMYQ010000051.1:0-51822 GCA_031382215.1 Methylibium sp.
TGGGGCTGGGGCTGGGGCTGGCGCTGGCGCTGGCGCTGGTGCTGGTGCTGGTGCTGGTGCTGGTGCTGGTGCTGGTGCTGGTGCTGGTGCTGGTGCTGGTGCTGGTGCTGGTGCTGGTGCTGGTGCTGGTGCCGGTGCGGGCGCTGGTGCTGGCGCTGGGGCCGGTGAGGGCGCAGGGGCCGGGGCCGGAGATGGAGCCGGAGCCGGAGGGGGGCTCGGGCCGCGTACCGGCGGTTTGCCGCCGCGCGCCTCCGCCGTTTCACTCTCGGTGGTCGCCCCGCCGCAGGCCACGAGCAGCGAGGCCACCAGCACCGGGCTGGCCATGCCGCGGCAGCGTTGCCAAACGGCAGCAAGAGAGTCGGGAATCGAGGGCACAGGCATGCGGGCTTTCTGACAATTTCAGCAACCCTGCAACCCTAAAGCTGATCACGCCGGCCACCACGCCCGCGCTCTGCGTGTGTGTGAGCGCCTGTAGCGCCAGAGCGCGCCGGCCCACCGCCTGCGGCAGAACTTACAGCCCGTCACGGGCGCCGGTGGCGCGCGGCCCTCGCACTGAGCGCGTTCGGGAAGTACAGCGCCGTCAGGCTGGCGCTGTGGACCGGCACAAAACCTTCACGCTGCGGCGTGTCGCCATCGAAGCGGCGCCAGTCGCGCAGCCAGAAGATGTTGTCGCACACGTCGAGCAGGCCCAGGGTTTCGCGGTCGCCCACCAGAATGCCCTGGACCCGCAGGCCGAGTTCGGCACGTGCGGCGTCGAGCTGCGTCAAGGTGGCGCCGGTGCAGCCGAACTCGCCATCGCTGACGATCAACAGGTCGGCACTGCGCCAGCCTTCGGTGTGCACCTGCGCGATGGCGCGTTCGATCGGGGTCTGCACGTCGGTGCCGCCGTCGAAGCCCTGGCCCAGCATGTCGAGCAGCGTCTGCAGCCCGCCGCGGCTGAGGTCGAGTTCACGCTCGATCAATTCATCCGGCCCGCCGAAAGCCATCAGCCGGCACCGCCGCCCTTCACGCTGCGCGGTGCGCAACGCTTCCAGCACCACGGCCTTGGCGATGTTCTCGGGCCCGCCTTTCATGGAGCCCGAGGTGTCGATGCACAGGATCATCGGCCCGCGCTCCAGCGCCTCGGGGGCCGGCGCAGCCTCGCTGTTCCGCTGGCCCTGGGGGTCGGGCACACGTTCGAGCAGCACGGCTTCGCTTTCGTAAGTGAGCAGCCGGCTTTCAGCCAGACGCGCGCGCCACAGCTTTCGCAGCACCGGGTGGCGGATCTGCATCGCCTCGCTGCCGAGCATGCGCTCCAGGCGGTCGGAGTGGCGGATGCCCTTCAACTCGCCCGGTGCGTCGGGCAGGCGCGTTTCACGCTCGCGCAGCGGCATCGGTTCGCGGCGCGTGTTCGGCGCGGCACTCGGCGCAGGTGGCGTTTGAGGCGCATGGTGCGCCCGGCCGAGCGCACGGATCAGATCGGCCAGCGGCTGCAGGTGCGCCAGCAAGGCGCTGATGCGCTGCGCCTCGCGCCACTCGCGCGAGCGCAACAGGCCGCGCAACTGGTCCCAGCTCAGGTGCGCCAGGTCGCCCAGGCCCTGCATCAGCACCTGTGCTTCCTCCAGGCCGCTCTTGTGCAGCTCCCATTCGTCGCGAAAGCCCTGCGCTTCGAGCGCGATCGCGGCCGCGCGCGACAAGGCCGGCTGGTGGCTGTTGATGCGGTCCAGGTGCCACAACAGGGTGCGCAGCACCTGCTGCGCCAAAGCCGGTGTGCCTCGGCAGAGGGTGGGCAGGTCGAGCGCAGCGACTTCGTTGCGCATCGCGCCGAGCGCTTGCGGGTCGCCGAAGTGCAGCGCGGTGTCGGGCAACTCACCCGCGCCCAGCGCCGCAAGCCAGCACTCGAGGTCGGCCAGGCGCTGTGCGCTCGCGCCGACCGCCGTGACCAGCGCCGGCAGCCACAAGGCCTGCGGCAAAGCCTGCAGGCGGTGATAGGGCGTGTCGAGGTCGAGCACGCGGAGCACGTTTGAAACGATCGCCGGTCAGGCGCCGAGCACTATCGGCTCAGGCTCCAGCTCCGGCCCCGGCTCCGGCACCCCAGCGGCCTGCAAAACGTCTATCGGCAAGGCGGCAAAGCCGGCTCGGACGTGCTCCAGCCGAGCCACCCGCTCGGCCAGCAGCGACACCGTCTGCGCTTGCGCCTGCAGCCACTGCGCGGCCAGCTCGGGCGGCAACCACAGGCGGCCGTGCAATGCACGCGCCAGCGCTTCGGCCTGCTCGGCCATGCGCTCGTGCCGTTCGCGGGCACGGGCCAGCACTTCGTCCACCTGCGCCACGCGCGCGGCCACGTGCACGCTGCTGAAGCGTTTGCGCAGGTGGGCTTCGAGCGAGGCCGACATCAGGCGGCGCATGCCTCCCGCGCTGTCGTCGCCGGCGCTGTCGTCGCCCGCGCGCTCGCCAGCCGCACCCTGCGGCATGCCGATGGAGCGCGCCAGCGCCAGCTTGCCGGCACGGTCGTCACCTTCTTGCGCCTGGGCCAGGCTCTCGATGTCCAGTTGTTTTTCGAACGCATCGACGGCGCGCGACAACCATGGCGCGTCTTGCGGCGCGGCCTGCGCCACCTCGCGCGTCACCCAGTCCTGCAGCGCGGGCACCTGCGCCGGCTGGCTGGCAATGAGATAGGGCACCAGCCAAAGGTCGAGCGCATCGACCGCGCCACGGCCGTCGGTAAGCGCGGCGGTGCGCAGCAGGCCGACCGACTGGCGCCAGCGCCGGTCGGACACCACGATGCCGTGGCTCGTACTGAACGCGCGCAGCGCCTGCAGCTGCGCCGTCACCTCGGGCGCCAGCGGCAGCGCATCGCGCTCGTCCCGCCAGCGGCCCTGTTCTTCGCGCGTGATCGGCTGCGCCGGAGCAGCGCCTGAAACAGCGCCTGAAACAGCGCTTGAAGTTGGCGGCGCCAGCGCCAGCAATTGCGCAAACGACGCATCGCCGACCGGCGCCACCGGCACGCGCACCAGGAAGCGGTCGTGGAACGCCATCAGCGCTTCGTCTTGCGGTACTTCGTTGGTGGCGCCGATCACGCTGATCAGCGGTACCGGCATGCGCGCCGAGCCGTTGTCGAACTCACGTTCGTTCAGCAAGGTCAGCAGCGCGTTCAGGATCGCCGAGTTGGCCTTGAACACCTCGTCGAGGAAGGCGATGCCGGCGGTAGGCAGGTAAGCGTCGGTCAGGCGCTCGTAGCGGTCGTGTTCGAGCGCTTTCAGCGACAGCGGGCCGAACAATTCTTCGGGTGTCGAGAAGCGCGTGAGCAGGCGCTCGAAATAGCGCGCGCCGTCGAAGGCCCGGTGAAGCCGCCGCGCCAGTTCACTCTTGGCCGTGCCGGGCGGGCCGATCAGCAGCACATGTTCGCCTGCCAGCGCGGCCAGCAGCGCCAAACGTACCGCGGCGCTGCGTTCGAGCAGGCCGGCTTCAAGCGAGTGAATCAGTCCACTCAGGCGTTCCCTGTCGGGCAGTGCAGCACTCATGGTGTCGATTTTCGTGCAGCCGTCGCGCCCGCAGCTTGCGCGCGATCAGGCATCGTGGACCACACCGTCCTGCAGGCGCAACGCGCCGCTGGCCACCAGTTCACCGACGAGCCGCTCGCACCACTCGACCGGGGACGCCGTTTCGGCGCGCGCAAAGCGCTGCCAGACACTGGTGAACAAGGACGTATGCGAGGTCCAGCGTTGCAACTCGGCCCAGGGCAGCGAGCGCTCTTCCATCAGGTGGTACTTGATCATCACCCGGGCGCCATGGCGGGCGTGCCGGCTTGGGTCGGCGCGTTGGCCGGCCAGGCGCGTGCGGGCGCGCTGCAAGGCACCCGCCACGTCTCTGAACGGCGCGCCGTGGCCAGGGATGACCACGCGCACCGGCAGGCGTTCGATCAGGTCGAGCACGGCGGCCACGTCGTCGAACGCGGCGATGCCCTCGAGCTCGGGGAACACCACGCCGAAGCCGTTTTCCCAAAGCGCGTCGGCCGAGATCAGCACGCCGTCCTGCGGGTCGAACAGCATCAGCGAATCGGGGTCGTGGCCGGGCGCGGCGAGTGCCTGCCAGCGGCGCGTGCCGACGGTCAGCACGTCACCCGGCGCCATTGACGCCTGGGCGGTGAAGCGCTCGCAGCGCTGGCCGGTGTAGCGGTAGCTCAGCGCGTCTTCGTCCCAGGCCTGCACGGCGGCAAGCGATGCCGCGGGCACGGTGACCGGCACGCCGAATTCGCGCTGCAGGCTGGCGTTGCCGCCGCAGTGGTCCGAATGCAGGTGGGTGTTGACCACCCTCACCAGCGGTTCATCGACCAGCGCGTGGCGCAGCAGCGCGATCGTCTGCGCGGCGTGCACACAGTGGCCGCTGTCGACCAGCACCGCACCCTCACCCTCGCAGCGCTCGCCGTGTGCACCATGCAAGACGATGTTGTTGGACGACAGCCAACCGCGCTCCAGCACCGTCAGCCCCGGCAACGCAGGGCGGCCGGGGGTCAGGTGCGGAGCCGTGTGTTCGTGGGCCATGCACCCACGTTCACTTGTAGAGCACCTGCGGCAGCCACAGCCCGATGGCCGGGAACTGGTAGAGCAGGATGATGGCGATCACCTGGATGCCCATGAACGGCAGCATGCCCGAGAAGATCTGGTTCAAGGTCACGTGCGGCGGGCTCACGCCCTTCAGGTAGAACGCCGCCATCGCCACCGGCGGGCTCAGGAATGCAGTCTGCAGGTTCAGCGCCACGAGCAGGCCGAAAAACAGCGGGTCGACGCCGAAGTTGTCGAGCAGCGGAATGAAGATCGGCATGAAGATGACGATGATCTCGGTCCACTCCAGCGGCCAGCCGAGAATGAAGATGATCACCTGGCTGAGCACGAGAAACTGGGTTTTCGTCAGGTCCATCGACAGCACCCAGGTCTCGACCAGCTCCTGCCCGCCCAGCAGCGCAAACGCGGCCGAGAAGATTGCCGAGCCGACGAACAGCCAGCACACCATCGCGCTGGTCTTGGCGGTGAGGAACACGCTCTCCTTGATCATCGTGAAGTTGAGTTGCCGGTAGGCCGCCGCCAGCAGCACGCCGCCGGTGGCACCCACCGCCGCCGCCTCGGTGGGCGTGGCCAGGCCGAAGACGATCGAGCCGAGCACGAACAGGATCAGCACAAGCAGCGGGAAGAAGCTCGCCAGCAGCATCTTGAAGACTTCGAGCCGCGTGAAGCTGAGCATCGCGTAGAACGCGAGCAGCGCAACGGCGCTGGCGCCCAGGCCGATCCAGAAACCCGTCGGGGCCGGCTTCGAGGTCTCGCCCAAGGCCACCGATGCCGCAGCGGCCGGAGGCTCGGCGACGCTGGCCGCAGGCGGCTCGGCCACCGCCGCGGCACCACCCGCAGCGGCGGGCTTTGACGCAGCGGCGCCGGGGGGCTCTTGCACGCCGCCCGCCGAGGGCGGCTCTTGCAGCCCACCCTCCGACGGTGGCTCCTGCAAGCCACCGGCTTCGGCCGGAGCGGCCGCCCCGGGCTCGGCACCGCCCATCTGCTGCAGCCCGGACTCGGCCTCGACCGGCGCAACGCTGGTGGCGCTCTGGTAGCTCAGGATCGCGACGATTGCGAACAGCAGCGCCGGCATCAACGTGATGAACAGCTGCTTGAGCAGGTAGCTCGTCGCGACGCCGTGGTTGCGGCGGCCCTTCAGCGCCCCGATCAGGCCGGCCAGCGCGCGCCGGTCACCGGTGGCGCCGGCACGCGTCAGCGGCTCGGGCAGCGGCACGAAGCGCTGAGCCGCCGTCAACGGTGGCGCCAGGCTGGGCTTGATCTTGGCCATGATGATCACGTAGAGGATGTACAGGCCGGCCAGCATCAGGCCCGGGAAAAACGCGCCCGCGTACAACTGCACGACCGACACACCCGCGGTGGCGCCGTAGACGATCAGCAGCACCGACGGCGGGATCAGGATGCCGAGGCAGCCGCCGGCAGTGATGGCGCCAGCCGACATTGGCACGCTGTAGCCCGCGCGCAGCATCTGCGGCAGCGCCAGCAGCCCCATCAAGGTGACCACCGCACCGACGATGCCCGTGGCGGTGGCGAACACCGCGCAGGTGACCAGCGTGGCGACCGCGAGCGAGCCCGGCACGCGCGCCAGCGCCAGGTGCAGGCTGTGGAACAGCTTCTCGATCAGGTTGGCGCGTTCGACCAGGTAACCCATGAAGACGAACAGCGGGATCGAGATCAGCACGTCGTTGCCCATCACCGAGAACGCGCGCTGCACCATCAAGTCGAGCGTCTGCCGCATCGCCCCGCCGGCGCTCTGGCCGCCCGAGTGGTAGGCGAAGTAGGCGAACAGCATGCCCATGCCCATCAGCGTGAACGCGGTCGGGAAGCCGAGCATGATCGCAACCACCACGAGCGACAACATCAGCAGCCCGATGTGGCCGTTGGTGACTTGCGGCACGGCCACCAGCATGCCGAGCGCCGCGGTGACGATCAGCGCCATCAGGATGAAGCCGAACCAGAGTTCTTTTCTGATCTTCATGGCTTGGCACCTCCCTTGACAACGTACTTGTCCAGGGCCGCGATGTCTTCGTCCTTCACGTGCAGTGTCTCCTTGAGCTTGTCGACATCGACCTCCTCGACGTCTTGCTCGCGCGCCGGCCATGCGCCATCGCGCAGGCACAGCACACAGCGCACGATCTCCACCAGCCCTTGCAGCAGCAGCACCGCGCCGGCAATCGGCACGACGAACTTGAACGGGTAGACCGGAATCGGGTCGGCGTTGAAGGTCTGCTCGCGGATCGCCAGCGATTCGTTCGCGAACGACCAGCCGGCCCAGGTCAGCGCAATGATGCCGGGCAGGAAGAACACGAGGTACAGCGCCAGGTCGATACCGGCCTGCGTGCGCGGCTGGAAAAAGCCGTACAGCACGTCACCACGCACATGGCCGTTCTTGCTCAGCGTGTAGGCGCCGGCGGTCATGAACAGCGTGCCGTAAAGCATGATCTGGGCGTCCAGCACCCAGGCATGCGGCGAGTTCAGCACATAGCGCGAGAACACCTCGGCGGTGATCAGCACCGTGAGCCCGATCACCGTCCACGCGCACGCCTTGCCGAACAGCGTGGAAAAGCGATCCACCGCCAGCAGCATTTTCTGCATCTTGTTTGCCTCGATGAAAAAAGGGCGCCGCTACGGCGCCCTTGGTCAGGGTGATGCCGCTTCAGCCCTTCTTGGCGCCGCGGCCGAAGTAGTGGTTGTACGCCATCTTGAAGTCGACCATGTAGTCGTTCTGCCACTGGCCGGCGCGCTCGGCATACACCTTCTGCGAGTCGAGCACCTTCTTGAACAGCGCGTTCTCGCCGCCCTTCTTGTCCATGATCTTGTCCCACGACGCGAGCTGCGCGCGCAGGATCGCGTCGGGCGTCTTGTAGAACTTGACGCCGGCTTTCTTCAGCTCGATGTAGTCCTGCGAATTGCGCTGGATCGCCTTCCAGCTCATGTCGGCACTCGAGGCCTGCACGGCGTGGTCGATGATCGCCTTGAGTTCCGGCGCGAGCGCTTCGTACTTGCTCTTGTTGAACAGGATCTCGAACTGCTCGCCACTCTGGTGAAAGCTCTGCAGCATGCAGTTCTTGACCACGTCGGGGAAGCCGAGCAGGCGGTCGGAGGTGGCGTTGTTGAACTCGGCGCCGTCGATCAGGCCGCGGTCCAGTGCCGGCACGATCTCACCACCGGGCAGCGGGTTCACGGCTGCGCCCATGTCGGTGTACATGTCGACCGCCAGGCCGACGGTGCGGAACTTGATGCCCTTGACGTCTTCGACCTTCGCGATCGGCTTCTTGAACCAGCCGAACGGCTGGGTCGGCATCGGGCCGTACAAGTAGGACACGACGTCCATGTTGATCGACTTGTAGATCTCTTCCAGCAACGCCTTGCCGCCGCCATAGTTGTGCCACGAGAGCACCATGTTCGGGTCCATGCCGAAAGCCGGGCCAGAGCCCCAGAGCGCGAGCGCGGAGTTCTTGCCGTAGTGGTAAGCCACCACGCCGTGGCCGCCGTCGAGCGTGCCCTTGTTGACCGCTTCGAGCAGCTGGAAGGCCGGCACGACCGCGCCGGACGGCAGCACCTCGATCTTCAGGCGGCCGCCCGCCATGTCGTTGACCTTCTTCGCAAAGTCGTTGGCGTACTCGTGGAAGATGTCCTTCGACGGCCAGGTGCTCTGGAACCGCAGGCTGGTGGTCTGTGCCTTCGAAATCATCGGCGCGGCCAGCGCCCCGGTGGCCACCGCGCCGGTGGCGGCCTGCCGCAGGAACTTGCGGCGCGGGGCAGGTTTGGCTTGGGTCATGAAATCTCCTTGAATGCAATGTGGAAAAGGGGCGGTTGCGGACTTTCCGCAGTGACTCGACAAACGGTGACTTTCGTCGCCGCGCGTTGCAGCGGCAACTGGGTAAAACCCGCCAACGAACCCCGCATCCCACATTGCGGGCGCATTGCCGCGTTCAAGGAGTTTTGACCAGCGCGACTGAATCGCGCCCACCTCACTGGCGCACACCCTCGACCTGGATCAGCAGCCGCACCTTGTCACCCACGAACGGCAGGCTGTGGTTGATGCCGAAGCTGCTGCGTTTGAACTCGGCCTCGAAGTCGCCGCCGCAGACCTCGCGCTTGAGCATGGGGTGCTCGTAGCAGTTGAAGGTCGTGGCGCGCAGTTGCAGCGGCTGGCTCGCGCCGCGCAGACTGAACTCGCCGCGCACCGATCCGAGCTTGTCGCCGTCGAACACGAGTTGGCTGGCGACGAAGTACGCTTTCGGATGGTCTTGCGACACGAAGCCCTGCGCGCCGCGCAGCAGGCCGTCGAGCGGCAGCACGCCGGTGCTGACGGAGCTGGTGTCGATGACCACCGACACATTGCCGCTGCGCGCTGCGCGGTCCAGCGTGACCTGCCCTTCGATGCGATTGAAGCGCCCGCGCAGGGTGGAGGTGCCCAGGTGCAGCACCTCGAAGGTGACCTGGGTGTGGCTCGGGTCGAGCACGTAGGTCACGCTTTCGGCACGGGCCGTCGCGCAGAAACAAACCGCCGACATCAGCGCGGCGGCAGAGCGATACAAGGCTGGGTTCATGCGGGGGGCCCGGCGGTGATGACCTCCGCGATTCTGAACCCCCCGCGCGAATAGAACCGCTTACTGCTTGGCCGCTTCGATCTGCACCAGCAGGCGGATGCTGTCGGGAATGCCCACCTTCACGCCGTAGTCCATGCCCCATTGGCTGCGCTGGAGGGTGGTCTCGAAGTCGCCGCCGCAGACCTCGCGCTTGAGCATCGGGTGGTCGTAGCAGTTGAAGTTGGTGGCGGTCAAGGTGACGGGCAGGGTCTTGCCCAGCATCGTCAAGGTACCGGCCACGGCCGTCAGCTTGGTGCCGTCGAAGGTGAACTTGTCGCCGACGAACTTCGAGGTCGGGTTCTCGGCGGCGTTGAAGAAGTCCTTGCTCTTCAGGTGGCCGTCCAGCGGGCCCACGCCGGTGGAAACCGAGGTCATGTCGAGCGTGATCTCGGCCTTGCCGGTCTTGGCAGCCCGGTCGATCGTGACCGAGCCTTCCTTCTTGTCGAAGCGGCCGCGCAAGGTCGAGGTGCCGAAGTGCTTGGCCTCGAAGGTGACGAAGGTGTGCGTCGGGTCGATGCCGTAGGTGGCGCTGTTGGCTTGCGCGAGCGTGCCAGCGGCCAGCAGCGCGGCGGAGATCAGGGTCTTGTTCATCGGTCGGTTCCTGTGGGGTGGTTGAAAAGGGATTGAGAAGAACTACAGCGCGCCCACGCCGGTCAGCGCGAGCTTGAATTTCACTTGCACGTCGTTGGCCACCATCGAGGTGTCGGCCCAGTCGCCTTCGCCGATCTTGAATTCGAGCCGCTTGATCACGAACGCGCCGGTCGCGGTGGTCGCGCCGGCGGCCTGCGCCAGCGCCACGGGCACGACCACGTCGCGCACGTTGCCCTTGATGGTGAGCTTGCCGGTCACGTCGAACTTGCCCGGCCCGGCGGCTTTGACGGCGGACGACTGGAATGTGGCGGTCGGCACGCGCTTGCTGTCGAACCAGACCGGCTTGGCGAGTTCGGCCATGGTCTCGCTGTCTCCGATCTGCGCGCTCGACAGGTCGATCGTGAAGGCGATGTTGCCGGCCTCGGGCTTCTTCGGGTCGAAGGTGATCGTGGCGTCGAACTTCTTGAACTTGCCGTCCACCGGCACGCCCATCTGCTTGCTGGTGAAAGAGATGTCGCTTTGCGCGGGAACCAGCTTCTGCTGGGCGCAGGCCGGGCCGGCGAAGGCGGCGATCAGGGTCAGCGCGGAGGCGGCGAGGCAGGTTTTCATGGGTTGCTCTTTCAGAACAAGGTGTTCAGGTGCGCGCCGGCCACATGCGGGCCAGCAGACCGTCGCGGTCGAGGAAATGATGTTTCAGCGCCGCGCCCACGTGGGCCAGAACCAGCGCCGCCAGCGCGAACGCCAGGTACTTGTGAAACGGCTTGATCGCGTCGGCCAGCGCCTTGTCCACCGGCACGAAGTCGGGCAGCGGTAGCACGCCGAACACGACGATCGGGAAACCCGCCGCCGAGCTGTAGGCCCAACCCACCAGCGGCACGGCGAAGAACAGCACGTAGAACAGGCCGTGGGTGGCGTGCGCGGCGCGCGCCTGCCACGTGGGCATGGGCAGATCGGCCGGCGGCTTGTGCGACAGGCGCCACAACAGGCGCAGGGCCGACAGCGTGAGGATGCTGATGCCGGCCCACTTGTGATAGTTGTACAGCTTGACGCGCTGCGGCGAGAACGACAGCCCGGTCATGTACAGGCCGAACCCGAACGAGCCGACGATGGCCAGCGCCAGCACCCAGTGCAACGCAATGGCGGTGGGGGTGTAGCGCGAAGCAGTGGCGGTCTTCATTCGGTGGCGTTGGATCCGTTGCAAGCGCGGATTGCAGGTGCGGCAGTGTGCCCGCGCTGCATTTCAGAGCCCGAACTGTAGGTGCGGGAGCCGCCGCGGCACTTCAGGCTGTTTGATGGGACTGTTCGAAAAGCGTGCAGCCCAGGCGCTGGCTGCGGGCCCGCTTCGCACCGCACCGGCGCCGTTCGGCGCACGCTGGAGACGGCCCATCGCATCGGGCTCGCGCCGAGCCCGCGGCGGGCCGAGCATCGCGCTTGTTCACCTCAAACACACCATTTTCCGGAGCCGACCATGCCCTCTTCGATGCCTTTGCTGACCGTGATCGCCCAGGTCGTCCGCCACACGCCCGTGTGGGTGTGGGGCTTGTTGTTGCTGCTGATCGTGCTGGGGGGTTCGCAGATGCGCGACCACCGGCTGGCACGACTGCGCGTGGCGCTGCTGCCGATCGGCCTGGGTGCCTACTCGGCCTGGGGCGCCGTTTCGCTTTTCGGCCTGCACGCGGGCGTGCTGCTCGCCTGGTCCGCCGCCGCAGGCGTGGCGGCCTGGTTCTCGCACACCTTGGCGTGGGCGCCTGGTGTGCGCCACGACGCTGCCACCGACCGCTTCGACGTGCCCGGCAGCATGTGGCCGCTGGTGTTGATGCTGACGGTGTTCTCGGTGCGCTACGGCGTGAACGTGACGCTGGCCTTCCACCGCGACTGGGTGGCCGACGCGACGTTTGCCGCGAGCATCAGCGCCGTCTGCGGCGTGCTGTCGGGCCTGCTGGCCGGGCGGGCGCTCTACATCCTTGGCAATGCACGGCGCCAGCCGGTCGGTTCGGTGGCGGGGCTGGCGCTCTGAAGGCGATGCCTGCCGAAGGCGTGGCCTACCAGGCGTTGACGCCGAGTCGGAGCAGCAGCTTCAGGTAGTGCAGTTGCGCGTGCAGCTCTTCCATCTGCTGCTTCAGGTCATGCCAGGCCTGCAGTTCGGCAACGGCGGCCGGCTCGGGCGGCAGGGGGGACGGGTTCGGAGGAAGGGGCTGGTTCAAGGGGCTCACCGGAAGGAAGCTTCGATGGCGCCATGCTCGCGTCCGCCCCGGGCAGGGTCAACCCCGTGAATCGGGTGCGGGTGCGGATGCACCCAGGATCGCGCGCCGCACGGCCGCCAGCGGCGCGCTGTCGTCGAGTGTGTTGCCGATCACGCCGAGGTCGCGCCACAGACCCTCCAGATCGGTGGGTTCGGGCGAGTCCTTCAAACGCCCGTACAACTCGGTCAAGGTCGTCTGGCCGACCGCCTCGTCGGCCACGGCCAGGATGCGCTCCACCGGCCACGCCACCGCGTTGTTGCCGCCCGCCGCCAGCACCCCCTGCAGCGCCTGCTGCAAGCCGGCGCGCCGTTCGCTGCGCTGGAGCAATTGCACGTCGGCGCGCAGGCAGAACATCGCCCCACCCCAATACGTGCGGCCCCAGGTGGGTGTGTGGTCCAGCCCCGCGTCGCCGGCCTGCGGCTGGCCTTGTGGCATGGCCTGGACCCATGCACGCCACACGGTCGCCGCGCTCACCAGCCCGGCGCGGCCGCGCGCCACACTTTCGACGTAGGTCGCAATGCCCTCATGCAGCCAGATCTGCGAGCGCGGGATGCGCGGAATAGCCAGGTGCACCATCTCGTGCACCAGGATCCAGTCGTTCAGGAACTGCGCGCGCGTGGTCTCGCGCCCGAGCCGGATGCGAACCAGCACCGATGGCACGCCGTAGGTCACCCCGCCGCGCACACCCGCCCCGTCCACCGGCACCAGCAGCAGCTCGGCCTGCGGCACCGGGAAGCTGCCGAAGTAGGCCATCACCGCCGCGGCCGAACGCCGCACCCAGGCGCGCGCTTCGGCCTGTAGCTCGGCATCGAAGCCGGGAGCGAACTGCAGTTCGAGCCGGGTGCGGCCGATCGCCAACGACTCCACCAGCGGCTCCGCTTCAGCCGGCGCCGCAGGCTGGGCAAAGGCCAGTGCAGGCACGCCCAGCAGGCAGCCGCCGACCAGGCCCGCCACGCAGCGGCGCCGCGCGCGAGTGGCCGGCGCGGCGAGCGGCTTCGGGTGATGGGCGTCGGGGGGGTGTGTCATGCGCTTTGTCGCTTCGCAGTCCAGCAGCTTACGGTGTGCGCAGGCCGCTACGCGGCTCACCCTCGATACAATCGCGACCCTCGCCCACCCCGGTCAACGCCAACGTGTCGGATCGACTTGCCGTACTTCCGCAGTACCTGTTGCCCAAACAAGCACTGACGGCCTTCGGCGGGCGAATTGCTTCGGCACGCGCCGGGGCGCTGACCACCAGGCTGATCCGCTGGTTCGTCGGCCGCTACGGCGTGAACATGGCCGAAGCGGCCGAGCCCGACATCGCCCATTACGCCAGCTTCAACGAGTTCTTCACCCGCGCGCTCAAGCCCGGCGCGCGCCCGCTGGCCCAGGCCGACCTGATCTGCCCGGTGGACGGCGCGATCAGCCAGTTCGGCGCGATCCGGCACGACCAGATCTTCCAGGCCAAGGGCCACCGCTATTCCACCACCGCGCTGCTCGGCGGCGACGCCGGCCTGGCGAGCCGCTTTCACGACGGCCACTTCGCCACGATCTACCTGAGCCCGAAGGACTACCACCGCATCCACATGCCCTGTGACGGCCGGCTGGTGCGCATGCTGCACGTGCCGGGCGCGCTGTTCTCGGTCAACCCGACCACCGCGCGCGGCGTGCCTGGGCTGTTTGCGCGCAACGAACGCGTGGTGTGCATCTTCGACACCGAACGCGGCCCGTTCGCGCTGGTGCTGGTGGGCGCCACCATCGTCGGCAGCATGGCCACGGTGTGGCACGGCGTGGTCAACCCGCCGCGCATCGGCCGGCTGCGCGAGTGGCAATACCGGGATACCGACGAACCGGTGCAATTGAAGCAGGGTGACGAGATGGGCCGCTTTCTGCTCGGCTCGACGGTGGTGCTTCTGTTCCCGGCCGGGCCGCTGCAATTCAACGCCGGCTGGGCGCCGGCCGGCGCGGTGCGGCTGGGCGAAGCGATGGCGATGCACCGCGGGCCGGCCGAGCCCTGACTCCGGCCACCGCGCGCGATGGACCGCTTTCTCGCCATCGACGCATTTGTCCGCGTGGCCGAGTCGCAGAGTTTTGCCGAGGCGGCACGCCAGATGCGCGTGTCGCGTTCGGTCGTCACCGCGCGCATCCAGCAGCTCGAAGAGTTCGTCGGCGCGCCGCTGTTCCACCGCAACACCCGCAGCGTCCGCTTGTCAGAACTGGGCCAGGCCTTTCTGCGCGACTGCAGCGAACTGGTGGGCCGCACCAACGAGGTGGTCGACCAGATGCGCGAAGTCACCACCTCGCCGGCCGGCCGCCTGCGCGTGCATGCCCTGCCCGGCTTCGTGCTCGGTCACCTGGCGCGGCTGCTGCAGGAATTCCAGGCGCGCTGGCCGCAGATCGTGCTCGACCTGATCGTCAACGACGCGGTGATCGACCCGGTGAAGGAAGGTTTCGACTGCGCGCTGCAGATCTTTCCGCCGCGCTCCGAAGAGCTGATCTCGCGCAAGCTGTTCCCGGTGCGGCGCGTGTTCTGCGCGTCGCCTGAATATGTCAAGCGTTTCGGCACGCCGCGCCATCCGCGCGACCTGGTGGGCCACCGGATCGGCTGGTACTCTGGCTACCCCACACGCGAGCGGCTGGTCTTCCACGGCGCCGGCGAGCCGGTCTCGCTCGACATCAAGCCGGTGCTGCTGAGCAACTCGGTGCATCTGCTGCGCGAGTACGCGCTCGAGCATGCCGGCATCGTGTGCGTGCCCACCTTGGTAGCGTCCGACTCGGTGTTGTCGGGCGAACTGCGCTTGGTGCTGCCCGACTACCCGCTCAGCGCGTTCTGGCTTTCGGTGTTCTACCCCAGCACCGTGCGCAGCTCGCTCAAGCTCAAGCTCTTTCTCGACGTGCTGATCACGCACTTCTCCGGCGTGCCGCCGTGGGACCGTGCCCTGATCGAGCGCGGGCTGCTGACGGAAGCGATCATCGACTGAACTCTTCAACACCCAACCCAGGAGCGCCCATGACCACGACCAGCCCCAGGACCGACGAAGAACTCTTCACGATCCTCAAGACGGAACTCTTCACCGCCGTGGTTGGCGACGTGCTCGACGTGATGGGCCACCGGCGCCAGTTCCTTCCGGCCGGCATCGTGCCGCTCAACCCCAAGTCGAAGATCGCCGGCCGCGCGATGCCGGTGCTCGAAGCCGACATCTTCGACGACGGTGCGCCCGCCGCGCGCGGCCCGCTGGCGCACAAGCCGTTCGGTTTGATGCTCGAAGCGCTCGACGACCTGAAGGCGGGCGAGGTCTACATCGCCACCGGCTCGTCGCTGCGTTACGCGCTGTGGGGCGGGTTGATGTCGACTCGCGCGACACACCTGAAGGCGGCGGGCGCGATCCTGGACGGTTACGTGCGCGACGCCGACGAGATCGAGCAGCTCGGCTTCAACGTGTTCTGCCGCGGCCTGTATGCACAAGACCAGGGGCCGCGCGGCAAGGTGATCGACTTTCGCTGCGCGATCGAGATCGACGGCGTGCGCATCGAACCCGGCGACCTGCTGTTCGGCGACCGCGAAGGCGTGCTGGTGATCCCGCGCGCGGCGGAGGCCGAGGCGATCCGGCGTGCGCGCGAGAAGGCCAGCACCGAGGGCGCGGTGTCCATCGCCATCAAGGGCGGCATGAGCGCCTGCGAGGCGTTGGCGAAGTTCGGGGTGATGTAGCCCGGCTACGTCTTGGCGCCGGCGCCCTTAGCCGAGCACGTGCTCAGGCCGAAAGGCAAGTAAGCAGGGCAAAAGCGAAACAGCCCGGTCGCGAGCGGAACCACACCGACCCAGCCCCACACGCCGATGTAGCCGAGGAGGCTGGCCGCGATCAGGGCCAGTCCAGTGGCGACACGAATCACGCGATCGACGGTACCGACGTTTTGCATCATGGTTTTCTCCGGGAGTCCGATCTCATCATCGCCGGGTTCGGGGGCGTCGCCATGACCAGGATCAAGGCTCGCGTCGCCCCCTTTTGGCGAGCTCAAGCCGGTGCAGCCACCGATCCGGCGTAGAACACCTCGCATTCCTGGCCCAGCAGCAACTCGCCGCCCTTTTTCAGCAGGCTCAGCGCCGGGCCGGCCAGCGACACCAGCAGGTTCGGCTTCTCGACCTCGGGCTTGCCGAAGTTGCCGCTGACCTTCTGCTTCACCTTGGCGCAACCCTTTGCATCCACCAGCGCGATCGTCACGTCGTCGAAGCGTTCGCCCGCGAAGTCGAGCCGGCCCTGCAGCGCGATGCGGTTCAGCTTGGTGGCCATCGCCACATCTTGCGCACGCGCCACGCCGCGCTCGAGCGTCCAGTCGGACACCAGCGTCTTGATCTGGCTGCTTCCGCCGGCACCCTGGTAGAGGCTGGCGAAGTCATAACCCTTGGTCAGCACCAGGCCGAGCGGCCCGACGATGAAGAACGCGCCGGCGTCGATCAGGCTGAACGACTGGCTGGCTTCGAAGCGCGCGAACGCCTGGTCCAGGTCGCTGCCGATCAGGGTCACGTCCTTGCCGCGCAGCGATACGCGGCCGGCCAGGCTCTGGCGCAGTTCTTTCTCGGTCTTGCCGTGCAGCGACAAGGTGGCCGACAGGTCGACCCGCCCGGTGGCCATCTGCTTCAGCGCCAGGGCCTTGAAGAGTTCCTCGATCGGCAGTTGCGCGATCGAGCCTTCGAGCGCGTAACGCGGCACCGCCGCCGAGTAGTCGGCGCTGATGCGCCAAGCGCCCTTGGCGTCGAACGCGAGCAAGGTGACCGGCTTGATCTGCAGCACGCCGCCTTGGGCCTCGGCGCCGAACTTCAGCTCGGCCAGTTTGCCCGCGCCGCTGCGCACCGCTGCGCAGGCCACGTCGGCGGTGAAGGAAACCGCCCGCATCAAGCTTGTCTGCGCGCCCCCTGCCAGGCGCAGCGCCTGCATCGCGACGCGGCAACCGTTGGCCTCGATCGGGTGCGCCATGCGGGCGTCCGTGTACACGAAGGCGGTGTCGGTGAGCGACACGCTGGGCCAGTCCAGCGCCGGCAAGGTGGCCGCGGCCCCTTGCACCGCCTCGAAGCTGAAATGCCCTTCACGGTCGCGCGCGACCGTGACCTTGGCGTGGTCCAGCGCCAGCGAGGCAATGCGCACCTCGCCGCCCAGCAGCGGCAGCAGCGCCAGGCCAAGTCGGGCCTGCTTCGCGGTCACGACATCGGCGCCGCGGTTGCGCACCTGCACGTCGGTCAAGGTGACACGCAGGCCAGGTGACCAGCCCAGCACGATCGGGCCGCCGATGCTCAGCTCCAGACCGATCGCTTTCGACACGGCGGCTTCGAGGCGGGGCTTGTGGGCGTTGGCGTCGACGAAGAAGAGCAGGCCCAGCGCGGCCAGCAAGGCGAGAGCCAGCACGCCGGTGGCGACGAAACAAAGGGTTCTGAGAGGTCTGGACATTTCGGTGGCCGAGTATCAAGCAAGCGCGGCTCAGACCATCGCCCTGCCGTCAGCGTGCTGCGGGTTTGCCCCCAATATTGTTCTGAGTTCCCGAACAGTCAGGTCGTCCTGCGGAGGCTACCGACGGGCCCCTGCACTGCCTAGACTCATTTGCAGCCGCGCGCAATTGTTTCAAAAATCCCTCGAAGGAGATCCTCGATGACGGACACCGCCTACAAGACCCGGTTCGGGTCCCTGGACCGCTTTGAAAAAGGCGGTGTGCAGATGATCGACGACAACGTCAAGAACTATGCGTTCTCGAACTGCTTCGAGATCGCGAGCAAGGCCAAACCCTACGAGAAGGTGGTGTTCGGCCAGAACCAGATCTACGTGATGGAGACGATCCGCGCCGAGGGCACGTCACCCTGGTACACGTGTGCGCACGACGAGTTCACGCTCAGCATGGACGGCGAGGTCGAGATTCACCTGGTCAAGCTCGACGGCGAGCAAGTGATCCCCGACACCGAGCACAACGGCGCGGTGCTGGTGAAGGGCGAGCCACGCGGCCAGAAGATGGGCTGGATGAAGATCAAGCGCGGTCACCAGGCGATGCTGCCGAAGAACACCGCCTACCAGTTCCGTGCCGCGAAGCCGGCGGTACTGGTGCAGCAGACGTGCAAGGGCGATCTGTCGATCGAGCGCTGGGCAGAAATTTGTCAAACGGCATGACGCTTCATGCCGCGGGCCAGACGGCCTGAACGCTCACCCCCATCGCACGCAAGGAGTCACCCCATGAACGCACCCGCAGACATCGTCAACGTGCTCGCCAGCGCCCCCGACGCCACGCACGGCTACAAGAGCTTCACGCTCGGCGCCTTCAGCTTCCGGCGCGACGAGTACTTTGCGCACATCAACTGGAAGACGCGCGACGGCCGGCCGCTCTCGCACACCATGGATGTGGGCAACTTCCTGCGTGCGCTGATGCGCGACGTGGCCTGGGGTTTCTTCTACGGCGGCGTCAACTTCGACCACGTGTTCGGCACCACCAACCACTACACCACGGTCGACATGTACGCCGGCACCTACAACGCCACGATGAAGGAGGCGGGTGTCGATGTCCTTGAGAACTTTCCGACCGCACAGATCGCCGCCACCTTCGCGCAGATGCTCGACGACTGGACCAACCAGACCTTCGACCCGTTCTCGGCGCCGCAGGAAACCGGCTCGCCGTACGGCCGCAAGAACGGCAGCAACACGCCGAAGCTGACGCGCGCCCGCGAGTTGGCCAAACGCTGCGTGGGCCTGAAGGACGACCTGAACCTGCGCACCGACGAACGCGGCACCATGGTCAACCGCGCCTTTGCCGACGTGCCGCAAGACCAGCCCGAACTGCACCCCGAGCCGGGCTTCGAGAACGAGGTGCACGCCTTCAACCTGTTCGCCTTCCTGTCGCGCAGCCAGGTGACGTGGAACCCGAGCTTCACATCGGTGGTGAAGTACAGCTTCATGTGCCCGACGACCGAAGAGCACATCCTGCCGATCATCCACGCCAACGACCGGGTCGAGTGGTTCTTCCAGATGTGCGACGAGATCCACTGGGACTGCGCCGACAAGACCACCGGCAAGCCGCTGGCGCGCGTGATCATGAAGGCCGGCGACATGGCCGCGATGCCGGCCTACTGCCGACACCAGGGCTACAGCCCCAAGCGTTCGATGCTGCTGGTGTGGGAG
This sequence comes from Methylibium sp., assembly GCA_031382215.1. Taxonomy (GTDB): domain Bacteria; phylum Pseudomonadota; class Gammaproteobacteria; order Burkholderiales; family Burkholderiaceae_C; genus LGRD01. The sequence goes on from JANMYQ010000051.1 coordinate 19,104, forward strand.
AACGGCTCGCCGACGCTGGTGTACGAGATCCAGAAGGGCGAGAGCCCGGAAGTTCCGGTCCAGTTCTAAAACCGCGCTGACACGCCGGAGCCACCATGACACTCGCGGACATCCAGGCCGCGGCGGGCTTGCGCACGCCGATCCGCCACCAGTTGTTCATCGGCGGCCAATTCGTCGACGCCGAAAGTGGCGAAACGCAGGCCACGCTGAACCCGCACGACAACTCGGCCATCGTCGACGTGGCGATGGCCGGCCGGGCCGACATCGACAAGGCCGTGGCCGCGGCGACGAAGGCGCACCCGGCGTGGGCACGCATGGCCGCGGCCGACCGCGGGCGCATCCTGCTCAGATTGGCCGACCTGATCGAGGCCAACACCGAAGAGCTGGCGCGACTGGAGAGCCTGGACACCGGCCACCCGCTGAAGGACTCGCGTGCGCTCGACGTGCCGCGCACAGCAGCCTGCTTTCGCTACTTCGGCGGCATGGCCGACAAGCTGCAGGGCGATGTGGTGCCGGTCGAAAGCGGCTTCCTGAACTACCTGCTGCGCGAGCCGGTGGGCGTGGTGGGCCAGGTGGTGCCGTGGAACTTTCCACTGATGTTCACGAGCTGGAAGATGGCACCGGCCCTGGCCGCCGGCAATTGCGTGGTGATGAAGCCGGCCGAGATCACGCCGCTGTCGTCGCTCAAGATCGCCGAGTTGATGGCCGAAGCCGGCATGCCGGACGGCGTGGTCAACATCGTGCCAGGGCTGGGCAGCGTGGCCGGGCAGTACATGGCCGAGCACGACGGCATCGCCAAGATCGCCTTCACCGGCAGCACCGCCACCGGGCGGCGCATCGTGCAGGCCAGCGCGGGCAACCTGAAGAAGGTGCAGCTCGAACTCGGCGGCAAGGGCGCGAACATCGTGTTCGACGACGCCAACCTGGTGGCCGCGGTGAACGGCAGCGCCTGGGCGATCTTCCACAACCAAGGGCAGGCGTGCATCGCCGGTTCGCGGCTGATGCTGCATGAGCGCATCGCCGATCAATTCCTGGAGAAGTTCGTTGCGCTGGCGAAGTCGATCCGCCTCGGCAACCCGCTCGACGCGAGCACCGAGATGGGCCCGCTGACGAGCGCACTGCACCGCGACCGCGTGCTCGGCTACGTGGGCGTGGCGCGTGAACAGGGCGGCGAGGTGATCGCCGGCGGCAAGGCGCCCGCCAACGCCGATCTCGCCAAGGGCTGCTACGTCGAGCCGACCATCGTGCGCGCGAAGAGCCACCTCGACCGCATCGCGCAGGAAGAGGTGTTCGGCCCCTTCGTCACCGTGCTGACCTTCAAGGACGACGCCGAGGCGATGGCCATTGCCAACAGCACCGACTACGGCCTGGGCAGTGGCCTGTGGACGCGCGACCTGCAGCGCGCGCACAAGGTGGCGCGCGACATGAAAGCCGGCATGGTGTGGATCAACAGCTACAAGCGCGTCAACCCCGGCTCGCCGTTCGGCGGCGTGGGCCTGAGCGGCTACGGGCGCGAGATGGGCTTCGAAGCGATGCGCGAGTACACGCAGGTCAAGAGTGTGTGGGTCAACGTCGATGCGCAGATCCCGCCCTGGTACCCGCGCGGCTGAGCCCGCCACCCTGTACCCGAAAGACTGAATGAAACTGCTCCCCCGCCTCGTCGCTCTTGCCACGACCGCCACGGCCGCCACGGCCCTGTGCCTGTCGGCCGCCTCCGCATTCGCCCAGGCCTGGCCGGCCAAGCCGATCCGCATCGTCGTGCCGTTCCCGCCCGGCGGCATCGTCGACACCATCGCGCGCCAGTTGCAGCCGCGCCTGCAGCAGGCGCTGGGCCAGACGCTGCTGATCGACAACAAGGGCGGCGCCGGCGGCACGCTGGGCTCGGCCGAGGTGGCGCGTGCCGCACCCGACGGCCACACGCTGTTGATGGTCTTCGACGCCTACGCGACCTACCCGCTGGTCTACCCGAAGCTCACGTTCGACATCGAACGCGACCTGACGCCGGTGACGCAGATCGTCAGCAACCCGCTGATCCTGGTGCTCAACCCGGCCGTGCCGGCCGACGACCTGAAGGCCCTCGTGGCGCTGGCGCGCAGCAAGCCCGGCAAGCTGAATTTCGCATCGGTCGGCGCCGGCAGCAGCAACCACCTGACGGGCGAGTACTTCAAGAGCGTCAGCAGCACCTTCATCACCCACATTCCGTACCGCGGCGGCGGCCCGGCACAGCAAGACCTGATGGGCGGCCAGGTGGAGATGATGTTCCTGTCGGCCGTGCTGGCCCAACCCTTCATCAAGAGCGGCAAGATGAAGGCGCTGGCGCAGACCGGCGCACAGCGCGTGCCGGCCTTTGCCGACTTGCCCACGGTGGCCGAGTCGGGTTACCGCGGCTTCGAGGCCAACTCCTGGGTCGGCCTGCTGGCGCCTGCCGGCACGCCGCAGCCGATCGTCGAGCGGCTGCAGGCCGAGATCGCGAAGATCGTGCAGTCGCCCGACTTCGCCGCGCGCCTGACCGAGCAGGGCCTGAAGGGCATTGCCAGCACGCCGGCCGAGTTCGGCGCGACGATCAAGTCTGAACAGGCGAAGTGGGGCCGGCTCGTCACCGAGCGCAAGCTCTCGCTCGAATAGGCGCGCCGGAGCAAGCCATGCTCGACTTCGTCTACACCGCCCGGCCGGCTCGTGTGATCTTCGGCGCCGGCGCGCTGCAGCACCTGGCGCGCGAGATCGACCTGCTCGGCGCCCGCCGCGCGCTGGTGCTGAGCACGCCGGAGCAGGCGGCGCAGGCCGGCCGCGTGGCACAGATGCTGGGCGAGCGTGCGGCCGGCATCTTTGCGAAGGCGGTGATGCACGTGCCGATCGAAGCGGCGCGCGAGGCGCGCGACGAAGCGCGGCGGCTGGGGGCCGATTGCGCGGTCGCGATCGGCGGGGGTTCGACCACCGGGCTGGGCAAGGCGATTGCGCTGGAATCGACACTCGATGGCGGGCTGCCGATCGTCGCGATTCCGACCACTTACGCCGGCAGCGAGATGACGCCGATCTACGGCATCACGGAGGGCGGCCTGAAGAAGACCGGGCGCGACCCGCGTGTGTTGCCGCGCACCGTCATCTACGACCCTGAACTGACATTGACGCTGCCGCCGGGACTCACGATCACCAGCGGGCTCAACGCCATCGCCCACGCGGCCGAGGGCCTGTACGCGCATGACGGCAACCCGATCACCGCGCTGATGGCCGAAGAAGGCATTCGCGCCACCGCCGCCGCGCTGCCGCGCCTCTTCACCGACCCACGCGACGTGGCGGCCCGCAGCGACGCGCTCTACGGCGCCTGGCTGTGTGGCACGGTGCTCGGCGCGGTCGCGATGGGCCTGCACCACAAGCTGTGCCACACGCTGGGCGGCAGCTTCAACCTGCCGCACGCGGAAGTGCACACCGTGGTGCTGCCGCACGCGCTGGCCTACAACGCCGCGCAGGCGCCCGAGGCGATGGCGCGCATCGCGCGTGCGCTCGGTGGTGATGGTGGAGGCGGCGCGACCTCCGCCGCGCGGGGCGTGTTCGACCTGGCCCGCCGCCATGGCGCGCCGGTCGCGCTGAAGGACATCGGCATGCCGGCCGACGGCCTGGACCGCGCGGCCGACCTGGCGGTGCAGACGCCCTACCCCAACCCGCGGCCGCTGGAGCGCGCCGCGATCCGCGAACTGCTGCAGCGTGCGTTCGACGGCACGCGCCCCGACTGATTTCTCGGCTGACCCATTTCAACGAAGGAGACGACCATGACCCTGAACCGCAGAACTTTCGTACAAGGCGCCACCGCTGCCGCCACGCTGGCCGCGAGCCGGCTCTCGCTGGCCGCAGACACCTTGAAGATCGGCTACGTGTCGCCGCAGACCGGCCCGCTGGCGCCGTTCGGTGAAGCCGACAAGTGGGTCATCGACCAGATGAAGGCCGCGTTCAAGGACGGCATCAACGTCGGCGGCAAGAAGTACGACGTGCAGATCGTGCTGAAGGACAGCCAGAGCAACCCGAACCGCGCGGGCGAGGTGGCCAACGACCTGATCCTGAAAGACAAGGTGGCGCTGGTGCTGACGGCAGGCACACCCGAAACCTCGAACCCGGTGAGCGACGTGTGCGAGCTCAACGAGATCCCGTGCATCAGCTCGGTGGTGCCGTGGCAGCCCTGGTTCTTCGGCCGCAAGGGCGACCCGGCGAAAGGCTTCAACTTCACGTACCACTTCTTCTGGGGGCTGGAAGACGTGATCGCGAACTTCACCAACGGCTGGAACACGGTTCAGACCAACAAGAAGGTCGGCGGCCTGTTCCCGAACGACGGCGACGGCAATGCCTGGGGCGACAAGGAGCTGGGCTTCCCGAAACCGCTGACGGCGATGGGCTACACGCTGACCGACCCGGGCCGGTTCCAGAACGGCACGCAGGACTTCAGCGCGCAGATCGCGGCGTTCAAGAAGGACGGTGTCGAGATCGTCACCGGCGTGGTGATCCCGCCCGACGCGAAGACTTTCCTGACGCAGGCGAAGCAACAAGGCTTCAAGCCCAAGGTCATCACCTTGGGCAAGGCGCTGCTGTTCCCCGGCGCGATCGAGGCGCTCGGCGACCTGGGCTACGGCCTGACGACCGAGGTGTGGTGGAGCCCGTCGCACCCGTTCACCTCGTCGTTGACCAAGCAGAGTGCGAAGGCGCTGGCCGACGCCTACGAAGCCGGCACCAAGAAGCAGTGGACCCAGCCGATCGGCTTCGCCCACGCGCTGTTCGAGGTGGCGGCCGACGCGCTCAAGCGCAGCAAGAGCCTGGCCGCCAAGGACGTGCGTGATGCGGTGGCGGCGACAGCCATGAACACCGTCGTCGGCGCCGTCAAGTGGGGTGGCCAGGGGCCGTTCAAGAACGTCAGCAAGACGCCGCTGGTGCTGGGGCAGTGGAACAAGGGCACGAAGTACAAGGTCGAGCTGACGATCGTCAACAACGAGGCGGCGAAGAACATCCCGGCGGCAGGCACCGTCAAGCCGATCTGATCCGAGCTGACCCGAGCTGACCAGCGCTGATGCCGACCCCATGCCCTTGCTCGCGCTGAACGCCGTCAGCAAGTCCTATGGCGCGCTCAAGGTCACAGACGGCATTTCGTTGTCGGTGACCGAGGGCGAGACCCTGGGCATCCTCGGCCCCAATGGCGCGGGCAAGACCACGTTGTTCAACCTGATCTCGGGCGACGTGCGCTGCGACTCGGGCAGCGTGGCCTACGAGGGGCGCGACATCACCGGCCTGAAGGCGCACCAGCGCTGCCGCGCCGGCATCGGCCGCAGTTACCAGGTGCCGCAGCCCTTCGGCCACATGACGGTGTTCGAGAACCTCGTCACCGCCGCCTGCTTCGGCGGTGGCCAGCCCGAGCGCGAGGCCTGGGAGACGGCGCACCAGGTGCTGCAGCAGACCGGCCTGCTGGCCCATGCCAACAAGCCGGCAGGCGGCCTGACCCTGTTAAACCGCAAGCGGCTGGAACTCGCCCGCGCGCTGGCCACCCGGCCGAAGCTGCTGCTGCTCGACGAGATCGCAGGCGGGCTGACCGAGCACGAAGCATCGCTGCTGGTCGACGAACTGCAGCGCATCAAGGCGCAGGGTGTCACGATGGTCTGGATCGAGCACGTGGTGCATGCGCTGCTGTCGATCGCCGACCGGCTGTTCGTCATCAACTTCGGCCAGAAGCTGGCCGAGGGTGAACCGCGCGCTGTCATGGACGACCCGGACGTGCGGCGCGTCTACATGGGCATGGAAGCATGACGAGTCTGCTGCAGACGCGCGCGCTGACCGCCTTCTACGGCGATGCGCAGGCGCTGTTCGGCGTCGACGTCGACGTGGCCGAGGGCGAGATGGTCGCGATCATCGGCGCCAACGGCGCGGGCAAGAGCACGTTCATGAAGTCGGTCACCGGGCTGGTGAAGGCGCCGCGCGAGCAGGTCAGGTTCAAGGGCGAGGCGATCGGCGCGCTGCCGCCGGGCGAGATCGTCAAGCGCGGCATCGCGCTGGTGCCCGAAGGCCGGCGGCTGTTCCCCAGCCTCAGCGTCGAAGAAAACCTGTTGATGGGCGGCTTTGCGCGGCGCGCCGGGCCGTGGACGATCGAGCGCTTGTTCAAGCTGTTCCCGATCCTGGCGCAGAAGCGCGGCCAGCCCGCCACGTCGCTGTCGGGCGGCCAACAGCAGATGGTCGCGATCGGCCGCGCGCTGATGAGCAACCCCACGCTGCTGCTGTGCGACGAGCTGAGCCTGGGGCTGGCGCCGATCGTCATCAAGGAGATCTACGACGCGATGCCTTCCATTTGCGCCGAAGGCATGACCGTGGTGATCGTCGAGCAGGACGTAGCGCTGGCGCAGCGCGTGAGCCAGCAGATCTACTGTTTTCAGGAGGGGCGGGTGTCTTTGCGTGGGGTGTCGGATGAGCTGACGCGAGAGCAGATTTCTCGTGCTTACTTCGGGGTTTGAGGATGGCGCGCAGTTCCTGTTTTCGTTTGCGCGGCTCGCGGCGGGCGGTACCCGGCGGGGGCTCATGCGGGAGCGGTCGGCGGGTACACCGACTGCACTGCGGTGCTCGGTCATGCGGCCCGTCGCCGAACTCACTCCGCTTGCTTCGCCGCGCTACGTTCAAACAGGCGGCGACAAGTCAGTTCACGAACGCGCTGCGCGCGGGGCCGCATGCCCTGCGCTCCTCGTCGCTCCCGAAATCGCCCCCGCCGGGTACCGCCCGCCGCGAGCGGAACCGCTTGTGCTCTTTGCCGCAAACACAAAAGCCGGTGCCGCAAAGGTGCGTTCGGGCAGGTCGGGGGGCGCCTCTGAGGCCGAGCCCGGACACAGACAGTCCAGTGGACTGGCTGTGTCTGGCGAGGGGCGGGGCCACTGGCCCGGCGCGGCCTGCACAGGCGCGAGGAGCGCAGCTCTGGGGGCGGCGCGCTTGCGCGCTTCAACAACTGACTCGCCGCGGTTGTTTGAACGAAATGAGCGCAGCAAATGGAGTGAGTTCGGCGGCGCGACCCCAGAGCGAGCACCGCAGCGAAGTCGGCGGTACCCCGCCGACCGCCTCAGCGAAGCCCTCCGGCCTGCCCGGACGCGCCTTTGCCCCGCTGACCGTGACACGCACATGATTGAAACCCTGCTCCAAGGCCTGCTGCTCGGCGGCCTGTACTGCCTGTTCGCACTCGGCCAGTCGCTGATGTTCGGCGTGATGCGGTTGACGAATACGGCGCAGGGCGACTTCATCATCCTGGGTTCGTTCGCCGCCATCACCGGCATGAGCGTGCTGGCCTCGACCGGCGTCTCTGCCAGCCCCTGGGCGCCGCTGCTCATCGCACTCGCACTGCTGCCGCTGGCCTTCGCCTTCGGCTACGCGCTGCAACGCTGGGTGCTCAACGGCACGCTGGGGCGCGACCCGCTGCCATCGCTGGTGGTGACCTTCGGCCTGTCGATCGTGATCCAGAACCTGCTGCTCGAACTGTTCTCGGCCGACCCGCGCTCCATCGAGACGGGCGGGCTCAATACCGCGAGCGTCGCGCTGCCGGCGGGGCTGGCGATCGGCGTGCTGCCCTTGCTGATCTTCGGCGTGGCGCTGGCCGCTACGGCCGCGTTGCAGTGGCTCTTCAACCGCACGCAGCTCGGCCGCGCATTCCGTGCGGTGTCGGACGACAAGGAGGCGGCTGAGCTGATGGGGCTGAACTCGAACACCGTCTACGCGCTGGCCACTGCCATTGCGTTCGTGCTGATCGCACTGGCCGGCGTGCTGCAAGGCATGCGCACCACGGTGTCGCCGAGCGACGGGCCGCTGCTGCTGCTGTTCGCGTTCGAGGCCGTGATCATCGGCGGCATGGGCTCGTTCTGGGGCACCTTGGTGGGCGCGCTGCTGCTGGGGCTGACGCAGCAGATCGGCTTTCGCATCGACCCCGGCTGGGGCATCTGGTTCGGGCACATCGTGTTCCTGGTGGTGCTGGTGCTGCGGCCGCAGGGGCTGTTCCCGAAGACGAGGGGCTGAGCATGCCGACGCAGGTGATCCGCTCATCGAGCCACAGCCGCATGGCGCTGATCGCCGGCGTCGCGCTGGTGCTGGTTGCCGCGGCGCTGCCGTTCTGGGCGCCCGCAGGCAGCGGCTCGGCGTGGATGCGCGAGTTCGTCGAGATCGCGTGCTACTTCATCTTCGCGATGATGTGGAACCTGCTCGCCGGTTACGGCGGCATGGTCAGCATCGGCCAGCAGGCGTTTTTCGGCTTCGGCGGCTACGTGATGCTGGTGCTGGGCAACTTCGGCGGGGTCAACCCGTTCGTCGCTGTGCCCTTGGGTGCCATCGCGGCGGGGCTGATCGCGGTGCCGGTGTCGTACGTGGCGTTCCGTTTGCAGGGCGGTTACTTCGCGATCGGCACCTGGGTCATCGCCGAGGTGTTCCGGCTCAGCTTTGCCAACGTGTCGGCGGTGGGTGGCGGCTCGGGCACCAGCTTGACGGCGCTGCGCGGCATCGAGAAAGCCACGCGCGAGAACGCGACCTACTGGATGGCGCTGGCCTGCGTGGTGGCGGCGATCGCGCTGGTCTACCTGTTCCTGCGCAGCAAGCGCGGCCTGGCGCTGCTGGCGATCCGCGACAACGAGATGGCGGCCGAGTCGCAGGGCATCGACGTGCAGGGCATGAAGCTCGCGGTCTACGTGGTGGCTGCGTTCGGCTGCGGGCTGGCCGGCGCGCTGTACTTCGTGGGCAACCTGCGCATCAGCCCGGACGCGGCGTTCAGCGTCAACTGGACCGCGTTCGCGATCTTCATGGTGGTGATCGGCGGCATCGGCCGCATCGAGGGGCCGATCGTCGGCGCGCTGATCTTCTGGGCGCTGAACAAGTTCTTCAGCGACTACGGCACGTGGTACCTGCTCGGGCTGGGGCTGCTGGCCATCGTGGTGACAATCTTCTTCAAGCAAGGCTTGTGGGGCTGGGCGCAGCAGCGCTTCGGCGCCAGCCTGTTCCCGACCCGACGTACCTTGAAACTCTGAAGGCTGGCCATGCGCAACATCGACGAACACACCATCACCCCGGCCGTGATCGCACGGCTCGCGGCCTGCGAGGAGCCGCGGCTGAAGGAGATCATGGGCGCGCTGGTGACGCACCTGCATGAATTTGCACGCGAGGTGCGTTTGACCGAAGCCGAGTGGCTGCAGGCGATTCAGTTCCTCACCGCCACCGGCCAAAAGTGTGATGCCAGGCGACAGGAGTTCATCCTGCTGTCGGACACGCTCGGCCTGTCGATGCTGACGGTGGCGATGAACCACGCGCTGCCGCCGCGCGCCACTGAGGCGACGGTGTTCGGGCCTTTCCACGTCGCCGACGCGCCGCACGTCGAACAAGGTGCCGACCTGGCCGGCGGCGCGCCCGGCACGGCGTTGTTCGTGCAGGCGCGCGTGCTCACACTGGCGGGCGAGCCCATCGCGGGTGCGGAAGTCGATGTGTGGCAAGCCGACGACGACGGGCTGTACGACGTGCAGCGCCCCGAGCTGGGCGACTCCCGCCGCGCGCGAGGCGTGCTGAGCAGCGACGCACAGGGCCGCGTGCGCTTTCGCAGCATCACGCCGACCGCCTACCCTGTGCCCACCGACGGCCCGGTCGGCCAGATGCTGGTGGCCTGCGGGCGCCACCCGTGGCGGCCGGCGCACGTGCACTTCAAGATCAGCGCGGCCGGCTTCGAGCCGCTGACCACGCACCTGTTCCGCGACGGCGACCCCTACCTCGACTCGGACGTGGTGTTCGGCGTGCGCTCGTCGCTGATCGGCGACTACGTGCGCCACGAGGCCGGCGTCGTCCCCGACGGATCGACAATCGACGGGCCGTTCTACACGCTGGCGCACGACTTCGTGCTGGCGCCGGTGGCTTGACACGGGAGGGCCCGAGCACATGATCGACAAGACCTGCGAGTCGCTAGCCGCCGCGCTGCAAGGCGTGCGCGACGGCGCGACGGTGATGATCGGCGGCTTCGGCGGCGCCGGCCAGCCGAACGAGCTGATCGACGCGCTGATCGCACAAGGCGCGCGCGAGCTGACGATCGTCAACAACAACGCCGGCAACGGCGAGACCGGCCTGGCGGCGCTGCTGAAGACCGGCCGCGTGCGCAGGATCATCTGCTCGTTCCCGCGCCAGGCCGACTCGCAGGTCTTTGACGGCCTGTACCGCGCCGGCAAGATCGAGCTCGAGCTGGTGCCGCAGGGCAACCTGGCCGAACGCATCCGTGCCGCGGGTGCAGGCATCGGCGGCTTCTTCACGCCCACCGGCTACGGCACGGACCTGGCCAAGGGCAAGGAGACGCGCGAGATCGACGGCCGCATGCAGGTGCTGGAATATCCGATCCACGCCGACGTGGCACTGATCAAGGCCGAGCGCGGCGACCGCTGGGGCAACCTGGTCTACCGCAAGACGGCACGCAACTTCGGGCCGATCATGGCGACCGCAGCGAAGCTGACGGTGGCCTCGGTGCACGAGATCGTCGAACTCGGCGCGCTGGACCCGGAGCACATCGTCACGCCGGGCATCCATGTGCAGCGTGTCGTGCGGGTGCCCCGCAGTGCGGCCCCGGCCTGAAGGAGTGGTCATGCAAAGACTCAACCGAACCCAGATGGCCGAACGCGTGGCGCGCGACATCCCCGAAGGCGCGTACGTGAACCTGGGCATCGGGCTGCCGACGCTGGTGGCGAACCAGTTGCCGAAGGATCGAGAGATCTTCCTGCACAGCGAGAACGGCCTGCTCGGCATGGGCCCGGCGCCGGCCGCGGGCGACGAAGACTTCGACCTCATCAACGCCGGCAAGCAACCCGTCACCTTGCTGCCCGGCGGCGCGTATTTTCACCACGCCGACAGCTTTGCGATGATGCGCGGCGGGCACCTGGACATCTGCGTGCTCGGCGCCTTCCAGGTCTCGGCCACCGGCGACCTGGCCAACTGGCACACCGGCGCGGCCGACGCCATCCCCGCCGTCGGCGGCGCGATGGACCTGGCCATCGGCGCGAAGAAAACGTATGTGATGATGGAGCACCTGACGAAGGCCGGCGAAAGCAAGATCGTCGCCACCTGCAGTTACCCGCTCACGGGCATCGCTTGCGTGAGCCGCATCTACACCGACCTGGCGGTGATCGACGTGACAGCGGCGGGGCTGAAGGTGGTGGAGGTCTTCAACGGCATGGCCTTTGCCGTGCTGCAACGCCTGACCGGCGTGCCACTGATGCCCTGACCACTCCCTGCCGGACTCACCATGAACCACGCCTTCATCTGCGACGCCATCCGCACCCCCATCGGCCGCTACGGTGGCGCACTCTCCAGTGTGCGCACCGACGATCTTGGCGCCATTCCGCTGAAAGCGTTGATGGCGCGCAACCCGCAGGTCGACTGGCAAGCCGTGACCGACGTGATCTTCGGCTGCGCCAACCAGGCTGGCGAAGACAACCGCAACGTGGCGCACATGGCCTCGCTGCTGGCGGGTCTGCCGATCGAACTGCCCGGCGCCACCATCAACCGCCTGTGCGGCTCGGGCATGGACGCGGTGGGCACGGCGGCGCGCGCCATCAAGAGCGGCGAGGCGCAACTGATGATCGCCGGCGGCGTGGAAAGCATGAGCCGCGCACCGTTCGTGATGCCCAAGGCCGACACCGCCTTCAGCCGCGCCAACGCGGTGTACGACACGACGATCGGCTGGCGCTTCGTCAATAAATTGATGAAGGAACTGCACGGCGTCGACTCGATGCCCGAGACGGCCGAGAACGTGGCCATTCAATTCAAGATCGAGCGCGAGGCGCAGGACCGCATGGCGCTGCGCAGCCAGTTGAACGCGGTGGCGGCGCAGAAGGCCGGCTTCTTCGATGCCGAGATCACGCCGGTGACGATCGCGCAGAAGAAGGGCGATGCGGTGATCGTCAGCAAGGATGAACACCCGCGCGAAACCAGCCTGGAGGCGCTGGCCAAGCTCAAGGGCGTGGTCAAGCCCGACGGCAGCGTGACGGCCGGCAACGCGTCGGGCATCAACGACGGCTCGTGCGCGCTGCTGCTGGCCAACGAAGGTAGCGCCGCGAAGCACGGCCTCACGCCGCGCGCCCGCGTGGTGGGCATGGCCACGGCCGGCGTGGCGCCGCGCATCATGGGCTTCGGGCCCGCACCCGCCACGCGCAAAGTGCTCGCGCTGACGGGGCTGAAGCTCGAACAGATCGACGTGATCGAACTCAACGAGGCCTTCGCCGCCCAGGGTCTGGCCGTGACGCGCGACCTGGGCCTGCAGGACGACGACCCTCGCGTGAACCCCAACGGCGGCGCGATCGCGCTGGGCCACCCGCTGGGTGCCAGCGGCGCGCGGCTGGTGACGACGGCCGTCAACCAGTTGCACCGGATCAAGGGTCGTTATGCGCTGTGCACGATGTGCATCGGCGTGGGTCAGGGCATTGCGCTGATTGTCGAGCGGGTGTGAGGCGACCGCGGCGGCCGATCATCCTGATATAGTTAACCATCTTTGAGAATGAGATGGTCATGAAAGAGGTTGCCGTCTACGAAGCCAAAACCCGGCTGTCCGAGCTGCTGCTGGAAGTCGAGCGTGGCGAGCAAATCACCATCACGCGGCGTGGTGTAGCGGTGGCTCGGTTGGTGTCGGCAGCCGTCTCCAAACGCACCGGCGGCAGCCAGCGACAGCAGGTGGCCTCCACCTTCGAACGGCTGAGGGAACAGCGTGAAGGCGTCGTGCTGAAAGGCACGCTGAAGGACATCCTTGCCGAGGGTCGGGACTGAACGCGGTCGCCCGATGCCCTTCGTACTCGACAACTCGGTGGTCAGCGGCTGGTTCATTCAGAACCTGGCCACCCCCTACAGTGAAGCCATCGCAGTCCGGTTGCAGGATGATCGCGCCGTGATGCCGGCACTGTGGGAGCTCGAGTTCAGCAACGTGCTGCGCTCCGCGTGCCTGCGCAAGGCCATGACGGCCCAGGCCGCCCAATCCGTGATCGCGCAGATCGTTTCTCTGCCCATTGCGGTGGACCGCCACGCCGTCCCTCCGAGCGAGTTGTTGGCCCTGGCTCTTCGTTTCGGCCTGACGACTTACGACGCCGCCTACCTCGAACTCGCCCTGCGGCTGCAACTGCCCATTGCCACGCTCGACGCGCCGCTGCGAGAGGCCGCCTTGGCCAGCGGCGTGGGCATCATTGCACCGGCGGGCTGACGGATCAGAGCCGTCCGCACTCGGTCAGTTCACCAGCTTCCACTGCCCCGCTTCAATGCGCACCATCACCTGGCTGCGCGCGTCGACGCCGTTGTGGTCCTTGTCGCTCAGGTTGAACACGCCCTGCGCCCCGACGAACTCTTTCAGGCCTTCGAGTGCGTCGCGCAGCGCGGTGCCGAACTCGGGCGTGCCGGGCTTGGCCTTTTTCAGGGCCACCGGAATGGCGGCGTTGAGCCACAGGTGCGCGTCCCACGCGGTGGCGCCGAACAGCGAGCGCGACGCCGCACCGTGCTTGGCTTCGTAGCGCTTCACGTAGTCGACGCCGACCTTCTTGACCGGGTTGCCGTCAGGCAGTTGTTCGGCCACCAGCACCGGCGCGACGGTCATGAAACTGCCTTCCAGGTCTTTGCCGCCGACGCGCAGGAAGTCGGCGTTGGCGACGCCCTGGGTCTGGTAGATCAGGCCCTTGTAGCCGCGCTTGACCAGTTCGATGTGCGGCAGCGCGCCCGGCGTGCCGGCGCTGAAGATGTAGACGGCGTCAGGGTTGGCGGCCATCACCTTGAGCACCTGGGCGGTCGCGCTCTGGTCGGTCTGTGCGTACTTCTCGACCGCGACGATCTTCACGCCCTTGGGCGGCGCCAGGCGTTCCAGCGCTTTCGAGAAACCTTCGCCGTAGCTGGTGGTGATGCCGATGGTGGCGACGGTCGTGGCCTTGTTGCGCACCATGTGGTCGAGCACGGCGTTGATCGAGATCGTCTCGGTGGGCGCCATCTTGAAGGCCCAGCGGCGCGGCCCGTCTTGCGGCTCGACGATGGCGCCACCACCGGCCAGCGAGATGACCGGGATGTTCGAACGCGCCGCCACTTCGATGACGGCCAGCGAGGTGGGCGTGAGCGACGGGCCGACGATCACGTCGACCTTGTCTTCGGTGATCAGCTTGGTGGCGTTTTTGGCCGCGGTGGTCGGGTCGGTGGCGTCATTCAGGATGATGACGTTGACCTTCTGGCCGCCGATTTCGGTGGGCCACAGCTTGATGGAGTTCTCGGCCGGGATGCCCAGCGACGCGCCGGGGCCGGTGGTGGACACGATGACGCCGATGTTGACGTCGGCCTGCGCCGGGGCGGCGAGCACGAGGGCTGTGGCCAGCGCGGCGGCGAGGGTCGTCAGGCGGCGACGCGTGAGGGTGGTCATGGGCGTGGGCATGAATGTCTCTCGTTGTTGCAGGGTCGGTATTCCGGGCCGGATGGTTGCACGCATTCAGCGTGGCATCAACGTGGCCACAGGCGGGGAAACACTTCGCTGTCCAGCGGCTGGCCGGGACGCACGGTGGGCGGTATCACCGAGATGGCAGCCTGGCCTTCGCGCGGCGCGAACACCACATCGTCGCCGGTCCAGCGCGTGGCGTAGGCGCGGCGGCGCCGATCGTTCGTGCTGTTGCCGGGCGAGCCGTGCACCGTCATGCAGTGGTGCACCAGGCAGTCGCCGGCTTTCATGTCCCAGTTGACCACCGGCAGTTCGCGCCGCATGGCTTCGAAGTCGGGCAGAGTTTCACCGGGCAGATTCTTGTACATCTCGGTGTCGCCGGCAAAGCTGACCGGGCGGTACTCCTTGCCCCAGCGGTGCGAACCCTTCACGTACTCCATGCCGCTCGACTCCAAGGTCACGTCGTCGAGCGCGAGCCAGATCGACAGGATCTGGTCACCCTTGACCGGCCAGTACGGACCGTCCTGGTGCCACGGCGTGGCTTCGGCGGTGCCCGGCTCCATGACGAACAACTGGTCGTACAAGAAGTTGACCTTCTTGCTCTTCAACAGCCGCGCCGCGATCTCGGCCGCGGGCGACTGCTCGACGTAGCGGCGCAGCCCCGGCTTGACCGCCCAGGCGCCGATGTCGCCCAGGAAACGCCCGCCCTTCTTGGCGTATTCGCGCGCCAGCGGGCCGGGGTTGGCCAGGTCTTCTTCGACGGCTTCACGCAAGTGCTCGATCCAGTCGGCGTCGAACAGGCCGCGCAGGCAGGCCACGCCGTCGTGCCAGAAGGCGTCGACCTCGGCGTCGGAGATGGGGGCGAGGGGGTGGGTGTTCATGGTGGCTCCAGGGCTTCGACGGGACTGCGGGATGCTAGGCAGGGGCGGTCGCGCCGTCTGTCCACCGTGAAGATGACAGGCCTGGCGGGGCGGATTGCGCGTTGTCCCGCTTGCCCGCGTGGGCACGGGCGCCTGAAAATCGTGCCGAGGGCACCGAACATGCAGGTCTGGAACATTTCGCCATCGGTCGCGACCAGCCTGGTGCCGGTACGCGGTGGCGACGCCGTGAGCGGCCTGGTCGACTGCATCGCCCGCGACGACTTCGGCCTGCGTGCGCTGAACCGGCTCAACCGCGCGATGCCGATTGCCTGGTGGTCGGTCTACAAGGTCTACAACGACCAGCCGCCCACGCTGTGCGCGCTGGGCCAGTTCGAGGCGCCCGACATCGCGCTGGAGTGCTTTGGCGTCTACCGCGCCGGCCCGTACCGGCACGACACGGCCTTTCTGCAGGCACGCGACCAGGCCGCCAACGTCGGCGCCGGGCACGCCGTGCTGGCGCACTGTGTGGCCGACGATTTCGGCGCCGTGCACCGCGAGCAGATCTACCAGCGCCACAGCCTGAGCGAGCGGCTGTCGGTGATCAGCAGCGAACCCGGCGAGGGGGATGCCGGCGGCGGCGACGGCGGGCTGCTGGCCATCAACCTGTACCGCCACCGGGCGCAGGTTCGCTTCAGCACGGCCGAGATCGACGCGGTGTTCGGGCTGGCCGGGCCTTTGACGGCGGTGGTGCGGCGGCACCTGGAACTGCGACCCGGCCCCGCGGACGGCCGGGCCGATGCCGGGCAGGCCGCCATGTCGGCCGGCCGGCGACTCGCCCAGCTCTGCCCGGCCCTGACCAAGCGCGAGCTGCAGGTGTGCGAGCGCATGCTTCGAGGCTGGACCTTTGAAGGCATCGCAGCCGATCTTCGACTGTCGGTCGCTACCGTCAAGACCTACCGCAACCGCGCGTTCGAGCGCCTGGGCATTCACTTCCGCAACCAGCTGTTCAGCCTGCTGCTGGGAAGCGGCGGCGCCAGCGCCAGCGGCAGCGGTTCGTAGCGACTGGCGCTGCCGGCGCGGCACACCGTCACCATCCTGTCGCAACTGTTGTCTTTGCACACGGGTTGGGTGCGTGGATCGGGTGTCCACTGGAACCTCAACGATTCGAGGTTGCCGTGCTCACTCTGCTGCTGATTTTTTGTGCCGTTGCTGCCCTCTCGGGCGGGCTGGCGTTGCGCTCCTGGGTCGCGCGTTACGAGCCGGTGCGCAGTGCCGCGTTCGGCATCTTCAGCGTCGAACTGCGCCGGCGCGCGCTGGTGCAAGAGCACCCGAGCGGCCTGGGCGACAAGCCGTTTCGGCAACCCGTCGAGCGCCGCGTACGGGTGTTCCGCGTGGCCGGCTTTCCGATCTGGTGCCAGGGCCGCGGCGTCGATCTGCCGCTGCAGGTGGTGGGCATGATCGGCACGCTGACGGCGCGCGACTTCGACGTGGAGTTCGGCGACCGGTTTCGCCCCGCCAGCTTCGCCAACTTGGCGCCGGCCTGGCTGACCCACCTGCTGGGCCGCGACCCGGTGGGCAAGGGCGCTGCGGGACGACCGGTCAGGCGCGTCCCGCACTGAAGCGGGTCAGACGGCGAGCGCTTCGCGCGGCCTTTCCACGCGTGCGGGCGCCAGCGCCTCCAGCACCCGCGCCAGCGCGGCCACTGCCTCGTCGAGCTGAGCCCGTGTGACGACCAGTGGAGGCGCCAGCCGGACCACCGTGTGGTGCGTGTCCTTGGTGAGCACGCCCTCCTCCATCAGCCCCTCGCACACGACGCGCGCGCTGGCAAATGCTGGATCGATCTGCACGCCCACCAGCAGGCCCTTGCCGCGCACTGCGGTGATGGCGGGTTGGTTCAGGCGGCGCAGTTGCGTCATCAGGTGTTCGCCGAGTTCTTTCGCGCGGCGCGCGAGTTGCTCGCTCTCCAGCAATTCAAGCGCCGCCTGCCCGACGGCGGCAGCGAGCGGGTTGCCGCCGAAGGTACTGCCGTGGTCGCCGGGGGTGAACTGGGCCATCACGTCGCCACGCGCCAGGAAAGCGCTGACCGGCAGCAGCCCGCCGCCGAGCGCCTTGCCCAGCATCAGGCCGTCGGGTTTCACGCCTTCATGGTCGCAGGCCAGCAGCGCACCGGTGCGGCCCAGGCCGGTCTGCACTTCGTCGCAGACCATCAGGATGTTGTGGCGGGTGCAAATCTCGCGCACTGCTTTCAGGTAACCGGCGGGCGGCACGATGATGCCGGCCTCGCCCTGGATCGGCTCGACGAAGAACGCGGCGGTGTGTGGCGTGATCGCGGCTTCGAGCGCCTGGGCGTCGCCGAAGGGCACCGTGCTGAAACCAGGCGCGAATGGGCCGAAACCGTCGCGGTATTGCGCTTCGCTGGAGAAGCCGACGATGGTGGTGGTGCGACCGGCGAAGTTGCCTTCGGCGACGATGATCTGCGCCCGCCCCTCGGGCACACCCTTGACCTTGTAGGCCCACTTGCGCGCGGCCTTGATGGCAGTCTCCACCGCTTCGGCGCCTGAGTTCATCGGCAGCGCGCGGTCCATGCCGGTCAGGCGGCACAGCGTTGCCAAGAACGGGCCGAGCTTGTCGGTGTGGAAAGCGCGTGAGGTAACCGCCAGGCGCTGCGCTTGCTCGGTGAGGGCGCGCACCAGCACCGGATGGCTGTGCCCGAAGCTGACGGCCGAGTAGGCCGACATCATGTCGAGGTAGCGACGGCCCTGGTCGTCGAACAGGTGCACGCCTTCGCCGCGGACCAGCACGACCGGCAGCGGGTGATAGTTGCGCGCGCCGTGAAGGGCTTCGAGAGTGATGGGCGATGGGGCGGTGGTCATGGTCGAACCTCGGTGCGGCGGAATCGCATCAGTCTACCCAGCGAGGGGAGAAATTTGCTTTCCAAAACTTGCGCTGATACATTCGATTCCGAACTTTTGTTGCATGGATCGTTTAATGGCGCTTCAACAGGACTCACTCGACGCGCTGGATCGCAAGATTCTTGATGCGCTGCAGGCCGACGGCCGCTCCACCAATGTCGAACTGGCGGCGCGCGTGCATCTGTCGGCGCCGCAGTGCTTTCGGCGCGTTCGTTCGCTGGAGGAGCGCGGCGTGATCCGCGGTTACACCGCGCAGGTCTTGCCCGAAGCGCTGGGCCTGGGCGTGGCCGCGGATGTGAGCCTGAACATCGCCGGTGAGCAGTTCGGCCGTGTGCGCGACATCGAAGCCAGCATTCGCGCGTTCCCGCAGATCCTGGAGTGCCACACCGTGTCCGGCGATTACGACTACCTGCTGAAGGTGGTGGCGCGCGACCTGAAGAGCCTGTCGCAGTTCCTGACCGACCGGCTGATGCAGGTGCCGGGGGTGGACGACGTGCGCTCGATGATCTGCCTGGAAGAAGTGAAGGCGGCATCGCCGCTGCCGGTGGACTGACTCGGCGTGCGCCTGCTCATCCTCGGTGGTGGCGTGTTCCTGGGGGCGGCGGCGCTGGCGGCCGCGCTGCGGCGGGGGCACACCGTAACGGTCTTCAACCGCGGCCGCTCCCGCGGTCACTGGCCGGCTGGCGTGGAAGTGCTGATCGGCGATCGCAGCGCCGACCTGCCTTGTCTGGTGCGGCACGCGCCGCACCGCTGGGACGCCGTGATCGACACCTGCGGCTACACGCCACAAGAAGTGCAGATCAGCGCCGCGGCGTTGCAAGCTTGCGAGCGCTACTTGTTCGTCTCCAGCATCTCGGCATACGCAGCATTCGCGCACGCGCCGGTGCGGGAAACCGACCCGCTGGCCCCCTTCGAAGGCGACCGCCATCCGCAGCACTACGGCGCGCAAAAGGCGGCCTGCGAGGCAGAGGTGGCGGCGCGGCTGGGCGAGCGCGCGCTGATCGTGCGGCCGGGCCTGATCGTCGGGCCGGGCGACCCGACAGGCCGTTTCAGCTATTGGCCCTGGCGGATCGCCGTCGGCGGCAAGGTGCTGGTGCCCGGCAGCGACGGCACGGCGCCACTGCAGTTCATCGACGTTCGCGACCTGGCGGATTGGATGCTGCACTTGCTGGAGCAGCGCTACGCCGGCGTCTTCAACGCCGCCGGACCTGCGGACGGCGCCAACTGCGACTGGGACACGCTGCTGCAGACCTGCGTCAACGCCGCGGCGGCTCGCGGCGCATCGGCAGCGCAGTTCGTCAGGATCGCCGAGCGTTTTCTCATCGACCATGGCGTGCAGCCCTGGAGCGAACTGCCGCTGTGGGTGCCTTCCGCCGACGCAGATACGGCCGCCTTCATGCGCGTGAGCCTGCAGCGCGCCGAGGCGCACGGCTTGAAGACCCGCCCTCTCCAGGAGACCGTGGCCGCCGTGCTGGACGAAGGCCTGCCGGCGAGCGACGACAAACGATGCAAGGGCAAGCTGGATCGGCAACGCGAAAGCGAACTGATCGCCGCGTGGCGCGCCGGCGTTGCGGCCTGAACGGCCGCGCCGGGCCCAAAAACAAACAAGCCCTCACGCGGAGGGCTTGTTCTTCAAATTGGTTGCGAGGGCAGGATTTGAACCTACGACCTTTGGGTTATGAGCCCAACGAGCTACCAGACTGCTCCACCTCGCGACTGAGCCTATGAGTATATCAGGTTCGGCGCTGCGATCCCGATCATTCGGTGATCCGTGTCATTCCGCCTTGTCGGCAGCCGCATCGGCAGCCACGGGTTCGGGCCGGTCGACCAGTTCGACAAACGCCATCGGCGCGTTGTCGCCGACGCGGAAGCCCATCTTCAGGATGCGCGTGTAGCCGCCCGGGCGCGCCTTGAAGCGCGGGCCCAGGTCGTTGAACAGCTTGGCCACCACGTCGCGGTCGCGCGTGCGGTCGAAAGCCAGGCGGCGATTTGCCAGGGTGGCTTCCTTGGCCAGGGTGATCAGCGGCTCGACGACGCGGCGCAATTCCTTGGCCTTGGGCACGGTGGTCTTGATGGCCTCGTGCGTGATCAGCGAATTGCACATGTTGCGCAGCATCGCCAGGCGGTGCTCCGAAGTGCGGTTGAGTTTGCGAAGTCCGTGACGGTGACGCATGGTGCGGTCCTTTTTTGTCTAACTTTGAATGCCGGCAGCCGTATCAGGTACTGCCGGGTGCACCGGAGTGCTTGGGATTTATCGCTTGTCCAGGCCCTGTGGCGGCCAGTTTTCGAGCCGGCCGCCGAGCGTGAGCCCGCGCGACGCCAGCACTTCCTTGATTTCGTTGAGCGACTTGCGGCCCAGGTTCGGGGTCTTCAGCAGCTCGGTCTCGGTGCGCTGGATCAGGTCGCCGATGTAGTAGATGTTCTCGGCCTTCAGGCAGTTGGCCGAACGCACCGTCAGCTCGAGCTCATCGACCGGGCGCAGCAGGATCGGGTCGAACTGCGTGCTGCGCTGTTGCGGCTCGCTGAAGGCGGCGATCTCGCTGCCCTCAAGCTGCGCGAACACCGCGAGCTGCTCGACCAGAATCTTGGCCGACGAGCGGATCGCCTCTTCGGGCGTGACCGCGCCGTTGGTGACGATCTCCATCACCAGCTTGTCCAGGTCGGTGCGCTGCTCGACGCGGGCGCTTTCGACCGTGTAGCTCACGCGCGCCACCGGCGAGAACGATGCGTCCAGCACGATCCGGCCGATCGACTTGGTCGGCTCGTCGCCATAACGGCGCATCGTGCCCGGCACGTAGCCGCGGCCTTTCTCGACCTTGATCTGCATGTCGAGCTTGCCGCCCTGCGACAGGTGCGAGATCACGTGCTCGGGGTTGATGATCTCCACGTCGTGCGGGGTCTGGATGTCGCCGGCCGTGACCGGGCCTTCGCCTTCCTTGCGCAGCACCAGCGTCACTTCATCGCGGTTGTGCAGGCGGAACACCACGCCCTTCAGGTTGAGCATGATGTGGACCACGTCTTCCTGAACACCGTCGACCGTCGAGTACTCGTGCAGCACACCGGCGATCGTCACCTCGGTCGGCGCGTAGCCGACCATCGACGACAACAGCACGCGCCGCAGCGCGTTGCCCAGCGTGTGGCCGTAACCGCGCTCGAAAGGCTCGAGCGTGACCTTGGCACGGTGGCCGCCGAGCGGCTCCACTTGAATGGCTTTGGGTTTCAGCAGATTGGTTTGCATTGAGTCCTGTTCCTCTCAATACCCTCGGCTCGTTACGCCGATAAGGCTGATGGACATCGCCGGGCGGGATAGTCGACTGTTCCGTTGCCGGCACACGAAACAGTCCGAAAAGAAGCCGGCAACGGGCGATGGCCAACGCCACCTCCCGCTGCGCCGCATGCGCTCAGCGCGAGTACAACTCGACGATCAGCGCTTCTTTGATGTCGGCGCCGAACTCGTCGCGGTCGGGCGTCTTCTTGAACACGCCTTCTAGCTTGCTCGGGTCGACCTGCACCCAGCCCGGCATGCCGATCGATTCGGCCAGCTTGACCGCGTCGGTGATGCGCAGTTGTTTCTTGGCCTTTTCGCGCACCGCCACGGTGTCGCCGGCCTTGACCAGGAAGGACGCGATGTTGACGACGTCGCCATTTACCGTGATCGACTTGTGCGACACCATCTGGCGCGCCTCGGCGCGCGTGGAGCCGAAGCCCATGCGGTACACCACGTTGTCCAGGCGCGACTCCAGCAGCATCAGCAGGTTCGAGCCGGTGTTGCCCTTGCGGCGCTCGGCTTCGGCAAAGTAGCGCCGGAACTGGCGCTCCAGAATGCCGTACATGCGCTTGACCTTCTGCTTCTCGCGCAGTTGCAGGCCGTAGTCCGACGTGCGGGTGCCCGAGGTGCGGCCGTGCTGGCCGGGTTTGCTGTCGAACTTGGCCTTGTCGCCGATCGGGCGGCGGGCGCTCTTCAGGAAAAGATCGGTGCCTTCACGGCGGGACAGTTTTGCTTTGGGTCCGAGATAACGTGCCACGTTGGTTCCTTGGTGTCTGTCTGACGCAGGCTGCCGGGGCGGCTTGCGCGAGTCTGGCGAGTGTTGTTATGAGCGCTCAGACGGTGGGCTTCGAGTGAGGGGCCTTGCGGCCCCAATGAATAATCGGCGGAGCCACTCCTGGCACCGCCGACAGGGGAAAAACGATGCTCAGATGCGGCGGCGCTTTTGCGGGCGGCAACCGTTGTGCGGCACCGGCGTCACGTCGGAAATCAGGTTGATGCGAATGCCCAGCGAGGCCAGCGCACGAACCGACGACTCGCGCCCCGGGCCGGGGCGCTTGATGCGCACGTCGAGGTTCTTGATGCCTTGTTCCTGGGCCGCGAACGGCGTGCTCTTGCGTGAACCCTTGAAACCCTGGCCGCCACTGGACGCCCACGACAGCGCGCCACCTTGGCGATCGGTGATCGTGATGATCGTGTTGTTGAACGACGCGTGCACGTGGGCAATGCCGTCCGCAACGTTCTTGCGGACCTTCTTGCGCACGCGCTGGGCGGCGGTATTGACGGGTGCTTTAGCCATGACGACCTTCTTTCAAAATTTATCGGTCACTTCTTGATGAAACGACCGTTGGTCACTTCTTGATGAAATGACGAGGTGGTCACTTCTTGACCACGGCGCCCGACTTGCGCGGGCCCTTGCGGGTGCGTGCATTGGTCTTGGTGCGCTGGCCGCGGACCGGCAGGCCGCGGCGATGGCGGAAGCCGCGGTAGCAGCCCAGGTCCATCAGGCGCTTGATGTTGATCGACATCTCGCGCCGCAGGTCGCCTTCGATCGTGATCTTGCCGATCTCTTCCCGGATTTTTTCCAGGTCGGCATCGGTCAGGTCCTTGACCTTGCGGTCGAACGGCACACCACTGTTGGTGCAGATCTTCTGCGCCGTGGTGCGGCCGATGCCGTAGATCGACGTCAGGCCGATCTCGGCGTGCTTGTGGGGCGGAATGTTGATACCGGCAATGCGTGCCATGGTGCGTTTCCTTCAGTTCAACCTTGACGCTGCTTGTGACGCGGATCCGTGCAGATCACGCGCACCACGCCCTTGCGGCGGATGACCTTGCAATTGCGGCACATCTTCTTGACCGACGCTGCGACTTTCATGTTCTTCTCCTGTGCCCACCAACGGGGCCTCCAATGCTTACTCTTACTTCGCCCGGAACACGATCCGAGCGCGGCTCAGATCGTAGGGCGTCAATTCCACCGTGACCTTGTCGCCCGGCAGGATGCGGATGTAGTGCATGCGCATCTTCCCGGAGATGTGGCCGAGCACCACATGCCCGTTCTCCAGCTTCACACGAAACGTGGCGTTGGGCAGATTCTCGAGAATCTCGCCCTGCTTCTGAATGACATCGTCTTTCGCCATGCGTGTGTGTTCGTTGTTCTCTTGTCGTTTGTGGGTGCTTCAGCTTGCTTTGAAATTGGCCTTCTTCAGCAGTGACTCGTACTGCTGGCTCATCACGTAACTCTGCACCTGGGCCCAGAAGTCCATCGTCACGACGACAATGATCAACAGCGAGGTACCGCCGAAATAGAACGGCACGTTGTACTTGAGCACCAGGAATTCAGGCAACAGGCACACGGCGGTGATGTAGATCGCGCCAGCCAAGGTCAGCCTGGAAAGAATGCGGTCGATGTGCTTGGCGGTCTGGTCACCCGGCCGGATGCCGGGAATGAACGCGCCGCTCTTCTTCAGGTTGTCGGCCGTCTCGCGGCTGTTGAACACCAGCGCCGTGTAGAAGAAGCAGAAGAACACGATCGCTGCGGCATACAGCATCACGTAGATCGGCTGCCCCGGCGACAGCAGGCCCGCCAGATCCTTCAGCCAGCGCAGCCCGTCGCCGGTGGCGAACCAGCCCACCACGGTGGCCGGCAGCAAGATGATGGACGAAGCGAAGATCGGCGGGATCACGCCCGACATGTTCAGCTTGTGCGGCAGGTGCGACGATTGCCCACCGTAGACCTTGTTGCCGACCTGGCGCTTGGCGTAGTTGACCAGTATCTTGCGTTGGCCGCGCTCGACGAACACCACCACGAAGGTCACGAGCACGACGACCGCGATGATGAACAGCGACGCGATGATGCTCATCGCCCCTGTGCGCACCAGCTCGAACAAGCCGCCGATAGCGCTGGGCAGACCCGCCGCAATGCCGGCGAAGATCAAGATCGAAATGCCGTTGCCCAGGCCGCGCTCGGTGATCTGCTCACCCAGCCACATCAAGAACATCGTGCCGGCCACCAGGCTCACGACCGCCGTCAGCCGGAAACCGAAGCCCGGCGCAATCACCAGCCCCGGCGAGCCTTCGAGCGCCAGCGCAATGCCGAGCGACTGGAACAGCGCCAGACCCAAGGTGCCATAGCGCGTGTACTGCGTGATCTTGCGGCGTCCCGACTCGCCTTCCTTTTTGAGCGCCTCAAGCGTGGGCACCACGTAGGTCATCAACTGCATGATGATCGACGCCGAAATGTACGGCATGATGCCCAGCGCGAACACCGTGAAGCGCGACAACGCGCCACCCGAGAACATGTTGAACAGGCTCAGGATGCCGCCCTGCTGGCCCTTGAAAAGTTGCTGTAGCTGGTTCGGGTCGATGCCGGGCACGGGAATGTGCGCGCCGACCCGATACACCACGAGCGCGAGCAACAGGAATATCAGCCGGCGACGCAGGTCGCCGAACTTCCCGCTCTTGGCCAGTTGATTCGGATTGGTTGCCACTGATCGTGTTCCGGAATGCGCTGGAGTCCCGGTCAGGCGACCGAACCGCCCGCCGCTTCGATGGCCAGCTTGGCCCCGGCCGTAGCGCCGACGCCCTTGAGCGCGACCGCCTTGGTCAGCGTGCCGGTCTTGATGACCTTGACCACCTTGATCAGTTCACCCACCAGCCCGGCCTGCTTCAGGCTCAGGATGTCGACCTCGGGGGCGCCCAGGCGCTCCAGGTCGTTCAGATTGATCTCGGCGTTGTATTGCAGCAAGTGCGACTTGAAGCCGCGCTTGGGCAAGCGCCGCTGCAGCGGCATCTGGCCGCCTTCGAAACCGACCTTGTGGTAGCCGCCCGAACGCGACTTCTGGCCCTTGTGGCCACGGCCTGCGGTCTTGCCCAGACCCGAACCGATGCCACGGCCGACACGGCGCCTGGCATGCTTGGCGCCAGTGGCCGGCTTGATGCTGTTGAGTTCCATGTGCTTGTCCTCGGGGCCGGCGCTTAGAGCACCTTGACCAGGTAGGAGACCTTGTTGATCATGCCGCGCACTGCCGGCGTGTCTTCCAGGGTCGATTCGCTGTTGAGCTTGCGCAGGCCGAGGCCGCGCACGGTGGCGCGGTGCGACTCGCGCGTGCCGTTGATGCTGCGCACCAGCTTGATCTGGACGGTTTTCTTGTCGCTCATGTTTGCGCTCATGTGTGTTCTCCTGCGGAAGCGACGCTTCAGTTGAAGAGTTCTTCCACCGTCAGCCCGCGCTTGGCAGCGATCTCGGCCGGCGTGTTGGTGTTCTTCAGCGCGTCCAGCGTGGCGCGAACCAGGTTGTACGGGTTCGACGAACCGAGGCTCTTGCAGACGATGTCGGTCACGCCCATCACCTCGAACACCGCGCGCATCGGGCCGCCGGCAATGATGCCGTCGCCCGGCTTGGCCGGCGCCATCAGCACGCGCGACGCGCCATGCTGGCCAACGACCTTGTGCTGGATGGTGCCGTTCTTGAGCGCCACCTTCACCAGGTTGCGGCGCGCCGAGTCCATGGCCTTGGTCACGGCCACAGGCACTTCCTTGGCCTTGCCCTTGCCCATGCCGATGCGCCCGTCACCGTCGCCCACCACCGTGAGGGCGGCAAAGCTCAGCGTGCGGCCGCCCTTCACCACCTTGGTGACGCGGTTGACCGCGATCATCTTTTCCTTCAGACCGTCGTCGCGACCTTCGTCTTGAACGCGGGGTTGAAACTTTGCCATGTTCGGATTCCTTTTTCGCCGTTTCGCGCCGTCAGCGGGCTTAGAACTTCAGGCCGGCTTCACGCGCGGCATCGGCCAGCGCCTTGACGCGGCCGTGGTAGGCAAAACCGGCGCGGTCGAACGCCACCGTTTCGATGCCCGCCGCCTTGGCCTTCTCGGCGATGCGCTTGCCAATGACCGTGGCCGCCGCCACATTGCCACCCTTGCCGGCGGCGCCGATTTCCTTGCGCACATCGGCCTCGGCCGTCGAAGCGCTGGCCAGCACCTGCGTGCCGTCGTCGGAGATCACGTTGGCGTAGATGTGCAGGTTGGTGCGGTACACCGTCAGCCGCGCAACGCGCTGGATGGCGATGCGAACCCGGGTCTGGCGCGAGCGACGAATGCGCTGATCTTTTTTGTTCAGTGACATGTTCGTTGCTCCTTACTTCTTCTTGGTCTCTTTGAGCGTGACCTTCTCGCCCAGGTAGCGAATGCCCTTGCCCTTGTAGGGCTCGGGCGGGCGCAGCGCACGCACCTCGGCGGCGATCTGGCCCACCACCTGGCGGTCGGTGCCCTTGATCGTGATCTCGGTCTGCGTCGGGCATTCGACCTTGATCCCGGCCGGCATGTCCTTGCCGACGGGGTGCGAAAACCCGATCTGCAGGTTCAGCTTCGGGCCGGTGGCCTGAGCCCGGAAGCCCACGCCCACCAGGCTCAATTTCTTCTCGAAACCCTTGCTGACGCCGTTGACCATGTTGGCCACCAGCGCGCGCATCGTGCCCGACATCGCATCGGCCTCGACCGATTCGTTGGCCGGCGCGAACATGAGCTTGCCGCCTTCTGACTTGACGGTGACGAGCGAGTTGACTGGACGAACCAGCGTGCCGAGCGTGCCCTTGACGCTGATCGAGTCGGCCGTGACCGATACGTCCACGCCTTGCGGGACGGTGATCGGCATTTTTCCTACGCGTGACATTTGATGCTTCTCCTGAAACTGCGCTGAATCTGCGGCATCAAGCCACGTAGCACAGCACTTCGCCGCCGATGCCGGCCTGGCGCGCCTTGCGGTCCGTCATCACGCCTTTGGGCGTGGTCACGATCGCCACACCCAGGCCATTCATCACGTTCGGAATGTCGTGCCGGCCCTTGTAGATGCGAAGACCGGGGCGGCTGACGCGCTCGATGTGCTCGATGACCGGGCGGCCAGCATAGTACTTCAGCGCGATTTCCAGCTCCGGCTTGGCGGGCTCGCCGCGAACCGCGAAGTTGTCGATGTAGCCTTCGTCCTTCAGGACCTTGGCAATCGCCACTTTCAGCTTCGACGACGGCATCACCACCTTGGGCTTCTCCACCATCTGCGCGTTGCGGATGCGGGTCAGCATATCGGCGATCGGGTCACTCATGCTCATGGGGTTATCTCCTGATCGACGCGCTGATTACCAGCTGGCCTTGACGACACCAGGGATGTCGCCCTTGAATGCCAGTTCGCGGATCTTGTTGCGGCCCAGGCCGAACTTGCGGAAGGTACCGCGCGGGCGGCCGGTCAGCTCGCAGCGGTTGCGCTGGCGCGTCGGGTAGGCGTTGCGCGGGAGCTTCTGCAGCTCCAGTCGGGCGGCGTAACGCTCTTCGTCGGACTTCTTCGCGTTGTTGGCAAGCGCCTTCAGCTCGGTGTGCTTCTTGGCGTACTTGGCAACCAGGTTGGTACGCTTGAGTTCGCGCTGGATGAGGGAGAGTTTGGCCATCGCGCGGTCCTCAGTTCTTGAACGGGAATTTGAACGCGGTGAGGAGCGCCTTGGCCTCTTCGTCGTTCTTGGCGGTCGTGGTGATGCTGATGTTCAAACCACGCAGCACGTCGACCTTGTCGTATTCGATCTCGGGAAAAATGATCTGCTCTTTCACGCCGATGTTGTAGTTGCCGCGGCCGTCGAAGGCACGACCGGAGATGCCGCGGAAGTCGCGCACGCGCGGCAGCGCCACGGTGACGAAACGGTCGAGGAACTCGTACATCTGCACGCCGCGCAGGGTGACCATGCAGCCGATCGGCACGTTCTCGCGGATCTTGAAACCGGCAATGGCCTTCTTCGACTTGGTGACCACCGGCTTCTGGCCGGCGATCTTGGTCATGTCGCTCACCGCGTGGTCCATGACCTTCTTGTCGGACACCGCCTCGCTCACGCCCATGTTGAGCGTGATCTTGGTGATGCGCGGCACCTGCATCGGCGACTTGTAGCCGAACTTCTCGGTCAGCTCGGGCGAAATCTTGTCGCGGAAGATCGCTTGCAGGCGGGCCACCTTGGGCGCATTTGCACCCGCGCTTTTTTCGCCGGCAGCAGCTTGTTGTTTAGCCATGTTGTGAAACCCCTTAGGCCTTGATCTCGGCGCCGCTGGACTTGAAGACCCGCACGCGCGTGGTCTTGTTCGTCTTCGGGTCAGCCAGCAGCTTGATGCCCACGCGATCGGCCTTGCCGGTGGCGGGGTTGAAGATGGCGATGTTGGACTGGTGGATCGACATGGTCTTTTCGACAACGCCGCCGGTCGTGCCCTTCATCGGGTTCGGCTTGACGTGCTTCTTGACGACGTTCACGCCGTCAACCACGATGCGCTCCTCGTCAACGCGCTTGGACACGGTGCCGCGCTTGCCCTTGTCGCGCCCGGTCAACACGATGACCTGGTCGCCTTTGCGAATCTTGTTCATGGCTCTACCTCTACGTGGCCGCTGTTTCAGAGAACTTCAGAGAACTTCCGGCGCCAGCGACACGATCTTCATGAAGCGCTCGGTGCGCAGCTCGCGCGTGACCGGCCCGAAGATGCGCGTGCCGATGGGCTCGAGCTTGGCGTTGAGCAGCACGGCGGCATTGCCGTCGAACTTGACCAGCGAGCCATCCTGACGGCGCACGCCCTTGGCGGTGCGAACCACCACGGCGCTGTAGACCTCGCCCTTCTTGACGCGGCCCCGCGGCGCGGCTTCCTTGATGCTGACCTTGATGACGTCGCCGATGCCGGCGTAGCGCCGCTTGGAGCCGCCCAGCACCTTGATGCACATGACGGACTTGGCGCCAGTGTTGTCCGCGACGTCAAGCCGCGATTGCATTTGAATCATTTTTTCTGTCCCCAACTTGGACCCGTGGTTTCCCACGCGGCCAGTCTTGGGCCCGTCGAACCTGGCGCTTGCCACTACTTCGTAGTTAGGCAGACACCCGGCCCGTTTGGGCGGAGCCGAAATCTTCTCCTGCCGGAACAGCAGGCCAAGGGTTTTCAGCGAAGCCTTGCATTATGCACGAGATCGCGAAGACGCGTCAATGGCTGCGCTACGCTGTGGCCATGAACCGCCCGCCCTTGCTGGTCCTGGTTACGAATGTCGTGCTCGACTGGCTGCTATTTCACGACCCCGGTTGCGCCGCGCTGCATGAAACGCTCGTCAGCGGCGCAGCGCGGTGGATCGCAACGCAGGCGATGCGCGAAGAGCTCGACCGGGTGCTGACGCGTGGCAGTCTGGACCGGTGGAACCCGAACGTGCCTGCCTTGTGGGTCGAATGGGACCGTTGGGTGAACATCGTGCCCTCGGCGCCGCCATTGCCGCCCGAGGTGCCGCGCTGCACCGACCCCGACGATCAGAAGTTCATCGACCTCGGCATCCACTTGAGCGCCAGCGCGCTGCTGAGCCGCGATCGCGCGGTGCTGCGCTGCGCACGGCGTGCTCGCGCGCTGGATCTGGCGATCCTGACGCCGACGGCCTGGGCCGCACTGCGCTGACCCGACATCAATGAAAAAGGGCGGCCCAAAGGCCGCCCCGGGGGCATTGCAAGAAAACCGCGTCAGTCGACGCTGCTCTCGGTGCCCGAATCCACCGCGGCCATCTGCACCGCCGCGAGTTCTTCGGCTTCCTGCAGCGCAATCGTGCGGCGCTCGGCGTCGTCCATCGCTTCCTTGGTCTTGCGCGCGTCGTGGAAGGCCATGCCGGTGCCGGCCGGGATCAGACGGCCGACGATCACGTTTTCCTTCAGGCCACGCAGCTCGTCGCGCTTGCCCATGATGGCAGCCTCGGTGAGCACGCGCGTGGTCTCCTGGAACGACGCCGCCGAGATGAAGCTGTCGGTGGACAGCGACGCCTTGGTGATGCCCAGCAGCACGTCGGCGTGGGTCGCCGTCATCTTGCCTTCCTTCACCATGCGGTCGTTGGTGTCCAGCAGCTCCGAACGCTCGACCTGCTCGCCCGCGATGTAGGCGGTGTCGCCCGGGTTGACGATCTGCACGCGGCGCAGCATCTGGCGAACGATCACCTCGATGTGCTTGTCGTTGATCTTCACGCCCTGCAGGCGGTACACGTCCTGCACCTCGTCAACGATGTAGCGCGCCAGTTCCTCGATGCCCAGCAGGCGCAGGATGTCCTGCGGGTCGGCCGGCCCGTCGACGATCGACTCGCCCTTGTTGACGACCTGGCCTTCGTGCACGACCACGTTCTTTTCCTTCGGCACGAGTTCTTCGTAGACCTTGCCCTCGGGGTCGGTGATCTGCAGGCGCTGCTTGCCCTTGGTCTCTTTGCCGAACGACACCGTGCCGGTGACTTCGGCCAAAGTGCCCTTGTCCTTCGGCGTGCGGGCCTCGAACAGCTCGGCCACCCGCGGCAAGCCGCCGGTGATGTCGCGCGTCTTCTGGCCTTCGACCGGAATGCGCGCCAACACTTCGCCAGGCACCAGGTCTTGCCCGTCGCGAATCTGCACCAGCGAGCCCACCGGGAAGCCGATCGTCACCGAGTGGTCGGTGCCGGGGATCTTCACTTCGTTGCCGGCCACGTCGAGCAGCTTCACCTGCGGGCGCACGACCTTGGCCACGCCGCGGCGCTTGGAGTCGATCACGACCAGGGTAGACAGGCCGGTCACTTCGTCCAATTGCTTGGCCACGGTCACGCCTTCTTCGACGTTCTCGAACTTGGCCTTGCCGGCGAACTCGGTGATGATCGGGCGCGTCAGCGGATCCCAGTTGGCCAGCACGGTGCCGGCCTTGATGTTCTGGTCGGGCTTGATGCTGAGCAACGCGCCGTACGGCACCTTGTGGCGTTCACGCTCGCGGCCGTGCTGGTCGGAGATGATGATTTCACCGGAACGCGAGATCACCACCAGCTCCTTCTTCGAGTTGGTGACGTAGCGCATCGTGGCGTTGAAGCCAATGTGACCATCGGACTTCGCGTCCACGCTGGAAGCCACCGCCGCACGCGATGCCGCACCACCGATGTGGAAGGTGCGCATCGTGAGCTGCGTGCCCGGCTCGCCGATCGACTGGGCCGCGATCACGCCGATCGCCTCGCCCACGTTGATCAAACCACCGCGGCCCAGGTCGCGGCCGTAGCACTTGGCGCAGATGCCGAAGCGCGTGTCGCAAGTCAGTGCCGTGCGCACCTTCACTTCGTCGACGCCGGCGGCTTCGAGCATGTCGAGCACGTCTTCGTCCATCATCTGGCCGGCGCCGAGCAGCATTTCCTGCGTCTCGGGGTGCAGCACCTCGATGGCAGTCACACGGCCCAGCACACGGTCGCGCAGCGATTCGATCACCTCGCCGCCTTCGACCAGCGCGCGCATGTTCATGCCGTTGTGCGTGCCGCAGTCGTCTTCCTGCACGACCAGATCCTGCGTCACGTCGACCAGGCGGCGCGTCAGGTAGCCCGAGTTGGCCGTCTTCAACGCCGTGTCCGCCAGGCCCTTGCGGGCGCCGTGGGTCGAGATGAAGTACTGCAGAACGTTCAGGCCTTCACGGAAGTTCGCCGTGATGGGCGTCTCGATGATCGAGCCGTCCGGCTTGGCCATCAGGCCGCGCATGCCGGCCAACTGGCGGATCTGCGCGGCGGAACCGCGCGCACCCGAGTCGGCCATCATGTAGATGGAGTTGAACGACTCCTGGTCCACCTGCTTGCCGTGCCGGTCGGTCGTCTTCTGCTTGGACAGCTGGCTCATCATGACCTTGCCGACTTCGTCGCCGGTCTTGCCCCAGATGTCCACGACCTTGTTGTAGCGCTCGCCGGAAGTAACCAGGCCCGAGACGTACTGCTGCTCGATTTCCTTCACTTCCTTCTCGGCACGCTCGATCAGGCCGGGCTTTTCTTTCGGCACCAGCATGTCATCGATGCAGATCGAGATGCCGGCGCGCGTGGCCAGGCGGAAGCCCGCCTGCAGCAGCTTGTCGGCAAACACCACCGTCTCTTTCAGCCCGCACTTGCGGAACGAGGTGTTGATCAGGCGCGAGATTTCCTTCTTCTTCAGCGCCTTGTTGATGTTGCTGAACGGCAGGCCCTTGGGAAGGATCTCGGACAGCAGCGCACGGCCGACAGTCGTGTCCACCAGGCTGGTGCTGGCGGTGAACGCGCCGCTCTCCTTGTCCTTGGTGTATTCGGTCAGGCGCACGCTGATCTTGGCGGTGATCTCGACCTGGTGGTTGTCGAGTGCGCGGTGCACTTCGGCCACGTCGGAGAAGATGATTCCTTCGCCCTTGGCGTTGATGCGGTCGCGGGTGGCGTAGTACAGGCCCAGCACCACGTCCTGGCTCGGCACGATCGACGGTTCGCCGTTGGCCGGGAACAGCACGTTGTTGGA
>JANMYQ010000150.1:0-17127 GCA_031382215.1 Methylibium sp.
TATGTCGCGTCGCTGATGGGCCGGGTGGTGGAAACGGGGAAGTACGCCAACTGGATCGCCCCTCCGGCGATCGGCATCAACAAGCAGCCGGTGAACTTCGAATACGTGCGCTTCAACTGACTGGCTCCCTCTCCCTGTGGGAGAGGGTTGGGGTGAGGGAGTGAAGCCCCGCTACCATGCAAGGCTTCCGACCCCACTGCGCAGGAACCGAGCCATGCCGCCGACCGACCCTCACCGCATCGCCAGCGTGGCCGCGCTCGAAGCGCTGTACGGCGAGCCCGCCGAGACCTCGCTCCGCAAGGAGGTCGACCACGTGCACCCGATGTACCGCACGATGATCGAGGCGTCGCCCTTTGCGGTGCTGGCGACCAGCGGCCCCGACGGGCTCGACGTTTCGCCGCGTGGCGACGCCCCCGGCTTCGTCATCGTGCAAGACGAACGCACCTTGCTCGTGCCCGACCGGCGCGGCAACAACCGCCTCGACAGCCTGCGTAACGTGCTGGCCGACCCGCGTGTGTCGCTGATCTTCCTGATCCCCGGCGTGGGCGAAACGCTGCGCGTGAACGGCCGCGCCACGATCAGCGCCGACCCTGCGCTGCTGCAGCGCTTCGTCGTCAACGGCAAGGCGCCGGCCACGGTGCTGGTGGTGGCGGTGGAGACGGTGTTCTTCCAGTGTTCGAAAGCGCTGGTGCGCTCGCGCCTGTGGGACCCGGCGGCGCAGATCGAGCGCAGCCGCCTGCCCAGCACCGGCACGATCCTGTCGGCGCTGACCGAAGCCGCGATCGATGCCACCACCTACGACCAGGCCCTGCCCGCGCGCGTGCAGGCCAACCTCTACTAGCGCTGCCAACGCGCCCGCACCATGAACGCCCTTGCAAACCCTCCAGAGGCCATCGCCGTCATCAAGCAGCACCTGATCGACCCGGAGGTCTGCATCCGCTGCAACACCTGCGAAGAGACCTGCCCGGTGAAAGCGATCACGCACGACTCGCGCAACTACGTGGTCGACGCGGCCATCTGCAACGCCTGCAACGCCTGCATCTCGCCCTGCCCGACCGGCAGCATCGACCACTGGCGCACGGTCGCCAAGGCGCAGGCCTACACGATCGAAGAGCAGCTCGGTTGGGACGAACTGCCGGCCGAGAAGCCCCTGCCGGCCGGCGCCACCGTGATCGACCTCTCCCCCGCCACGGCCTCGGCCCCGGTCGCCGCAGCAGCAGATGCCGAAGCGCCGCAGGCCAACGCCGCCACGTCGCCGTCGTCCACCACCGCGCCCTGGTCGGCTGCGCATCCCTACCTGCACCTGTACAGCCTGAAGAAGCCGGTCACCGCCAGCGTGGCCGGCAACTTCCGCCTGACCTCGCCGAACGTCGACAACGACGTGCGCCACATCGTGCTCGACCTGGGCACGCAGTTCTTCCCGCTGCTCGAAGGGCAGTCGGTCGGCGTGCTGCCGCCGGGGGTCGATGCGAACGGCAAGCCGCACTACCTGCGCATGTACTCGGTGGCCAGCCCGCGCACCGGCGAGCGTGAGGGCTACAACAACCTGTCGCTGACGGTCAAGCGCGTGACGCAGGACCACGATGGCCAGCCGACGGTCGGCGTGGCGTCGAACTTCCTGTGCGATCTCAAGAAGGGCGATACGGTGCAGTTGACCGGCCCGTTCGGCACCAGCTTCCTGATGCCCAACCACCCGGGCTCGAACCTGCTGATGGTGTGCACCGGCACCGGCTCGGCGCCGATGCGCGCGATGACCGAGCACCGTCGGCGCCTGAAGGAGGTCGAGAAGGACACGGGCAAGACCACCGGCGGCAAGCTGATGCTGTTCTTCGGCGCACGCACGCCCGAAGAACTGCCCTACTTCGGCCCGCTGACCAAACTGCCGCCTGAACTGATGGACACCACGTTCGCCTTTTCACGCATGCCCGGCCAGCCGCGGGCCTACGTGCAAGACCGCATCCGCGAACGCGCGCGCGACGTGGCCGAATTGCTGCGCGGCGACACCTTCGTGTACCTCTGCGGCCTGAAGGGCATGGAGACCGGTGTGCTCGAAGCCCTGCAGGAAGCCTGCACCTTGACCGGCCTGCACTGGCCCGCCGTTCACCAGCGCATGGTCGAGGAGGGGCGCTTCCATGTCGAAACCTACTGAGAGCACGCATGACGTGAAAGCCTCGCCGTGGCTTGTTGGCCCGGCCGCACAACAGACCATCGGCGTGATCGGCGCCGGCACCATGGGCGCCGGCATCGCCCAGGTCGCCGCCGCCGCCGGCCACCCGGTGCGGCTGCTCGACTTGCGCGCCGGGGCCGCGGCCGCCGCGATCGCGCAGACCGCCCAGTCGCTCGCCATGCTCGTGAGCAAGGGCCGCCTGTCGGCCGACGACCGCGATGCGACGCTGGCGCGCCTGAGCGTGTGCGAGAGCGTCGCGCAAATGGCCGATGCGGCGCTGGTGATCGAGGTGATCGTCGAGAACCTGGAGGCCAAGCGCAAGCTGCTGCAAGACGTCGAGGCGGTGGTGGGGTCCAACGCGGTGCTCGCGTCCAACACCTCGTCGATCTCGATCACGGCCATCGCCAACGGCCTGCAGCAGCCGCAGCGCGTGGTGGGCATGCACTTCTTCAACCCGGTGCCGCAGATGAAGCTGGTGGAAGTGGTGGCTGGCGCCGAGACCGATGCGGCCGTCGCGCAGGGCGTGTTCGATCTCGCGCGGCGCTGGGGCAAGACGCCGGTGCACGCCAAGAGCACGCCCGGCTTCATCGTCAACCGCATCGCGCGGCCTTACTACGCCGAGGCGCTGGCGCTGCTGCAGGAGCAGGCCGCCCCGCCCGCCACGCTGGATGCGCTGGCGCGCAGCGCCGGCTTTCGCATGGGGCCGTGCGAGCTGATGGACCTGATCGGCCACGACGTGAACTACGCAGTGACGCAGTCGGTCTTCGAAGCCAACTACTTCGACCGGCGCTACATGCCGTCGATCGTGCAGAAGGCGCTGCTCGACGGCGGGCGGCTCGGCCGCAAGGTGGGCAAGGGCTTCTACGAAGGCGTGCCGCCAACGGCCTCGCCGCTGATCGAGCCTGCCACTGCCACTGCCGATGCCGACGCCGAACACAGCGCCGACGAAGTGGCCCCGCCACCCTTGACCTTGTGCGGCCGTGGCCCGCTGGCACGCGGCCTGCACGCCTGGATGACACAGCGTGGCCTCACGTTCGCCACCGACTCGCAAACCGAATGGACCGGCTGGAAACTCGGTGCGGTGCAGGTGCACGTGACCGACGGCCGCACTGCCATGCAGCTCGCCACCGAGCAGCGCTGCGCCGAACTGGCGGTGGTCGATCTGCCGCTGCTGTCCGACAAGATGAACGCCATCGGCGTGGCGTTTGCCGCCAGCGCCTCCGACGCGGCGCGACATGCGGTGCGTGCGGCCCTGCGGGCCTGTGGCTGGCAGGCGCTGGAGTTGCGCGACACGCCCGCGCTGTGGGCTGCGCGCACGCTGTGCATGCTCGTCAACGAAGGCGCCGACGCAGTGCATCAGGGCGTGTGCAACGAAGAGGGCGCGAACCTGGCGATGAAGCTCGGCACCAACTGGCCGCACGGCCCGTTCGAGTGGCTCGCCGCGCTGGGCGTGGAGCGCGTGGTGACGGTGCTCGACCACCTGCACGCCTTCACGCGCAACGAGCGTTACCGCGTGAGCCCGCTGCTGCAGCACAGGTTGTGGGCGGCGCGGGCGGCGTGAAGCCGCGGGTCACTGTCATCACGCTCGGGGTCGACGACCTGGAGCGCTCGCTCGCGTTCTACCGCGACGGGCTGGGCTGGGCCACGCAGGGCATCTTCGGCACCGAGTTCGAGCACGGTGCGGTGGTGTTCTTCGACCTGCAGCCCGGCCTCAAGCTGGCTCTGTGGCCGCGCGCCAGCATGGCGCACGACACCGGCCTGGCCCGCACGCCACGCAGCCCGACCGAGCTGACCCTGGGCCACAACGTGGCCTCGCAGCAGGAGGTCGATTCGGTGATGGCACAGGCGCAGCAGGCGGGTGCACACATCGTCAAGCCCGCGCAGGCGACCCTATGGGGCGCTTATGCCGGCTA
Source organism: Methylibium sp. (assembly GCA_031382215.1). Taxonomy (GTDB): domain Bacteria; phylum Pseudomonadota; class Gammaproteobacteria; order Burkholderiales; family Burkholderiaceae_C; genus LGRD01. The sequence continues at coordinate 4,081 of JANMYQ010000150.1, forward strand.
CTTTCAGGACCCGGACGACCACCTGTGGGAAGTGGTCTGGAACCCGCAGTTCGATCTGGCCGCCTAGCGCGGAATAGCGCGCTACGGCTGCCATGCCACGCTACGTCGCCTTCCTGCGCGCCATCAACGTCGGCGGGCGTTTCATCAAGATGGCCGTTCTGGCGCAGCACGTCGAATCACTCGGCCCTACCGAAGTGCAGACCTTCATCGCCAGCGGCAACGTGATCTTCCGTTCCCGCGCGCCCTCGGCCAGCGCGCTGGCGCGAGCGCTCTCCGACGGGCTGGAGCCGCTGCTGGGCTATCGCTCCGAAGCGTTCGTGCGCAGCGACGCTGAAGTGCTGGCCTTGGCGCAGCGTGCCGCGGCGCAACAGGTGGCACATCGGGCAGCGGTCGGGCCGCAGGGCGAGGTCAACGTGGCGTTCCTGTCGCAGCCGCTGTCGGCGGCACAGGCTGCGGCGCTCGAAGGCCTGCGAACCGAACTGGATCACTTCACGCACAGTGGCAGCGAGGTCTACTGGCTGTGCAAGAGCAAGCAGAGCGATTCGAAGTTTTCCAACGCGCTGTTCGAACGCAAGCTGGGCGCGAAGACGACGATCCGACGCTCCAGCATGCTGGAACGTCTGGCCGAACAGTTGCGCACCCCGGCCGGCAAGGGCTGAAGCGAGGACAAAAGCGAGTGCAAGCGTGTGGCACGCATGGCCAGCGTGGGCAGCGGCAACGCCACCGCTCGACCTTGCGTGCCCTGCTGGTTGAAAATGGCGCTGACGCGGCGCATTGTTGCCAGGTCGAACCGGAGACGCGCATGAAGAGTTTGCATTCGCTGTGCCTTGCAACGGTGCTGGCGCTGCCATGCCTGCCAGCGCAAGCCGAATCGCTGCGCTGCAACGGCCAGTCCACCGAGGTCGGCGACTCGCGCCTGTCGGTGCTCTACAAGTGCGGTGAACCGGTGCTGAAGGATTCTTTCTGCGCGCCGGTCTACACGCTGTCGGCCCTGCCGATCGACCCAGCACCGGCGCAGGTGTGGGTGCAGGTGCCGGGCAGCCTCGTGCCCTGCCTGCCGGTGGACGAGTGGCTGTACGACCGCGGCCCTGGCAACCTGATGGCCACGGTGCGCTTCCGCGGCGGCGTGGTACAGGCCATCCGCTACGGGCGCGCGCCGCAGTAGGCCGCAGCCGTGGCGGATCAATCAGCCGGTTATTCAGGCACGCCGCTGGCGAAGAAGCTGGGCCTTCGAGAAGGCGTCCGGGCCGTGACCTTCAACGAGCCGCCGAACTATTCCGAACTGCTCGGCACCCTGCCCGCTGGCGTGCGCTTCGACGCCGCGGTGTCACAGGCCACCGACCTGGTGCACGCGTTCTGCACGCGCAAGGCCGGCCTCGAAGTGCACCTGCAGGTCTGGCGGCGCCAGATCCGGCCCGACACGATGGTCTGGATCTCGTGGCCCAAGAAGGCTTCGAAGCTGCCAACCGACATCACCGAAGACACGATCCGTGCGGTCGCGCTGCCGCTCGGGTTTGTCGACGTGAAGGTGTGTGCGGTGGACACGGTGTGGTCGGGCCTGAAGCTGGTGATTCGCAAGGAACTGCGTTGAACATTGCGGCCGACATGATCAGGGCCACCCCATCAAGGACAAACGATGACTGACGTTCAGGCGGGCATCCTCGCGCCCGTTCCGCGCCACGGGCGCTACCTGTCGTTCACGGTGCGCCACGGTGCCGACCAGCGTGCGGCGCTGCGCTGGCTGGCGGCGCACGCCGACGGTGAGACGGTTGTGGTCGGGCTGGGCGGGTCGCTGGTACTCGGCCTGGGGCGCCACATACACGGCCTGCGCAACCCGCAGGCGGTGGCGGGCGCGGGCTTCGACGTGCCCTCCACGCCGGCCGCGCTGTGGTGCTGGCTGCGCGGCGACGAGCGGGGGGTGCTGATGCAGCGCGCGCGCACCCTCGAGCAAGGCCTGTCCGCCGCGTTCGTGCTGAGCCACACGCTGGACGCCTTTCGCCATGGCAGCGGGCGCGACCTGACAGGTTATGAAGACGGCACCGAAAACCCGAAAGGCGACGCCGCCACCGAGGCCACCTTTGTCGCTGGCCGCGGCCGCGGGCTGGACGGCAGCAGCTTCGTTGCCGTGCAACAGTGGGAGCACGATTTCAGCGCCTTCGAGGCGATGCCGGCGACCGACCAGGACAACGCGATCGGCCGCCGCAAGAGCGACAACGAAGAGCTGGAAGACGCGCCGGAATCGGCCCACGTGAAACGCACCGCGCAGGAGAGCTTCGAGCCCGAAGCCTTCAACCTGCGCCGCTCGATGCCGTGGGCCGAAGGCCGGCGCGGCGGCCTGCACTTCGTCGCCTTCGGCAAGTCCTTCGATGCGTTCGAGGCGCAGTTGAAGCGCATGGTCGGCGCAGAAGACGGCATCGTCGACGCGCTGTTCGGCTTCTCGCGGCCGATCAGCGGCAGCTACTTCTGGTGCCCGCCGATGGCCGGTGGCAGGCTGGATTGCTCGGCGTTGGGGATCGCGGCCGAGTGAACACCGCGATCAAGCCAGCACCGCCGCCTCGAGCGCCTCGATGAACATCTTGGCGACGTCGAAGCCGGTCTGCTGCATGATTTCCTGAAAGCCGGTCGGGCTGGTGACGTTGATCTCGGTCATGCTGTCGCCGATCACGTCCAGGCCGATCAGCAGCAGCCCGCGCGCCGCGAGGATCGGCCCGATGTGTTCGGCAATCTCGCGGTCGCGAATGCTCAAGGGCCGCGCCACGCCCTTGCCGCCCACTGCCAGGTTGCCGCGGATCTCGCTGCCCTGCGGAATGCGCGCCAGGCAGTTCGGCACCGCCTTGCCGCCGATGATGAGGATGCGCTTGTCGCCGTCGACGATCTGCGGCAGGTAGCGCTGCACCATCACCGTCTGCGCGCCGCCCTGGTTCAGCGTCTCGGTGATGCTGCCCAGGTTCAACCCGTCGGGCCCGACGCGGAAGATGCCGACGCCGCCCATGCCGTCGAGCGGCTTCAGGATGATGTCGCGGTGCTCGGCGTGAAAGCGCTTGATGTCGGCCGCACTGCGCGTCACCAGGGTCGGGCCGATGAACTGCGGGAACTCCAGGATTGCGAGCTTTTCCGGGTGGTCGCGCAGCGCAGCCGGCTGGTTGAACACGCGCGCGCCTTCGCGCTCGGCCTGCTCGAGCAGGTGGGTGGCGTAGAAGAACTCGCTGTCGAAGGGCGGATCCTTGCGCATGATCACCGCGTCGACATCGGCCAGCGCCAGCGGCATGCGGTCGTGGCCCTTGGTCGCGGAGCTGAACCAGTCATGCACACCGTAGCCGCTGCGGCCGGTGAGCGTGATCTGGCGCACCTGGCCGGTCACGCGGCCGCCGCGTTGCCACATCAGGTCCTGCGGTTCGCAGGCCAGCAGGGTGTGGCCGCGCGCCGCCGCCTCGCGCATCATCGAGAAGGTGGTGTCCTTCTGGGTCTTGAAGCTTTCCAGCGGGTCGGCGACGAACAACAACTTCATGGCGGGTGACTTTCAGTCGGATGATTTGCAGGTGCCCGGCTCCCTCGCCCCCCTTTGGGGAGAGGGTTGGGGTGAGGGGCGGCACCGCGGCGTTCAACTTTGCGGGGTTCGCGCAGGCCGCCACTGTTGCACAAAAAGCGCCAGCGCGCCGGCCACCACGCCCCAGAAGGCCGAGCCGATGCCGGCCAGGCTGATGCCGCTCAGGGTGACGAGAAAAGTGATCAGCGCCGGTTCACGGTGCGCCTCGTCTTTCAGCGCCACGCTCAAGGCCGCGGCAATCGTGCCCAGCAGCGCCAGCCCGGCCACCGCCACCACCAGTTCGCGCGGGAACGCGGTGAGCACGCCGGTGACGGCCGCGCCGAACAGGCCGACCACGATGTAGATCAGCCCGCAGCAGGCCGCGGCGACGTAACGTTTGGCTTCGTCCGGGTGCGCCTCGCGGCCCATGCACATCGCCGCGGTGATGGCCGCCAGGTTGAGCGCGAACGCACCGAACGGCGCCAACACCAGGGTGGCCACGCCGGTGAGGGCGATGAGCCTTGAAATCGGAAGTTGGTAGCCCGAGGCGCGGATCACCGCCACCCCGGGCAGGTTCTGCGACGCCATCGTCACGACGAACAGCGGCAGCGCCAGGCTCACCGTGGCGCGCCAGCTGAACTCTGGCGCCGTGAACACCGGCATCGTCAAGCCCCACTTCACGTCGCCCAGGTGCAGCTGCCCCGTCGCCGCGGCATAGGCCGTGCCGACCACCAGGACGCCCGGCACCGCATAACGCGGCCAGAGGCGCCGGCCGGCCAGGTAGGCGGCCAGCATCAACAGCACCAGCCCGAAGGCCGACTTCAGCGCGACGAACGCATCCAGCCCGAAGCGCGTGAGCACGCCGGCCAGCAAGGCACTGGCCAGCGCGATCGGAATGCGGTCCATCAGCTTCTCGAACCAGCCCGTCACGCCGAACAGAGTGATCAGCGCAGCGCACACCAGGAACGCGCCCGTCGCCTCGGCCATCCCGAAGCCGCCACTGGCGCCGGCCGTGGCCAGCACCGCGGCGCCGGGTGTGCTCCAGGCCACCATCACCGGCTTGCGCAGCCACAGCGAGGGCAACAACGAACACAAGCCCATGCCCAGGCCCAGCGCCCACATCCACGAGCTGATCTGCGCCGGCGTGGCACCCAGCGAGGTGGCGGCCTGGAACACGATGGCCACCGAACTGGTGAAACCCACCAGCACCGCGACGAAGCCGGCCGTGGCGGCCGAGAGCGAAAGGTCGTTCAGGAATGCACGCATGGGCGCGAAGCATACCCAGGGACTGCCGCTCGCCATCAAGTCCGCCTGCACCTGGCCGATATACCGAACATCACAGCAAAGCGCACGCACGTACACACGGGCGCGCCCCCAGAAGATGTGCCGCTTCGTCGCCTACCTCGGCCAGCCGATCACGCTCGACACGCTGGTGTGCCGGCCGCCGCATTCGCTGCTGCGCCAGTCGCAGCACGCCGCCGAGGCGCAGACCGACACGCATGGCGACGGTTTCGGGCTGGGCTGGTACGGCACGCCGGTCGAACCCGCGGTCTACCGCGACGCCGCGCCCGCGTGGGCGAGCAAGAAGCTGCAGACGCTCGGCGCCAAGGTGCGCTCGGGCTTGTTCTTCGCCCATGTGCGCGCCGCCACTGACGGCCCGATCGATCCGGCCAACTGCCACCCGTTCCAGCTCGGCCGCCACCTGTTCATGCACAACGGCCAGATCGGCGGCTACGCCGGCCTGCGCCGCGAGCTCGAAGCGCTGCTGCCCGACCACCTGGTCGAATACCGGCGCGGCTCGACCGATTCGGAGCTGATGTTCCTGCTCGCGATCGCGCGCATGGAACTCGGCGAGGACCCGATCCGCGCCGTGGTCTACGTGTTCGACGAGATCGCGCGCCGCGTCAGAAGGGCCGGCGTGATCGAGCCGCTGCGCTTTTGCGCTGCACTGGCCGACGGCAAGGTGCTCTACGCCTTCCGCCTGGCCACCGACAAGCACCCGCCGTCGCTGTACCTGCGCGGCGATGAGCACGGCACGGTGATCGCGTCGGAGCCGCTCGACGAGGACCGCAGCGCCTGGACCCGCGTGCCCACCGGCGCGGTGGTGCGCGTCACGCGTTCAGCCTATCTGGTGCAGCAGGTCGAGGAGCTGGAGCTGCAGAACACGGCGTTCTAGAAAACACCACGAAAAAGGAACATGCCATGTCCCTTCTTCGTGGACTTTGCTTTTGTGTCGCTCAGATCTCGACCTTCGACCCCAGCTCCACCACCCGGTTGGTGGGCAGGCTCAGGAAGTCGGCCGCGGCGGCGGCGTTGCGGTGCATGCTGGCGAACAGCTTTTCGCGCCACATGGCCATGCCCTCGCCGAAGGTCGGGATCACGATGTCGCGCGACAGGAAGTAGCTGGTGTCCATCTCGTCGAGCTGCACGCCGCGGCCACGCAGCAGCGCCAGCGCCTCGGGCACGTCGGGGTCGTTCTTGAAGCCGAAGTGCAGCGTCACCTGCCAGCAGTCGTGCCCGAGCGGCTCGATCTCGGCGCGCTTGTTGAAGCCGATCCACGGCACCTCGTGCTGCTTGACGGTGACGAACAGGTTGGTCTCGTGCAGCACCTTGTTGTGCTTCAGGTTGTGCAGCAGCGCGGCTGGCGTGATGCCTTGTTCGCTGGCCAGGAACACGGCCGTGCCTTGCACGCGTGCCGGCGGGCTGACGAACACCGCCTCGAGAAAGCTCTTCAGGTCGATGGCATCCTCGCGCAGGCGTTCGCTCATCAGCCGGCGGCCCTGCTTCCAGGTCATCATCAGCAGGAACATCACGGCGCCGATGACGATCGGGAACCAGCCGCCGTCGAACACCTTGACGATGTTGGCCGAGAAATAGACGAAGTCGACCAGGAAGAAGAAGCCGGTTGCCGCGGCGCACAGCGGCCAGGGGTACTTCCAGCCGTAGCGGATCACGAAGAAGGTCATCGTGGTGGTGATCAGCATGTCGATCGTCACCGCAATGCCGTAGGCTGCCGCCAGCTTGCTGCTGGTGCCGAAGGCCAGCACCGCCAGCACGATGCACACGTACAAGCCCCAGTTGATGAAGGGCACGTAGACCTGGCCGGTTTCCTTGACCGAGGTGTGCAGGATGCGCACGCGCGGCAGGTAACCGAGCTGGATGGCCTGCTTGGTGACGGAGAACGCCGCCGTGATGAGCGCCTGTGACGCGATGACCGTGGCGCAGGTGGCCAGCGCGATCAGCGGGTACAGCGCCCAGGTCGGCGCCATCTCGAAGAACGGGTTCTTCACCTTCTCGGGGCTGGCCAGCAACATCGCGCCCTGGCCGAAGTAGTTCAGCACCAGGGCCGGCATCACCAAGCTGAACCAGGCCAGCCGGATCGGCCGCTTGCCGAAGTGGCCCATGTCGGCATACAGCGCCTCGGCACCGGTGACGCACAGCACCACCGACCCCAGCGCGATGAAGGCAATGTGCGGCTGCGCCACCATGAAGCTCAGCGCGTGGTGCGGGCTCAGCGCCCACAGCACGGCCGGGTTGGTGGCGATGTGCACCACGCCCAGCACCGCCAGCACGGCGAACCACAGCGCCGTGACCGGCCCGAACAGCTTGCCCACGCTGGCCGTGCCGTGGCGCAGCACCATGAACAGCGCCGTCAGCACCACCAAGGTGATCGGCACCACGTAGCGGTGCAGTGCCGGCGCCGCCACCTCGATGCCTTCGACCGCCGACAGCACCGAGATGGCCGGCGTGATGACCCCGTCGCCGAAGAAGATGGCGGTGCCGAAGATGCCCAGCAGCAGCAGGCGCCGGCGCAGCTCGGGCTTGTGCTTCACGGCCTGCGAGGCCAGCGCGAGCATCGCGATCAAGCCGCCCTCGCCGTTGTTGTCGGCGCGCAGGATGAGCACCACATATTTGAGCGAGACGACGACCGTCAGCGTCCAGAACACCAGCGACAGCACGCCGTAGATGTTGGCTGGCGTGAGCGGCACATGGCCGTGGGCAAAAACTTCCTTCAGCGCATAGAGCGGGCTGGTGCCGATGTCGCCATACACCACCCCCACGGCGCCCAGCGTCAGCGCGGCCAGGCCAGAAGCATTCGATCGCGAAGAAGGGGGGCTCACAGGTGGGGGCAGGAAGAAAGCTGCCGGATTGTGCGCCCTGCCCGTGCCTCAGCCCGGCGCCGTGCGGACCATTTCACCCCCTTGGACAGGTGGATGTTGCGGCGCAGCAACCAGCGCGTGAGAAGCCGCAAGAGAGGCCGCAAAAGAAGCGGTCAAAGAGCAATCAACCGAGGTGTGCGCTCACTCGTAGACCTCGGCGTTCGGGTCGGTCGCTTCCAGCTCGTAGCTGGCCGCCACCATGGCCAGGCGCGCGATCACGCCGTACATGTAGAAGCGGTTCGGCGCGCTGGCGCCGGGTTTGGCGCCCGGTTTGGGCAACTGGTTGGCCTCGGCGAACGCCAAGGGCACGTAGCTGGCGCCGGGGGCGTTCAGGTTCTCGTCGATGCCACGACCTGCGTTGACGCGGTAGAAGCCGCCCACCACATAGCGGTCGATCATGTAGACCACCGGCTCGGCGACCGCATCGTTGACACGCTCGTACGTCGGCACGCCTTCCTGAAGGATCAGTTCGCAGGAGTCCTGGCCGTCTTTCAGCACGTGGGGCTTGTTGCGCACCAGCTGACCCAGGTCGGCCAGCTCCTTCGGGTCGCGCACCGTCATGATGCCCATGCCGCAACTGCCGGCATCGGCCTTGACGATGACGAAGGGCTTTTCGTTGATGCCGTATTCCTTGTACTTGCGCCGCACCTTGCCCAGCAGCGCTTCGGCATGGCTCATCAGCGCATCGGCACCGCTGCCGTCGGCCACATTCTCCTGGCCGGCACGCGTGAACATCGGGTTGATCAGCCACGGGTCCATGCCCAGCAGCTTGGCGAATTTCTTGGCCACCTCTTCGTAGGCGGCAAAGTGATGGGTCTTGCGCCGGGTGCCCCAGCCGGCGTGCAGCGGCGGCAGCAGGTACTGCTCGTGCAGGTTGTCCAGCACCCTGGGCACGCCGGCCGACAGGTCGTTGTTGAGCAGGATCGTGCAGGGGTCGAAGTTCTTCAGCCCGAGGCGCCCGCGCGTGCGCACCAGCGGCTCCAAGGTGATGCTGCTGCCGTCTTGCAGTGCAATCTCGGTGGGCGCCTTGATGGATTCGTCCAGGGTGCCCAGGCGCACGTTCAGCCCGGCCTGGTGAAAGATCTGCATCAGCCGCTGCACGTTCATCAGGTAGAAGGTGTTGCGGGTGTCGCGCTCGGGGATCAGCAGCAGGTTCTTGGCCTCGGGGCAGATCTTCTCGATCGCCGCCATGGCCGCCTGCACCGCCAGCGGCAGCATTTCGACGGTGAGGTTGTTGAAGCCGCCGGGGAACAGGTGGGTGTCCACCGGCGCCAGCTTGAAGCCGGCGTTGCGCACGTCCACCGAGGTGTAGAACGGCGGCGTGTGTTCCATCCACTCCAGCCGGAACCAGCGTTCGATCGCCGGCAGCGACTCCAGGATGCGCTGCTCCAGTTCGTTGATCGGGCCGGTCAGTGCGGTGAGCAGGTGAGGAACCATGGAAAGGAGGCCCGGGTGTCGGCGTGGGGAAACAGAGGGATTTTAGGCATGTGGGGTGACGGTCCGCAGATGCAAGCGGCGAGTCGCCCCCGGTTCACGGCGATGCCGGCGGCGCCTTGGAGGGAAACGAGAAGCCGGCGCAGGGGTCGGGGCGCGGCTGGCGGGCGCTGAGCCACACGATGTCGTAGATCGCGCGCTCGGCACCGGGTGGCAGCCGACCATCCGCGTCACGCTCGAGAAAACCGACGCTGATCACCTTGGCGGCCGGCTGGCGCCGCGCCAGCCACAGCGGCACGCCGTGGTCGCGCCGCACATGGCCGTTGCCGGCGATCAGCACGGTGCTGGCCGCACCGTCGGAGATGGCGCGCAACAAGGCATCGGCCATGGCCGCATCGCGCGCTGCCTGCGCGTCGCGCATGCGCGGCACGGCGGCGGCCGGCAGCTGGCCGCAATGGCCGTCGAGCAGCGCCTGGTCGAGTACCGCGGCGGCGGCCGTGGGCAAGGGCTCGGCGAGTGCGCTGGCCAGGTCGGCCGGTGCAGCCGCCGCGCCTTGGCGGGCCACCTGGCGCACCTCGTCGCGCGAAAGGTTGCCGCCGCGAATCGGCAGGCGGGCGGCGAGCGCGGCGTCGATCAACGGCCGGTGCAGCGGCCAGGCCCAGCCTTTGCGATCGAAGCCCGCACGGTCCAGCCAGGCCTCGAAGTCGCTGCCCACCGGCGCTTCAAGCGCAGTGTCGGAAGTGCGCGAAAACTGCTCGAACACGACCGTCGGGCGGCGCTCGGCCAGCGCCGCCAGCAGGGCCGCGCGTTCGCGGTGGTGCAAAGGGTTGTCGTGCACTTCGCCGAGCAGCACGTGGTTGGCCTCGCGCAGCGTTGCCAAGGCTTGCATGCGACTCAGCGGGGCACCGTCGCCAGTGGTGATGTTGAATTCACCTTCGGGGGGCAACGAACGCGGCGTGCTGCAGCCGCTGACCAGGAACGCGCCCAGCACCACGGACAAGCATGACGCCCAGGCCACCCGGCGCAAAGGCCAGACGTTCATTCCGGAATTGCCCGGCGTACCGGTAATGCGGGAACCCGGCAGTTCAGCCGTGCGCAGCGAAGGTCGAGGCGGGGCTTGGCCGGGAGATCATCACCGGCCGGCTCGCGCCATGGCGGGAGCCGCAATGGGCATCGAAGGTCTTGCGGGCGCAGTCGGTGCAGGCGCCGCAAGCCGTGCCCACCTGCAACTGGTCTTGCAGAGCATCGAAGCTCTGGCAACCGTCGCGCACTTCGCGCTCGATGTCGCGGTCCGAGACACGCCGGCAGACGCACACGATCATGACCGTGCCCCAGCCGAAAAGATCCGCGCCCTGAAACACACCCGCTGGCCCATCGCACCACCCTCCCGAAATGACTGGCTGGAGAGTAATGCGAATCGTTCTTGTTAGCAAGTCGGACCGGGTGAATTGAAGGGGTATTCGTGACCGGCTCCTCAGCTCAGCTCGCCCATCTGCGACTGCAGGTAGTTCTGCTCGCCGACCTTGTTGATCAGCTCGAGCTGGGTTTCGAGGAAGTCGATGTGCTCCTCGGTGTCGTCCAGGATGCCTTGCAACAGGTCGCGCGAAACATAGTCGCGCACCGTCTCGCAGTGGGCCATGCCGTCTTTGATGGTGAGCTGCGAGGCCTGCTCGAGCTTGAGGTCGCAGCCCAGCGCTTCGGGCAGGTTCTCGCCGATCAGCAGCTTGCCCAGGTCCTGCAGGTTGGGCAGGCCGTCGAGCATGAAGATGCGGTCCATCAACTTGTCGGCGTGTTTCATCTCGCCGATCGATTCTTCGTATTCCTTCTTCGCGATCTTGTCCAGGCCCCAGTGCTTGAACATGCGGTAGTGCACGAAGTACTGGTTGATCGCCGTGAGCTCGTTCTTGAGCTGCATCTGGAGCCAATGAATGACTTGCGGGTCGCCCTTCATGGACATTCCTCGTGGTTGTTGTGAGCCGGCATTCTGATGGATTCGCTCGCGGAAAAGAAAACGGGCGCCTGAGCGCCCGTTTCCGTTCCCTGCAAAACCAGACTTACTTGCCAGGCTTGCTTGCCAGGCTTACTTGCTGTACGCCGTCTCGCCGTGCGAGGTGATGTCCAGACCCTCGCGTTCGGCATCTTCAGGCACTCGCAGGCCGATCACCAGGTCAACGATCTTGAAGGCCACGAACGAGACCACGGCCGACCAGACGACGGTGATCAACACCGCCTTGAGCTGGATCCAGACCTGCGCGCCGATGCTGTTGGAAGTGACGGCCACCGTGACCCAATCGCCCACCAGCCCGGGGCCGCCGAGCGACTGGGTGTTGAACACACCGGTCAGCAGCGCGCCGACGATGCCGCCCACACCGTGCACACCGAACACGTCGAGCGAGTCGTCCGCGCCGAGCATCTTCTTCAGGCCGTTCACACCCCACAGGCAGGCGAAGCCGGCGATGAAGCCCACCACGATCGCGCCCATCAGGCCCACGTTGCCGGCGGCCGGCGTGATGGCCACCAGGCCCGCCACCGCACCCGAGGCCGCACCCAGCATCGAAGCCTTGCCGCGCATCAGTGTTTCACCGATGCACCAAGCCAGCACCGCGGCCGAGGTGGCCGAGAAGGTGTTCATGAACGCGAGCACCGCACTGTTGCTCGCTTCGAGCGCCGAACCGGCGTTGAAGCCGAACCAGCCGACCCACAGCATCGAAGCACCGACCATCGTCAGCGTGAGCGAGTGCGGCGTGAAGGCTTCCTTGCCGTAGCCGACGCGCTTGCCGATCATGATCGCGCCCACCAAGCCGGCCACCGCCGCGTTGATGTGCACCACCGTGCCACCGGCGAAGTCGAGCGCGCCCATCTGCCACAGGTAACCGGCCTTGGCGTTCATCGCATCGACCACTTCCTTGCTGGCGTAAGCGTCCGGGCCCATCCAGAACCAGACCATGTGGGCGATCGGCGCGTAGCTGAAGGTGAACCACAGCGCCATGAACAGCAGCACCGCGCTGAACTTGATGCGCTCGGCGAACGCGCCGACGATCAGGCAGCATGTGATGCCGGCAAAGGTGGCCTGGAAGGCGGCGAACAGCAGTTCGGGGATGTAGACACCCTTGCTGAACGTGGCGCCCATCGCAAAGGTGCCGGCCGCGGGGTCGAACAGGCCCTTCAGGAACAGCCGGTCGAAGCCGCCGATGAAGGCATTGCCTTCGGTGAACGCCAGGCTGTAGCCGTAGATGCACCACAGCACGACGATCATCGAGAAGGTGACGAACACCTGCATCAGCACCGACAGCATGTTCTTGCTGCGCACCAGGCCGCCGTAGAACAGCGCCAGGCCCGGCACCGTCATCATGATGACGAGCAGGGTGGCGACGATCATCCAGGCCACGTCGCCCTTGTTGGCCACCGGTGCCGGGGCGGCCGAAGCCGCTTCGGCGGGGGCAGAGGCCGCCGCAGCAGGTGCGGGTGCAGCCGCAGGTGCCGCGGCCATGGAGGCCGCAGCCGCGGGGGCCGAAGCCGCCTTGTCCTGCGCCAGGGTGGTGCCGCAGAAGCCGAGGGACGCGAGGCCCAGGGCGAGTATCGCAATGAGTTGTTTCATGTCGGTTGTCTCGTCTGTGGGCGCGTTAAAGGGCGTCCTTGCCTGTTTCGCCGGTGCGGATGCGGACCACCTGCTCCAGGGTGGTCACGAACACCTTGCCGTCGCCGATCTTGCCGGTGCGGGCGGCCGCTTCGACGGCTTCGATCACACGGTCGACGATCGCGTCATCGACCGCCGCTTCGATCTTCACCTTGGGCAGGAAGTCGACCACGTACTCCGCGCCGCGGTACAGCTCGGTGTGGCCCTTCTGGCGGCCGAAGCCCTTGACCTCGGTCACCGTGACGCCTTGCACGCCAATGGCGCTCAGGGCTTCACGCACTTCATCAAGC
>JANMYQ010000250.1:0-3037 GCA_031382215.1 Methylibium sp.
GCTCGGCAAGGGCGTCCACGCGGCCTACGAGGACAAGATGGTGAGCGCCAACCGGGACGTTATCCTCGACGGGTTGGCGGCCCACCCGCCGAAGGTGAAGGCGACCGAGCTGATCGGCACCGGGTTCGAGGCCGCCCGGTCGACCATCGCCATGATGCGGGGGGTGTTCGAGCGGATCCCGCCGCTGGAGATCGTGGACTTCTACGCCGCCAGCGGTGCATACCTGGGCGCCTGGGCATCGACCATCAAATGGATCAAGGACGCCAAAGGCGATGCCAGTGTCGAGATCGACCTCTATGGCGGCTACAGGGGCGAGATCCAGAAGGACGTCGCTTACGACATCGGCATCTTGACCTACCAGTACCCGAACAACAAGCTCAGCCCCAGCGCCAATACCACCGAGATCTACGGCGCGCTGGCCTTGGGGCCGGCGACGATCAAATATTCGCATTCGGTAAGCAACCTGTTCGGCTTTGCCAAGAGCAAGAACAGCGGGTACCTCGATCTGAGCGCATCGTTCGAGGTCGGTGGCGGCTGGTCGCTGGCGCCGCATCTGGGCTACCAGAAGGTCACCAACAATGGCGACTATTCGTACGTCGACTATGCGCTCACGGCGAGCAAGGATTTCAGCGGCCTGGTGGTGAGCGCGACGCTGATCAACGCCGCGGTCGACAAGATCGCCGGCGTGCCGGCCTACGCCAGCCCCTCGGGCAAGAATCTGGGCAAGACCGCACTGGTGCTGGGCGTGAAATACAACTTCTGAATCACATTCCCCCAATAACACGGAGATGACCATGAAGATGGTGACCGCGATCGTCAAGCCTTTCAAGCTCGACGAAGTGCGTGAGGCCCTGAGCGGCATTGGCGTTCAAGGCATCACGGTGACTGAAGTCAAGGGCTTCGGCCGCCAGAAGGGCCACACCGAGCTTTATCGCGGCGCGGAATACGTGGTCGACTTCCTGCCCAAAGTGAAGATCGAGGCCGCCGTCGACGAAGCGATCGTCGAACGCGTGATCGAGGCGGTGGAAGCCGCCGCGCGCACCGGCAAGATCGGCGACGGCAAGATTTTCGTCACCACCCTGGAGCAGGTGGTGCGCATCCGCACCGGCGAGACCGGCAAGGATGCTCTCTAAGAACCCATCGAAAGACACACCAATGAAAACCATCATTCGCTGGGCACTGTTGTGCGCGGCACTGCTGCTCGGCACGCTGGCACAGGCGGCCGATTTTCCCGCCACGAAGGTCTTGTTCGACACCGGCAAGGCCGAGGTGCCGGCCACCGCGGCGGCCGATATCAAGGCCGTGGCCGAATACCTCAAGGCCAACCCCACCGCCAAGACGCAACTCTCGGGCTTCGTCGATTCCACCGGCCCTGCCGATGTCAACAAGGAACTCGCCAAGCAGCGCGCATTCGCCGTTCGCGATGCCCTCAAGGCCGCGGGCGCCCCTGAAGACCGCATCGTGCTGGAAAAGCCCGATGACGTGACTGCCGGCGTGGGCGAACAGTCGCGCAAGGTCGAGATCACGCTGGCCAGCGCGGCTACGGCGCTGGCCGCGCCGGCGGCTGCGGCAACGGCTGCAGCGCCTGCGCTACTTGCGGCAACCGCTGCGGCACCTGCGGTACCTGCGGCAACGGCTGCAGCGCCTGTGGTACCTGCGGCCTCGGCCGCGGTGCCGAACAAGGGCGACGTCAGCTGGATGCTGGTGTCCACAGCGCTGGTGATCATGATGTCGATCCCCGGCTTGGCGCTGTTCTACGGCGGCCTGCTGCGCAGCAAGAACATGCTGTCGGTATTGATGCAGGTCTTCGTCACCTTCTCGTTGATCGTCGTGCTGTGGGTCGTTTACGGCTACAGCCTGGCCTTCACCGAGGGCAATTCCTTCATCGGGGGGCTCGACCGGCTGTTCCTCAAAGGCGTATTCGACCCGATGAAGGGTGAGTTCGCGACGGCGGCCACATTCAGCAAAGGCGTGGTGCTTCCGGAAATCGTTTTCGTCGTTTTCCAGGCCACTTTTGCGGCCATCACCTGTTGCCTGATCGTCGGCGCATTCGCCGAGCGCATCAAATTTTCGGCTGTGCTGTTGTTCATGGTGCTGTGGTTTACCTTCAGCTACGCGCCGATCGCGCATATGGTGTGGTTCTGGATGGGCCCTGACGCCTATACCGGCAAGGAAGTCGTCGATGCGATGAATGCCAAGGCCGGCTTGGTCTGGCAATGGGGCGCGCTCGACTTTGCCGGCGGCACGGTCGTGCACATCAACGCCGCGGTGGCCGGCATCGTCGGCGCCTTCATGATCGGCAAGCGCGTGGGCTATGGCAAGGAGTCGATGGCGCCGCACAGCCTGACGCTGACGATGGTCGGTGCCTCGCTGCTGTGGGTCGGCTGGTTCGGCTTCAACGCCGGCTCGGCTTTGGAAGCCGGCAACAGCGCAGCACTCGCCTTCCTCAATACCCTTTCGGCCACAGCCGTGGCGGTGCTGGCCTGGTGTGCCGGTGAAGCGCTGATGAAGGGCAAGGCCTCGATGCTGGGCGCCGCCTCGGGTGCGGTGGCCGGCCTGGTCGCCATCACGCCGGCGGCGGGCAACGTCGGCATCGTCGGCGCGCTGGTCGTCGGTGCCGTGGCCGGCCTGGCCTGCCTGTGGGGCGTCAATGGCTTGAAGAAACTGCTCGGCGCCGACGATACGCTGGACGTTTTCGGCATCCACGGCGTGGGCGGCATCGTGGGCGCGCTGCTCACCGGCATCTTCAACAACCAGGCGCTCGGCGGCCCGGGGCTGGTGACCGACTGGGTGACTGCGGCTGTCGGCTCAACGCCGATCTTCGACCAGTTCATCATCCAGGGCAAAGCCGTGCTGCTGACGATCGTATGGTCGGGCGTGGTATCGCTGATCGCCTACAAGATCGTCGACCTGACGGTGGGCCTGCGCGTACCTGAAGACGAAGAGCGCGAAGGCCTGGATATCACCTCGCACGGCGAGACGGCCTACAACAAATAGCCATCGTTGCCGAGACATGGGGCCACCTTCGGGTGGCCCT
>JANMYQ010000284.1:0-2286 GCA_031382215.1 Methylibium sp.
CACGGTCGACTTGTTGTCGGGGCCGCGCTTGGCGTACTTGACGTTGCCCGTCTTCATCGCGAACAGCGTGTGGTCCTTGCCGATGCCGACATTCTGTCCCGGGTGGAACTTGGTGCCGCGCTGGCGAACGATGATGGAACCGGCCGTGATCTGCTGGCCACCGAAAGCCTTGACGCCGAGCATCTTCGGCTTGGAGTCGCGGCCGTTGCGGGTGGAGCCGCCGCCTTTTTTCTGTGCCATGGTTGCTGCCCCTTAACCGTTGATCGAGCCGATTTGCAGCTCGGTGAAGGTCTGGCGATGGCCGCCGTGCTTCTGATAGTGCTTGCGGCGACGCATCTTGAAGATGCGCACCTTGTCATGCTTGCCGTGGGCCAATACCGTGGCCAAGACGCTCGCACCTGCGACCCAGGGAGAACCGACCTTCAAGTCCGCGCCGATTCCGACGGCCAGAACCTGTTCAATCACGATTTCCTGGCCCACGTCCGCAGCAATCTGTTCTACCTTGATCTTCTCGCCGGCTGCAACCTTGTATTGCTTGCCACCGGTTTTTATGACCGCGTACATGTGTGACCTTTCCAAAAGACCCCGCGCCAACGTGCCGCCCTGGAGTGGGCATCCGAGGTTCGCAGAGCCTTTGAGTATAGCATGCAGGCGGCCATTTTCGCGGGATGGTGCTGCTCGGCCGCCCTGCTTCCTATAATCCGAAACCCCGCAGTCCCTGCCCGTGCCCGACACCCCCGCCCCCTTGACCACCGCAGCCGACCCGATCGATTCGGCCCTGCTGCGCGTGGACGAGGTCATCCGGGAGCGGCTGTCGTCGCGCGTCGCGCTGATCGATCAGATTTCGCACTACATCGTCAATGCCGGCGGCAAGCGCATCCGGCCCCGGCTGGTGCTGCTGTTTGCCGAGGCCCTGGGTTTCGACGGCCCGGAGCGGCACGTGTTGGCGGCGATCGTCGAGTTCATCCACACCGCGACGCTGTTGCACGACGACGTGGTGGACGAATCGGCGCTGCGTCGCGGCCGCGCCACGGCCAATGCGATGTTCGGCAATGCGGCCAGCGTGCTGGTGGGGGACTTCCTGTATTCCCGCGCCTTCCAGATGATGGTCTCGGTCAACCGCATGCGCGTGCTGCAGGTGCTGGCCGACGCCACCAACGTCATCGCCGAAGGTGAAGTCCTGCAACTGATGAACATGCACGACCCCGACTTGGCGGTGGCCGACTACCTGCAGGTCATCCGCTTCAAGACTGCCAAGCTCTTCGAGGCCAGCGCCCGCCTGGGTGCGGTGCTGGCTGGGGCCGATCACACGCTGGAAGAAGCCTGCGCCGACTACGGTCGCTCGCTGGGCACGGCCTTTCAGCTCGTCGATGACCTGCTCGACTACGAAGGCAACAGCAGCGAGCTGGGCAAGAACGTGGGAGATGACCTGCGCGAAGGCAAACCGACCCTGCCGCTGCTGGTGGCCATGGAGCGGGCCACCGACGCCGAGCGCGCCCTGATCCGCCACGCCATCGAGCACGGCGAGCTGCAGAAACTGCCCGACATCCTGGCCATCGTGCGCCGCACCGGCGCGCTCGAAGCCACGCGTGCAGCGGCCCAGGCCGAGGCCGACAAGGCGCGTGCGTCCGTGCTTTCGCACCTGCCGCCTTCAAGGGCCCGGGAGGCTCTGCTAGACTTGTGTGCTCGGTCGATTCACCGTTCTTCTTGAACGTGCGGCCGGCGGCAGAGCGGGCGCATCGCCACCCGCAGGCCACATCGGGGTGTAGCTTAGCCTGGTAGAGCGCTACGTTCGGGACGTAGAGGCCGGAGGTTCGAATCCTCTCACCCCGACCAGATGGGTCCGTCTTTGTCCGTGCGGCCCTGCCACGGCAGCGCCCTACGCCGCTGTAACCAATCGTCTGCGGGGCCTAAAGGCGGCTTTCCTGCGGCTTTTCCGCCGTTTACACCCCGCAGTGGATCGGCGATGATCGTTCAGATATGCACACTGCGTCCTGAAGACCGATGGCTGCCGAAACGCTGGTCGATCCCTCACCGTCGTCCTTGTCGGGTGTGGCCCGGGTGCTCGTCAACGCTGGCAAGCTCACCGCCAAGGCAGCCGAAGAACTGACGAAAAACGCGCGCGAGCGCAAGGCCAGCTTCGTTACCACGCTGGTCGGCGCCGGCAGCGTCAAGCCCGACGAACTGGCGCACACGCTGTCGGTGGCGCTGGCGCTGCCGCTGCTGGACCTCAACGCGGTGGACCTGCAGAAGCTGCCGCGCAACCTGGTCGACCCCAAGATCGCC
>JANMYQ010000290.1:0-13502 GCA_031382215.1 Methylibium sp.
GCTCATGCTGGGGCGGTCTGCGCTGGCGCTCCGACTCCGCTGCGTGCCTTGGCGCTTGCAGGCGCCAAGGCGTGTGCCAGGCGAAGAACAGTCCGCAGGGACTGTTCTTCGTCCGGGCACACTGCATCGGTCTTGCGGCCCTTCGCCGAACTCGCTCCGCTTGCTTCGCCGCGCTACGCTCAAACAGGCGGCGACAAGTCAGTCTACGAACGCGCTCCGCGCGGGGCCGCGAGCCCTGTGCTCCTCGCCACCCCAGAGATCGCCCCCGCCGGGCACCGCCCGCCGCGAGCGGAACCGCTTTCGCTCTTTGCCGCAAACAGAAAAGCCGGTGCCGCAAAGGTGCGTTCGGGCAGGTCGGGGGGCGCCTCTGAGGCGGCGAGGAGCGGAGCTCTGGGGTCGGCGCGCTTGCGCGCTTCGTAAACTGACTCGCCGCGCTTGTTTGAACGAAATGAGCGTAGCGAATGGAGTGAGTTCGGCGGCGCGACCCCAGAGCGAGCACCGCAGCGGAGTCGGAGCGCCAGCGCAGACCGCCGAAGCGAAGCCCTCCGGCCTGCCCGGACGCGCCTTTGCCTTCAACGACCGCTGCCAGTCACCACGAAACATCACCGCGGTTCGACCGCCACATCCGACGCTTCGTTGACTGGCTGGCTCCACCCCGCTCGCACACGTCGCTCATCGGCCTCCTTGCGTTCCTGCGCGAACAACTCCTCCAACTGCTGGCGCCCCTGTTTGGCGGCGGCAATCAGTTGAGCGCGGTCTTGCCAGAGCGGCAGGGTCTTCTCTAGCTGATCGATGTTGTGGCGGCGGAAGCGCAGCGCCAGGTTGCGCGCCTGATGCGGTAACCAGCCCATCACTTCGAGCGTGCTGCGGGCGCTCATCAGTGCCGAGTCGAAGGTCTCGCGTTCGATCAGGGTGACGCCCAGTTCGCGCAAGCGGTAGTAGTGCGTCACGTTGCGTGCGCGGGCGACGATGGTCAGTTGCGGGAAGTGCTCGCGCACCATCGCGGCCACGTCGACACTTTGCTCCACGTCGTCGATCGCCAGCACCAGCACCCGCGCCTTGTGGGCGCCGGCAGTGCGCATCAGGTCCAGGCGGGTCGCGTCGCCGTAGAAGGCGAGCCAACCAAATTTACGCAGCGCCTCGATCTGCTCGGCGTCGTGGTCCAGCACCGTCGGGGTGATGCCGTTGGCGAACAGCATGCGGCCGACGATCTGGCCGTAGCGGCCCAACCCGGCAATGATCACCGGCGCGTCTTGCGGTTCGCTGATCTCGTCGAGCTTCTTCTGGCCACGCGCGGCCAGGCGCGGCGCGAGCCAGCGGTCGGCGGCCACCAGCAGGAGGGGCGTCAGCAACATCGAGATCGCCACCGCGGCGACCAGCAGTGACGAGGTGGCGGCGTCGATCACGTTCGCGCCCAGGGCGGTCTGGAACACCACGAAGCCGAACTCGCCGCCCTGCGCGAGCAGGATCACGAACACCGGCCGCTCGGGCAGCGGCAGCGGCATGGTCTTGCACATGGCCCACAGCACGAGCGACTTGAGCAGCAGGAAGCCGAGTACCACCAGCGCCACCAGTCCCGGCTGCTTCAGCACGACCGCGAAGTCGATGCTCATGCCCACCGCGATGAAAAAGAGGCCGAGCAGCAGGCCCTTGAACGGTTCGATGTCGGTTTCCAGCTCGCGGCGGTACTCGCTTTCGGCCAACAGCACGCCGGCCAGAAAGGCGCCCAACGCCATCGACAAACCTACCGCCTGCATCAGCGCCGCGGTGGCCACCACCAGCAGCAGCGCGGCGGCGGTGAAGATCTCGGGCGTGTCGCTGCGTGCGATCCAGCGCAGTGCCGGGCGCAGCGCCAGCCGGCCGCCGAGCACGATCGCGACGATCACGCCGATCGCCTTGGCCGCGCCAAGCCAGCCGCCGCCGCTGGCTTCGACATGCGCGGTGGCCAAGAGCGGCACCAGCGCCAGGATCGGGATCGCGGCCACGTCTTGCAGCAGGGCCACGCTCAGCACGCTCTGGCCCGAGGTGGTGCCCATCAGGTTGCGCTCGTTCAGCACGCCCAGGCCGATGGCCGTAGACGACATGCCCAGGCCGAGCGCGGCCACCAGCGCGAGGCGCCAGTCCACGCCGGCCAGCACGGCGGCGGCCAGCATCAGCGCGGCGGAGCCGAACAACTGCACGCTGCCCCAGCCGAAGATCGGCTTGCGCAGAGACCATAGCCGGCGCGGTTCGAGTTCGAGGCCGACAAGGAACAACATCAGCACCACGCCGAATTCGGCGAAGTGCAGCATGTCCTGCGGGTCGGTCACGAACTTCAGCCCCCAGGGGCCGATCAGGATGCCGGCGCCGAGGTAGCCGATGATCGAACCCAGGCCCAGGAACCGGGCCAGCGGCACGGCAATCACCGCCGCACCCAGGTACACCAGCGTGCCGGTCAGCCACGAGGTGTGTTCCATCAGGCGCTCGCTTTCTCGGCCAGCTTGTGGGGGGCAGAGGCCATCGCTTGTTCAACGCCTCCAGCGGCTTCAGCCACTTCGATCGGCCGTTCGCTGCGTGGCACCTCGCAGGCGGTGCAGCTTTCCAGGTCTTCCATTTCGGGCCAGCCGGGGTAGCTCGCCAGCCGCTCGGCGTAGACCGTGGCATGGGCGGCGACCTCGGCGTCGCTTGCGCGGTGCGCGCCGTGCAGCATCAGCGGCGGCAGGAAGCGCATGCCGCACAACGCCGCGGTCTGCTCGAAGGGCGGCAGAAAGGCGTCGAAGAAATAGCGGTTGTAGTTGTCGGGCCGGTACGACTCTTCGGGCCCGCCGGTGGTGGCCACCAGCCACAGGTCCTTGCCCTGCACCGCGCGGCCGCTGGGGCCGTAGGCCCAGCCGAAGGCCAGCACCTCATCGACCCACAGCTTCATCAGCGGCGGCATGCTGTACCAGTGGATCGGGTGCTGCCACACCACCAGCTTGGCGGCGGCCAGCGCGGCTTGTTCGGCGGCGGTGTCGATCAGGTAGTCGGGGTAGAGCGCGTACAGGTCGCGCACGGCCACTTTCGGCGCACCGGCATCGACGCCCTTGTGCTCCAGCGCAACAGCGGCGCGATGCAATGCACGATTCACGCGCGACTGCTCCATCTGCGGGTGCGCGACGATCACGAGTACGTCGGCGGGGGCGGTATCTGTGTCGGTGGCCATGGGCGAAAATGCACGCTGGTTAGTCTCGATGGCCTGCCTGCGGCGGGCGCCGGTAACATAACCGGAAACGAGCCAGGAGGTTTGCATGCCGGTCATCGTGGTCGCCAATCCCAAGGGCGGCGTGGGCAAGTCGACGCTGTCGACCAACATCGCCGGTTACCTGGCGGCACGCGGCCACGCGGTGATGCTGGGCGACGTGGACCGCCAACAGTCGGCGCGTGCCTGGCTGCAGCAGCGCCCGCCGGGGCTGCCGGCCATCGCCAGCTGGGAGGTGGCGCACAACCACATCGTGCGCCCGCCCAAAGGCACCACCCACCTGGTGCTCGACACGCCCGCCGGCCTGCACGGCGACCGCCTGAACGACGTAATGAAGCTCGCCACCCATGTGCTCGTGCCACTGCAGCCGAGCATCTTCGACATCCGCGCCACGCACGATTTCATCGCCCAGTTGCTGGCGCACAAGCGCAGCTCGAAGTTCCTGCTCGCCACCGTGGGCATGCGCACGCGCGAAGGCACCATCGCCACCGACCAGTTGCGCGCCTACCTGGGCCATGCCGACGTGCCGATGCTCGGCTTCGTGCGCGACACGCAGAACTACGTTCACCTGGCCGCGCACGGCCGCACCTTGTGGGACGTGGCGCCGGGCCGCTTCGAGCGCGACCTGGAACAGTGGGTACCCATCACCGCCTGGCTCGACAGCGAAGCGCCGGCCAAGGAAAGCAACGAATGAGAAGCAACGAATGAGACAACGAAAGAGCAGCAACGAATGAGAACCTTCGACAAAGTCACCGACCTGCAGCCACTCGTGGGGCAGGTGGTCGCCACCAGCGACTGGATCACCGTCACGCAGGCCCGCATCGACCAGTTCGCCCAGGCCACCGGCGACCACCAGTGGATCCACATCGACCCGGCGCGCGCCGCGGCCGGGCCGTTCGGCACCACCATCGCGCACGGTTTTCTCACCTTGTCGCTGTTGCCCGAGATGGGCGCGTCGGCGATGGAGGTGCTGGACACGAAGATGGGCGTCAACTACGGCCTGAACCGGGTGCGCTTTCCGTCCCCGGTTCCCTCGGGCAGCCGGCTGCGCGGGCACTTCAAGCTGCTCGCCTACGAGCCGATCGACGGCGGCGCGCAGGTGACGATGGAAGTGACGATGGAGCGTGAAGGTTCGCCCAAGCCGGTGTGCGTGGCCGAGTCGGTCGCGCGCCGCTTCACATGAGCCCGGGAAGTTGCCGATGAAAATCCTGCTCGTCGACGATCACCCTTTGATCCTGTCGGCACTGCAGAGCGTGATCCAGAGCCTGCGGCCCGACGTCACCGTGGTCACGGCCGGCGGCGCGCGCGAGGCACGCCGTGCACTGAAAGCCGATGCCGACTTCGACCTGGTGCTGCTCGACCTGCAGCTCGGCGATGCCGACGGCTTCGACGTGCTGGATGAATTCCGTTCCACCTACCCGGCGCTGCCGGTGGTGGTGGTGTCGGCCTCGGACCGGCAGAGCGACGTGATCCGCGCGGTCGATGCCGGCGCGATGGGCTTCGTGCCCAAGCGCTCCAGCAACGAGGCGATGTACGCGGCGCTCGAGGTGGTGATGTCGGGCGGCATCTATGTGCCGACCATGGCGATCGGCACCGCGCGGCCCGCGCCCAGCGCCGAAGCCGATGCGATGCAGCACGCGCTCGATGTGGTGCAAAACCATGCCCGCGCCGGGGAGGCGCAGAGCCAGCCGCCGCTGGCCGATCTGGGCCTCACGCCGCGCCAGACCGAGGTGCTGGCGCTGCTGCTGCAGGGCAAGCCGAACAAGCTGATCGCGCGCGACCTGAAGGTGTCGGTCGAAACCGTCAAGGACCACGTGGCCGCAGTGTTGCGCGCGCTCGGCGTGAGCTCGCGCACGCAGGCGGTGCTGGCGGTGGGGCAAATGCAGCAGCAGGGCGGGCTCAATGCCTGGCGGTCTTCTGGCCGCTGAAATCGCGACACCGGCAGGCGCGACCCCTGCAGGCGCGGCCCCGGCCGCCGACGGTCAGCAAGCGCTGCGACTGTCGGCCTTGCCCGACCAGGTGCGCAGCATCTACGACTTCCTGCCCGCCACCCTGGCCGGCTTCGTTGCCGGTGTCGGCGTGGTGACGATGCTGTTCTGGAAGCTCACGCCCAGTTCGGTGCTGCTGCCGTGGATGGGCGCGTTCGCGGTGATGGCGCTGGTGCGCTGGTTCGTGGCCCAGCGCTTCAAGCGTGCCGACCCGCAGACCGAACAAGACTGGTTGCGCTGGCGCCTGTACTCCAACCTCGGCACCATCGCTGCCGGCACCTTGTGGGGCGTGACGGGCTGGATCTTCCACGGCCGCGGCGACCCGGCCCAGCAGACCGGGCTGATCGTCATCGTCTACACCTTTGCGGTGGCCGCGGTGCCTGTGCTGTCGACCCAGCCGCGCATGTTCCTGGCCTTTGTGTCGCTGTGTTTCCTGCCGCTGGTGGTGCGCATCGCGATGGGCGGCGGCATCGGCAGCTACGAGCTGGCGGGCGAGTTGCTGCTGATCATCAGCCTCACTGCGGTGCTGGCGCGCTACTACCGCCAGGCGCTGCAGCGGGTGATGGAGCTCAAGCTGCAGGCCGATGGCTTGCTGGCCCAGTTGCGGGTGGAGAAGCAGGCCGCCGAAGCCGCGCGCCGCGAGGCCGAAGTGGCCAACCGTGCCAAGACCCAGTTCTTCACCGCCGCCAGCCACGACCTGCGCCAGCCACTGCACGCGATGGGCCTGTTTGCCGAAGCGCTGCGCCAGCGCGTGCACGAGCCCGAGGTGGCGCACCTGGTGAACAGCATCAACGAATCGGTCGATGCGCTCGAGGGCCTTTTCTCGGAGCTGCTCGACATCACCCGCATCGACAGCGGCGGCGTGGAGGTGTACCCGCGCCACTTCCAGATCGAAGATATCTACCGCAAGCTGCGCCTGCACTTCGAGCCGATGGCGTTTGAGAAAGGCCTGGTGTTGCGCCTGCGCGGCGGCCAGCGCGCGGTGTTTGCCGACCCGCTGCTGGTGGAGCGCGTGCTGCGCAATCTGGTGTCCAACGCGATCCGCTACACGCACGACGGCACCGTGCTGGTCGGCTGCCGCCAGCGCGGCGACAAGGTGCTGCTGCAGGTGTGGGACAGCGGCCCCGGCATCGCCCCCGAGCAGCAGGCGATGATCTTCGAGGAGTTCTACCAGGTGCCCGGCAGCAACGCCGCGCTGCCGCACCAGCGCAAGGGGCTGGGCCTGGGGCTGGCCATCGTCAAGCGCCTGGCCGGCCTGATGGGCGCGCCGCTGAGCCTGCAATCCGCACTCGGTCGCGGCAGTGTGTTCGCGCTGGAGTTGCCCTCGGGCAAGGCGGTGCCGGCGCCGGTCGAATCGCGCATGGCCAAGGGCCCGCTTGAGCTCACGCTCGATGGCCGGCTGATCGTGATCGTCGAAGACGAGCCGGTGGTGCGCGCCAGCCTGGAAGTGCTGCTGCAGGGTTGGGGCGCGCGCATCGTGTCGTTCGACAGCGTGGCCGCCAGTGCCGAATGGGCCCGCAGCAGCCCACCCGAACAGCCGGCGCCGCACCTGTTGATCGTCGACTACCGGCTCGAGAACGGCTTGAACGGCGTGCAGGCAATCCTGGCGCTGCGCCAGCGTTTCGGCGCCGGCGTGCCGGCCATCGTCGTCACCGGCAGCACGATGACGGGGCACGAGAAAGAAGCGCAGGAAAACAACTTCCACGTGCTCACCAAACCCGTGTTGCCCAACAAGCTGCGCGCGATGATCGCGTTCAAGCTGGGGGTGAAGGGGCAGGGGGCCAAGGTTTGAAAGCTTGAAGGGTTTGAATGATCGAAGCACCGAGCATTGACGCGATCCGCGCCAACCGTGCCAAGCTGGGCGATCGGGTCGTCACCACACCGATCCGCCGGCTGGTCGACGATGCGCTGGCCGCGGCCGTCGGTGCCACCACGCAGGTGTGGCTGAAGGAGGAGCTGTTCCAGCGCACCGGCAGCTTCAAGCCGCGCGGCGCGCTCTCGGTGATGCTCGACCTGGACGCCGCGGCGCTGGCGCGCGGCGTCACTGGCGTGTCGGCCGGCAACCACGCGATCTCGCTCGGCTACTGCGCGCGCATCTTGGGCACCACCGCGAAGGTGGTGATGCCCAAGAGCGCCAACCCGTTCCGCATCCAGGTCTGCCGCGAACTGGGCGCGCAGATCGTGCTGGTCGACAACGTGCACGAGGCGTTCGCGCGCGTGCATGACATCGTGGCCCAGGAAGGCCGCACGCTGGTGCACCCGTACGAGGGCCCGAAGACGGCGCTGGGCACCGCCTCGGTCGGCCTGGAGTTCATCGACCAGGTGCGTGCGGCCGGTGCCGAACTCGACGCCGTGATCGTCGCGGCCGGCGGCGGCGGCCTGACCGGTGGCGTGGCCTGCGCGGTCAAGCAGTTGAGCCCGCACACCGCCGTCTACGTGGTCGAACCCGAGGGTGCCGACAGCCTGAGCCGCAGCCTGAAGGCGGGCTCACCGCAGGCCATCGAATCGGTCCGCACGATCGCCGACTCACTCGGCGCGCCGCGCTGCGAGCCGTATTCTTTCGAGCTCAACCGGCGTTTTGTCGATGAGGTGGTGCTGGTCAGCGACGACCAGATCCGCGCGGCGATGCGGCTGCTGTTTCGATGCGCGAAGCTGGCGGTCGAGCCGGCCGGTGCTGCGGCGCTGGCGGCGCTGATGAATGCGCCGCTGCGCGAGCGGCTCGAAGGCAAGCGCGTCGGGCTGGTGATCTGCGGCGCGAACATCGACGCGCACACCTTCGCGCAGCAGATCACGCAGGTCTGACTCTAGTCAGCCCACAGCGCCCCGAGCCCGCGCAGCACGTCGTAACACGCCCCCATCGTGTGGTAGTCGGTCTTGCCAGCGGGGCTTTTCTCGTCGCTGATCGCGCGGTTGTCTTCTGTGAGGATGCGGTACCAGGCGCCGTGCCGGTGGTCCACCATGTGCCGCCAGGCGTAGGCCCAGAGGTGGTCGTAGGCGTCCCAGTACTTGGGGTCGCCGGTGCGCAGTGCCAGCAGGGCGGCGGCCGCAAAACTCTCGGCCTGGACCCAGAAGTACTTGTGGTCGTCGCATACCGTGCCGTTGGGCCCGAAGCCGTAGACCAGGCCGCCGTGGCTGCGGTCCCAGCCGCGCACCATCGCCGTGTCGAAGAAGTGCTGTGCCGTCGCCAGCAGCCACGCCGGCCGATCGGCGGTGGGCAGTTGCGCTTCGAGTTGCAGCAGCAGTTTGGCCCACTCGGTCAGGTGCCCGGTCTGATAGCCCCAGGGGCGGAAGATGTTGGTCTTGTCGTCGCGGTTGTAGTGCCAGTCGGGCGACCAGTCGGCGCGGTAGTGTTCCCATACCAGGCCGTCGGCGCGGGCGGCCTGGCGCTGGGTGATCGACTCGGCCAGGGTCAGCGCGCGTTGCAGGTATTTGCGCTCGCCGGTCGCGTCGAAGGCCGCGATCATCGCTTCGCAAGCGTGCATGTTGGCGTTCTGGCCGCGGTAGGGGCCCAGCTGCCAGTCGGGCGTCGCTTCGTCGGCGTACAGGCCGTGGGCCGGCTCCCAGAAGCGATGTTCCATCAATTGCCAGGTCGCTTCCAGACCAGCGGCCGCTTCGTTCACGCCGGCCATCAGCGCGTGTGCATGGGCCAGCAGCACGAAGGCCAGGCCGTAGCAGTGGTTCGTGCCGTCTTGAACCGTGGCATGTCCTTCGTGCCAGTCGATCTGCCACGCGTAACCGCCCTGCGGTTGCGCGTGCGCCGAGTGCAGGAAGGCGAGGCCGTGGCGCACCGCATCCTGCCGTGCCGCACCGCCGAAGCGGCGAAACGCCATCGCGTGGTTGAACACGAAGCGCGTGCTGCTGACGAGGTGGCGCGTGCGGCGGTCATAGACCGTGCCGTCGTCCTTGTAGAAGTGGAAGAAGCCGCCGCTCGGGTCGATGCAGCGGCCTTCGTAGAACAACAGCGTGTGAAGGATGTGGTCGAGCAGGAAGGTCGGGGCGCGGAAGTCGGGAGCGCTCAGGGCGGGAAGGGAAGTCATCGCGCGGCGTCACCCCACGGCCGCAGGCCCATCTGCATCTGGCCGAGCGGGCTCAGGTCGTCAGCCGTCGCGCGGCCCTGAAAGTCGACCTCGTAGTTTTCGGGCGCGAAGTCGGGGCTGCTGCGCCCTTCCAGAAAGGCCGGCGCCTGGCGCTTCAGGAACTGGGCGTTCTTGTCGCACCACGGCGCGGCGCCGATGTAGGTCACGTTGCTGTAACCCTTGCCTTGGTGTTCGTCTTCGACCGCGTGGATCACGTCGGAATGCCAGAACACGGTGTCGCCGGGCTCGACCTTCGGGATCGACACCAGCCCTTCGAGCAGCGCTGCGTGCCATTGCGGCGAGGCACCCAGAGCCCGCCCGGGCAACGCGCCGCACAGGTCGCCTTCGGGCACGTCGGGCTGCAACGCGCGCATCAACATCCAGGCCATGGAATTGGCCACCGGCACCAGTTTCAAGGTGCCGTCGCCCGGGCCTTGCGACGACAGTGCCGTCCAGCCCTGGAAGGTGCGGAAGGCCGAGCACACGGCCGGCGACGGGATCTCGTGGGTGGCGGTGCGGCCCTCGGCGTCGAAGGGGTCGTAAGCGAGCGGGTCGCCTTCGAGCACCTTGCGGTAGACGGCGTGGAACGACGGGTCGCACCAGCGCTCGACCGAGCCGCCATCGCAATGCGGTGACAGGCCCAGCGTCTTGTCGCCCGGCTCGCGGCGGCGAATGCGGTCGGAGTAGGTGGCCTCGCGGTCGGGGTCGAAGAATTGCTGGCCGTTCTTCTCGAAGCGCCACAGGCGGTTCAGGAAGCGCTTGGTCTGCGCCATGGCTTCGCTCTGGCGCGCGGCGATCTGCGGCTTCGACCAGTACAGGCTGTAGATCTGCGGCCGGCCCGACGCGAGCGAGCTGAAGTACTTGTCGAGCCCGGCCTTGGCCTTGGCGTGTTCGAGGTAGTGGTTCGAGTCGATGTAGCGCACGATCTGCTCGTTCCACTCGTGCACCTGGCGCGGGTCGAACACACCGCGGATCACTACACAGCCACGTCGTTTGATGCGCGCGACCGCGGCGGCCGACACCTTGCCGGCGGCGATGTCTGCAAACGCCAGTTCGGGCACCGCGCCACCGGCGGCTTGTTCGCTGCGCACGCTGGCGACTTCATCGCGCAGCGCCGCGGACAGCGTGGCGAAGCGCTCGGCGTGGTCGGCCACGCGGTGGCGCAGGTCGCGCTGGGCTTGTGCCACGGCGCGGGGAACGTCGTTCATCCATGCTTGCATCACATCACCTCAAGAAGAGAAGGAGATCGCCTCGACCTGCCCGCTGCGGGCCGACTGCAGGCCGGCCAGCGCCACGGCCATC
Source organism: Methylibium sp. (assembly GCA_031382215.1). Lineage (GTDB taxonomy): Bacteria > Pseudomonadota > Gammaproteobacteria > Burkholderiales > Burkholderiaceae_C > LGRD01. Next base: position 10,584 of record JANMYQ010000290.1, read on the forward strand.
GCGCGGGCGCCGTCTTCGCCGCTGGCCAGCGGCACGCCCTGGCCGGCGCAGGCGCTGACGAAACGTTCGAAGCCGCGTTCGTACAGGTCTACCGCCGGCACCGGGATCGCCGTGGCGCCTTGCGCGTTGCGCAGCACCAGCGTGCCGCCACCGGCCTGCGTCAGCGAACCTTCGGCGTACAGGTTGCCTTGTGTGCCCAGCACGTGCAGGCGCGTCAGCGCGTGGGCGGCGGCAAAAGACTCGTGCGTCTGCGCCAGCACACCGCCGTCGAACTCGATCACGCTCATCGCGCTGTCTTCCAGTCCGGCGCGCGCCATGCCGGTGCCGAGCGTGCGGGTGCTGATGCGCAACGGCTCGCGGCCGAGCACGAAGCGCAGCAGGTCGGCGTCGTGCACCAGGATGTCGAGCACCACGCCACCACCGGCCGCGGCCGAGTCGAGCCGCCAGCCCTGCAGATGCGGCGGCAGATGCACCGCGTGGCTCACCTGCACGCCGTGCACCTGGCCGAGTTCACCGGCGGCGATGATCTCGCGCACGCGCTGGTGCAGCGCCGAGGCGCGCAGGTGGTGGTTGGTGGCCAGCACGCGGCCGGCGCTGCGGGCGCGCTCGATCATCTGCGCGGCGTCGGCCAGCGACATCGCCAGCGGCTTCTCGCACATCACGTGGCAGCCGTGCGCGAGCGCAGCCAATGCCTGCGGATGGTGCAGTTCGTTGGTCGAGCTGATGTAGACGGCGTCGAAGCGACCGCGGCTCAGAAAGCCTTCGAGATCGTCGCTCGCCACTGCCAGGCCTTGCTGCGCGGCAAACGCCTGTGCGCGCGGCAGCATGCGCGAATACACGCCGGCCAGTTGCTGACCGCCGATCTTGCGCATCGAAACGATCACGCGTTCGGCGATGTTGCTCGCCCCGATGAATCCCCAACGCATTGGCGGCCTCCGCTCAGTTCAACCGCACGCCGCTGTCAGCGTCGAACAAGTGCACCGCCTCGGGCGGGATCGCCAGCCGCACCGGCGCGCCCAGCGCCAGCGTCGGCCGGCCGGCCAGGCGCACGGTGATTTCCTTGAAGCCCAGATCGACCTCCATGTAGGTCTCGGGCCCGGTCGGCTCGATCAGCGAGATCGTGCCGGCCAGCACGTCGCCGTCGGCGCCCGGGTTGCCTTCGTCGCGCAGCACGAAGTCTTCCGGCCGCACGCCGACGATCACCTCCTTGGCAGCCACCTTCAAACGCGCGTCGCCGCCGAAGTGCACCGCGTGGCCGTTCGGCAGGCGCAGCAGGCCGGCGTCGTCGACCGTCGCCGTGAGCGTGTTGATCGACGGCGAGCCGATGAACTCGGCCACGAACAGGTTGGCGGGCCGCTCGTACAGATCGAGCGGCGTGGCCAGTTGCTGAATCACGCCGCCCTTGAGCACCGCGATGCGCGAGCCCAGGGTCATCGCCTCGACCTGGTCGTGCGTCACGTAGATCGTGGTCACGCCGGTGCGCATGTGCAGGCGCTTGATCTCGGCGCGCATGTCCACGCGCAGTTTGGCGTCCAGGTTGGACAGCGGTTCGTCGAACAGGAACAGCTGCGGTTCGCGTGCCAGTGCCCGGCCGATCGCCACACGCTGGCGCTGGCCGCCGGAGAGCTGGCGCGGCTTGCGGTCGAGCAGGTGGCCGATCTGCAGCAAGGTGGCCACCTTGTCGACCGTCTTGGCGCGGTCGGCCTGCGGCACGCCGCGCATCTCAAGCGGGAAGGCGATGTTCTGCGCCACCGTCATGTTCGGGTACAGCGCGTACGACTGGAACACCATCGAGATGTTGCGCTCCGATGGGCCGAGTTCGGTCACGTCGCGCCCGCCGAGCACGATGTGGCCGGTGCTCGGTTCTTCGAGCCCGGCGACGATGTTCATCAAGGTGCTCTTGCCGCAGCCCGACGGGCCGACCAGCACCAGGAATTCACCGTCGGGCAAGGTGATGTCGATCTGCGACAGCACCTTCACGTTGCCGAAGGACTTGCTGACGTTTTCGAGTGAGAGTTTGGCCATGGTGTTGTTTGTGTTCAGCCTCTTCAACCCTTCACGGAGCCGGCCATCAGCCCGCGCACGAAGTACTTGCCCGAAACGATGTAGACGATCAAGGTCGGGATCGCGGCGATGAAGGCGCCGGCGAAATGCACGTTGTATTCCTTCACGCCGGTGGAGCTGTTCACCAGGTTGTTCAGCGCCACCGTCAGCGGGTAGGAGCTGTAGTCGCTGAACGAAGCGCCGAACAGGAAGTCGTTCCAGATGTTGGTGAACTGCCAGATCACGCAGACCACGATGATCGGCCCGCTGTTGGGCAGCAGCAGGCGCCAGAACAGGCGCATGAAGCCGGCACCGTCCATGCGCGCCGAACGCACCAGTTCGCCGGGAAACGCGGCGTAGTAGTTGCGGAAGAAGAGCGTGGAAAAGCCGATGCCGTAGACCACGTGCACGAAGATCAGCCCCTTCACCGTGCCCGCCAGGCCGAGCACACCGAGCGTCTTGGCCATCGGGATCAGCACGATCTGGAACGGAATGAAGACCGAGAACAGCAGCAGCGCGAAGATGATGGCCGAGCCGCGCAGGGTGAACTGCGTCAGCACATAACCGTTGAACGCGCCGATCACAGTGGACAGGAACACCGCCGGCACGACCATCAGGAACGAGTTGATGAAATAGGGCTTGAGGCCGGTGGCCTGCACGCCTATTCGCGCCAGGCTCCAGGCCTGCGACCAGGGCTCGAAGGTGGGGTCGGCGGGCAGAGCCATCAGGTCGCCTGCGCGAATTTCGTCGAGCGGCTTCAGCGAGTTGACGATCATCACGTAGATCGGCAACAGGAACAGCAGCGCCAGGTACAGCAGCACCGCGTACAGCAGCACGCGCGGCCAGGTGTTGGCGAGGGTTCGCTTAGCCATTTCG
>JANMYQ010000295.1:0-1611 GCA_031382215.1 Methylibium sp.
GAAGCTGCAGGTGGCGCTGGCCCAGGGTGAAGTAGTCGAAATGGCCGGAGACCTGTTCGGTGATGCCGTCAATGTGGCCGCCTGTGGGCTGCGGCCCAGCACGACCGGCAGGCTGGCGCCGGTGTAGACGCGGTTCAGGTCGAGCCAGACCAGCCGGATGCCTTCGGGCTCGGGCACCACTGCCATGTCGCCGAAGGCGGTGGTCGCGGTGTCGCCGAAACGGCGCTCGGGCTCGAGCAGGTGCACGTGCACTGGTTCGGCGCGGCCACGCAGTTGCATGCGGTCGAGGCTGCGAAAGCGCTCGCGCTCCTTGTCGGACAGACCGTTCAGCACGTTGGCGGTGGCCAGGGTCTCGTTGTCGCCGGCGTGGTCGAGCAGCCGGGCGGCCACATTGACGGCATCACCGAACAGGTCTCCGGCCATTTCGACTACTTCACCCTGGGCCAGCGCCACCTGCAGCTTCAGCGGCGGCACCTGTGCCGACACGGCCAAGCCGCCAGTGCCCAGCGGGCCGATGCGTTCGAGCGACTCGTGCATTTCGTCGGCCGCCTGGATGGCCGACGCCGACTCCTGGAAGATGGCCATCAGCCCGTCGCCCAGCGTCTTGACGACCCGCCCGCTGCGGGTGCGCACGATGTGCGCCAGCAAGGCCACACTTTGTGTCACGACCGCCGTGGCCTCGGTATTGCCCAGCGTTTCGTACAGGGACGTGCTGCCCCGCAGGTCCGTGAACAGAATGGTGCCTTCGACGATTTGTGTCATTCGGGCAACTCGTTCTTCATGGCTGCGAGTTTATATCGGCCCCGTGACCGGAAAAAGAGACGCCCCGAGGGAACCCGGGGGCCCTCCCCACAAAGGGGGAGACGGTCAGAGGAAGCTGGAGAAGGTCAGAGGTTGTCCAGATAGGTGCGCAGCTTGTGCCTGCGGCGCAAGCTCAGCCGTCCGCTGCGCGGCCGAAAATGCCTGCGGCCTTACCTATCCAGCCAATCAAAGATTGTCCAGATAGGTTCTGAGCTTGTCCGACCGGCTCGGATGCTTGAGCTTGCGGATCGCCTTGGCCTCGATCTGGCGGATGCGCTCGCGCGTCACGTCGAACTGCTTGCCGACTTCTTCGAGCGTGTGGTCGGTGCTCATCTCGATGCCGAAGCGCATGCGCAACACCTTGGCCTCGCGCGGGGTCAGCGAATCGAGAATGTCCTTCACCACGTCGCGCAGACCGGCCTGCATGGCGGCCTCGATCGGCGCGGTGTTGTTGGTGTCTTCGATGAAGTCGCCCAGGTGCGAATCGTCGTCGTCGCCGATCGGGGTCTCCATCGAGATCGGTTCCTTGGCGATCTTCATGATCTTGCGGATCTTGTCTTCCGGGATCTCCATCTTCTCGGCCAGGGTCGGTGCGTCGGGCTCGAAGCCGAACTCCTGCAAGTGCTGGCGGCTCAGCCGGTTCATCTTGTTGATCGTCTCGATCATGTGCACCGGGATGCGGATCGTGCGGGCCTGGTCGGCGATCGAGCGCGTGATGGCCTGGCGGATCCACCAGGTGGCGTAGGTCGAGAACTTGTAGCCGCGCCGGTATTCGAACTTGTCGACCGCCTTCATCAGGCCGATGTTGCC
>JANMYQ010000325.1:0-1681 GCA_031382215.1 Methylibium sp.
GCGCCGCACCGTTCGGCGACGTCTCGCGGCTGCCGAAGCCATGGCGCTTCACCGAGACCTTTCTCTACGACAAGGAACGCAAGTTCAAGCCGCGCACGCTCGACCACTGACGACGGTGCGTGCCGCGTCGACCGGCGCGGCACGAACTCGGGCGACAATGCACCGATGTTCTTCAACCTTCCGACCCTGCTGACCTGGGCCCGCATCGTTGCGATCCCGCTGATCGTCGGCGTGTTCCAGCTGCCGCTCGCCGAGCCCGAGCGCAACCTGATCGCCACGGTCCTGTTCGTCGTGGTGGCACTCACCGACTGGGCCGACGGCTACCTGGCGCGGCGTCTGAACATGACCTCGTCTTTCGGTGCCTTTCTCGACCCGGTGGCCGACAAATTCCTGGTCTGCGCCGCGCTGCTGGTGCTGGTGCACGAACAGCGCCTGCATTCGCTGGTGGCGCTGGTGATCATCGGCCGCGAGATCGCCATCTCGGCCTTGCGCGAGTGGATGGCGCAGATCGGCGCCTCGCGCAGTGTTGCAGTGCACATGCTGGGCAAGCTGAAGACGGTGGTGCAGATGGTCGCCATCCCCTTCCTGCTCTACGACGGCCGTTTGTTCGGCGTGATCGACACTCACTTGTGGGGTACGGTGCTGATCTGGGTGGCGGCCGTGCTGACCATCTGGTCGATGGTGTACTACCTTCAAAAGGCCCTGCCAGAGATCCGCGCCAAGGCGCGCTGAGGCCCGGTCGGCGCAACACCGCGTGGCACTTTGTCACGCTATCGACGGGCCTGTTTTGATGGCATGGCCCGGGTTGCATCGAGCCTCGTTTCACAGGTGTTTCGCAGCAAGTCATTACGCATAGAATCCGCATCCCCGCTTGACAGGGGTGGAGCGCGCGGCTGTAATGAATTTGGCCGTCATGCCTCCATCCACGCGGCCCAAACCCACACCCGAATTCCGAGCGAGACACCTTTTTGAGGGGGATGACCCGTGAACAAGACAGAACTGATCGAGCACATCGCCAAGCAGGCTGACCTCTCCAAGGCCGCCGCCACGCGTGCCTTGGAAGCCATGATTGGCGGTGTGAAGTCGACGCTGAAGAAGAACAACAGCGTGTCGCTGGTGGGCTTCGGAACCTTCAGCGTCGGCAAGCGCGCGGCACGCAGCGGGCGCAACCCGCGCACCGGCGCGGCGATCAAGATCAAGGCCGCCAAGGTGCCGAAGTTCCGTCCCGGCAAGGCGTTGAAAGACGCGTTGAACTGAGCCGTCGAGCCCATCGATCCGCAGCGTCGGCGCCAGCCCTCACACGCTGCCCCGGGTGCTTAGCTCAGTTGGTAGAGCGGCGCCCTTACAAGGCGTAGGTCGGGGGTTCGAACCCCTCAGCACCCACCACCCGGAACACCCACCGAACCCGTCATCGCCGTGCTTCTGGCGCTGTTGCGTCGGCTAGAATCAAAATCTTATTCCGATCCCAAGGCGAACCCCGGTTCGCCTTTGTTGCATCTGGGCCCCAGCTTTCGGGTGCCCGATCCGCCAGCCAGAGGTTCTCGATGTTCGACTTCGTTCGCAAGCACACACGGCTGCTGCAATTCGTGCTCGTGCTGCTGATCTTCCCGTCCTTCGTGTTTTTCGGCATCCAGGGTTACAAGGGCTTCAACGACGACGCCAACCCGGCCGTGGCCCATGT
>JANMYQ010000329.1:0-34386 GCA_031382215.1 Methylibium sp.
GCGCCACGTACCAGGGGCGGTGTTCTGAAGTGCGGGCGCCGCTGGCCGCCACGTCGTTGCCGGCCACGCCGCCTATGCCCAGGCCCTGGCGCTGGCCCAGCGTGTAAAAGCTCAGGCCCACATGGCGGCCGCGTTCGCGCCCCAACTCGTCGAGCATGGGCCCGGGTTCATGGCTCAAGTAGCGGTTCAGAAATTCGCGGAACGGCCGCTCGCCGATGAAGCAGATGCCGGTGCTGTCTTTTTTCTTCGCATTCGGCAGGCCCATTTCCAGCGCCATGCGCCGCACCTCGGTTTTGTGCAGCTCACCCACCGGGAACAGCGTCTTGGCGAGCTGCGCCTGGTTCAGCCGGTGCAGAAAGTAGCTCTGGTCTTTCAGCGGGTCCAGGCCCTTGAGCAACTGATGTTCGCCATTCACTTCGCGCACCCGGGCGTAGTGACCGGTCGCGATCTTCTCTGCACCGAGCCGCAAGGCATGGTCGAGGAAGGCCTTGAACTTGATCTCGGCATTGCACAGCACGTCGGGGTTGGGCGTGCGGCCGGCCTGGTACTCGCGCAGAAACTCGGCGAACACGCGGTCCTTGTAGTCGGCGGCGAAGTTGACGTGCTCGATCTCGATGCCGAGCACATCGGCCACCGCGGCGGCGTCGACGAAGTCTTCGTTCGATGAGCAGTAGCCACTGTCCGTCGAGTCGTCGTCACCCGGGCCGCTGGCGGGCCGATCGTCATCCTCCCAGTTCTTCATGAAGATGCCCACGACCTCGTGCCCCTGCTGCTTGAGCAGGTGCGCGCTGACCGCGGAGTCGACCCCGCCGGACAGGCCGACCACCACGCGCTGCAGTTTCATCGGCAGAATTTTAGGGCGGCGATCCCGATCGCAAGGCGGACCTGCGCCGACGTGTGCGGCACGGATGAGATAGCCTCGCGCCCCATGACTGCCACCACCGTTCCACCGCGCGCCTTGATCCTGCTGGCGATCCTGACCCTGGTCTGGGGCACCAACTGGCCGCTCTTTCCGTTTGCGGTGCGCGAGGTGTCTGTGTGGACGTTCCGCGCCGTCGCGGTGACCGTGGCCGGCGTCGCGCTGCTGGCAGTGGCGCGCGCCTGGGGCCAGTCGCTGGTGATCCCGCGCAAATACTGGTGGACCGTCGTGACCGCGACCTGCTTCTACCTGGTGCTGTGGAACATCGCCAGCACCTACTCGGCGATCCTGATCCCGTCGGGCCAGTCGGCCGTGCTCGGCTTCACGATGCCGCTGTGGGCCGCGCTGATCAGCTGGGCCGTGCTGGGCGAAAAGCTCACCGGGCGCTTGCTGCTGGCCGTGCTGCTAGGCGCAGCCGCGGTGACTTTGCTGATGGTGCCGAGCTTCGCGACCTATGCGCAGGCGCCGCTGGGCCTGGCGCTGGGCCTGATCGCCGGGCTCGGCTGGGCGATCGGCACCCTGATCCTGAAACGGCGCAAGGTCGAGGTGCCGGCGATGGTGCTGGCCGGCTGGCAGTTGCTGATCACCGCGGTGCCCACCACGATCGGCGCGCTGATCCTGGGCGACCACCAGTGGTTCATGCCGTCGTGGCAGTCGATCGCGGTGATCGGCTACATCTCGCTGGTGCCCATGTGCATCGGCAACGCCTGCTGGTTCGCGATCGTCGGCATGCTGCCGACCAACGTGGCCGGGCTGTCGTCGATCATGGTGCCGGTGGTGGCGATGGTGTCAGGCGCCATCGTGCATGGCGAGCCGCTCGGGCCGACGCAGTGGCTGGCGATGGCGTGCTGCGTGGCGGCGCTCTCGCTGGCCTTGCTCAAGCCGGCGGTGGCGAAGTAGCGCGCGGCAGGGCGGCCGGCCCGACTTGCACGCTCGGGTGGGTCGTCACCAGGTCCATGGCGTAGCGCCGCCCGGCCGCGAAGTCTTCAATGCACTGCAGCACCAGCGGGCTGCGGTGCCGGGCCACGCTGGCGCGCACTTCGGCCAGCGTCATCCACAGCGTGCGGACGATGGGTTGGTCGAGTTCACGGTTAGGGTCGGCCTCGCCCACCGTGCCGCCATAGGCGAAACGCAGGTAGGTGATGTCCTCGCCGGTCGTCGCGCGCTGCATCCGCGCCAGGTACACGCCTACCAGCCGGTCGGGCGTGAAGACTCGCGCGGTTTCTTCCAGCGCTTCGCGCACCACAGCTTGCTGGGGCGACTCGCCCGGGTCCAGGTGGCCGGCCGGGTTGTTGAGCTTCAGCCCTTCTGGCGTGCGCTCTTCGACCAGCAGGAACCGGCCGCGGTCTTCGATGACTGCAGCGACGGTGACACTCGGTTTCCAGCGTATGGACATCGACCCTCCATGGCGCCTGCGGCGCTCCACCCAGGCGCGCCGCCAGCGGCCCGCGAAGCCGGTTTCGCGTCGGCCGCTTGGCCAGCGTGAAGAATGCCAGAATCCGCACACAACATTCACCGAGGAGCCACCTATGCTGATTGGAGTCCCGCTGGAAACAGCGGCTGGAGAGAAGCGCGTCGCCACCGTGCCCGACGTGGTCGAGAAACTGGTCAAGCTGGGGTTCTCGGTGGCCGTGCAAAGCGGCGCTGGCGCCGCGGCGAATTTCGACGATGACGCTTACCGCGCTGCCGGCGCCGAGGTCGTCGGCAGCGCCGCCGAGCTCTGGGGCCGAAGCGACATCGTCTACAAGGTGCGCCCGCCGAGCCTCGACGAAGTGGCGCTGATGCGCGAAGGCGGGTCGCTGGTCGGCTTTGTCTGGCCGGCGCAGAACCCGGAGCTGATGCAGGCGCTGGCCGCCAAGCGCGCCACCGTGCTCGCCATCGACGCGCTGCCGCGCCAGCTTTCGCGCGCGCAGAAGATGGACGCGCTGACCTCGATGGCCGGCGTGAGCGGCTACCGCGCGGTGATCGAGGCGGCCAACGCCTTCGGCCGCTTCTTCAACGGCCAGATCACTGCCGCGGGCAAGATACCGCCCGCCAAGGTGTTCATCGCCGGTGCCGGCGTGGCGGGCCTGGCCGCAATCGGCACGGCCGCAGGCCTGGGCGCCATCGTGCGCGCCAACGACACGCGCGCCGAGGTGGCCGACCAGGTGACCTCGCTGGGCGGCGAGTTCGTCAAGGTCGAGTACGAAGAAGAGGGTTCTGGCGGCGGCGGTTACGCCAAGGTGATGAGCGAGGGCTTCCAGCAGGCCCAGCGCGAGATGTACGCCAAGCAGGCGCGCGAGGTCGACATCATCATCACGACCGCGCTGATCCCGGGCAAGCCCGCGCCCAAGCTCATCACCGCCGAGATGGTGAAGAGCATGAAGCCGGGCAGCGTGATCGTCGACATGGCGGCCGAGCAGGGCGGCAACTGCGAACTGACCGAACCCGGCCAGTCGGTGGTCAAGCACGGTGTCACCATCGTCGGCTACACCGATCTCGTCAGCCGGCTCGCCAGGCAGTCGTCGACGCTGTACTCGAACAACCTGCTGCGCCTGACCGAGGAGCTGTGCAAAACCAAGGATGGCATCGTCAACGTCAACATGGAAGACGACGCCATCCGCGGCCTCACGGTCATCAAGGACGGCACCGTCACCTGGCCAGCGCCGCCGCTCAAGCTTCCCGCTCCGGCACCCAAACCCGCCGCGGTGGCGGCGCCTGCCTCCAAGGGCCACGGCCACGGCGCCAGCGAGCCGATGTCGGCCAAGTCCTTGGCGATCACCTTCGGCGTCGGTGCGCTCGCGCTGCTGCTGGCCGGCCTGTTCGCGCCGGCCTCGTTCCTGTCGCACTTCACGGTGTTCGTGCTGGCCTGCTTCATCGGCTACATGGTGATCTGGAACGTGACGCCCTCGCTGCACACGCCGCTGATGAGCGTGACCAACGCGATCTCGTCGATCATCGCCATCGGCGCGCTGGTCCAGATCGCACCACCGCTCGTGGGCGCCGGCGCAGACCGTCCGAACGTGCTCATCCTCGGCATGGCCGTGCTCGCGCTCGTGCTGACCGCCATCAACATGTTCGGCGGCTTCGCGGTGACGCGCCGCATGCTGGCGATGTTCCGCAAGTGAAGAAGAACAACAAGCAGAAGGAGCGGACATGACTGCCAGCCTCGCCACCGTCGCCTACATCGGCGCCACCATCCTCTTCATCCTCAGCCTCGGAGGGCTCGCGAACCCGGAGACCGCACGCCGCGGCAACCTGTTCGGCATGATCGGCATGGCCATCGCGGTGGTCGCCACTGTGCTCAGCCCGCGCGTCACGCCGGCCGGCTACGCCTGGATCATCGGCGCGCTCGTGATCGGCGGCAGCATCGGCCTGTATGCAGCCAAGAAGGTGCAGATGACGCAGATGCCCGAGCTCGTCGCGCTGATGCACAGCCTCGTGGGCCTGGCGGCCTGCCTGGTCGGCTTCGCGAGCTACGTCGACACCTCCATCGTGTTCCCGACACCGGCCGAGAAGGCCATCCACGAAGGCGAGGTCTACCTCGGCATCCTGATCGGCGCCATCACCTTCTCGGGCTCGGTGATCGCCTTCGGCAAGCTGTCCGGCAAGATCGGCGGCAAGCCGCTGCTGCTGCCGGGCCGGCACTGGATGAACCTGGCCGCCCTGCTGCTGGTGTTCTGGTTCGGCCGCGCGTTCCTGCAGGCCGAGACCATGCAGGCCGGTTTGCTGCCGCTGCTGGTGATGACGGTGATCGCGCTGCTGTTCGGCATCCACATGGTCATGGCCATCGGAGGCGCCGACATGCCGGTGGTCGTCTCGATGCTCAACAGCTATTCGGGCTGGGCCGCGGCCGCCACCGGCTTCATGCTCGGCAACGACCTGCTGATCGTCATCGGCGCGCTGGTCGGCTCGTCGGGCGCGATCCTGTCGTACATCATGTGCCGAGCGATGAACCGCAACTTCATCAGCGTGATCGCTGGTGGCTTCGGCGGCGGCGCGCCAGCACCCGCGGGAGCGGGGGGCGCTGCCCAGCCGGCCGGCGAGGTGACGCCGATCAGTGCGGTGGAGACCGCCGAGCTGCTCAAGGAGTCCAAGAACGTCGTCATCGTGCCGGGTTACGGCATGGCGGTGGCGCAGGCCCAGCACGTGGTCTGCGAGATCACAAAGATCCTGCGCGCCAAGGGCGTCAACGTGCGCTTCGGCATCCACCCGGTGGCCGGGCGCATGCCGGGCCACATGAACGTGCTGCTCGCCGAGGCCAGGGTGCCCTACGACATCGTGATGGAGATGGACGAGATCAACGAGGACTTCCCGGCCACCGACGTGGCCATGGTCATCGGCGCCAACGACATCGTGAACCCGGCCGCGCAGGAAGACCCGGGCAGCCCCATCGCCGGCATGCCGGTGCTCGAAGTCTGGAAGGCCAGGACCTCGATCGTGATGAAGCGCAGCATGGCCTCCGGCTACGCCGGCGTCGACAACCCGCTGTTCTACAAAGAGAACAACCGCATGCTGTTCGGCGACGCCAAGAAGATGCTCGATGAGGTGCAGGCGGCACTGAACGCCTGAAGTCAAGGCGGCGGGCGGCTGCCCGCCGCCTTGGCGCTCACTTCGCGGGCGTCAGCCCGTGGTCCCACTTGCTGTTGACCCACTGCTCGCCGCGCCAGATCTCGCGGTGCCCGCCGCTGCCGTCATTGCGGATCACGTAGCGGAACTTCTCGCAGCCGGCCAGCGCGATCTGCGGCTCGACGATGGTCGTCTCGGCGGTTTTCTCCACCTTGGCCGGCACGCCGCCGCGCAGGCAGCCGTCGAGCGGGCCGGCGTTCATCGTGAAGTAGGGCTTGCCGTCCTTCTCTTCGACCGAAACCGTGCCCATCGTGAACACGTCCTTGTTGTACTGGCCGCCCAGACCTTGTTTCTTGTACGACTTGTATTCCCAGGTCTGCGCCTGGGCGGCCGCCGCGGCAGCCCAGGCGACGGCCACGGCCATGGCGAAATGGACGATGCGAAGCTTGCGGTGAGTGATCATGCTGCCCTGCCCTTGAAGCGCCGCGAGATTGCGACGGGCAGAGCTTCTCAACGCAGCGTCAGGAGATCGTTTTCCGGCTGGCGGCCTACTGCTTCGCGCCCTCGGTCAGGCGCCGGCCCAGCGACACCGCGTACGGCGCCGCGCGGGCCGCCAGCATCGGGTCGGCGGAGGGCTCCACGCCCTTGGGCAGCGCGGTCGGGTTGTAGGTGACCGTCAGGCAGGGGCCGCTCGCATCGGCCGACACTGCACTGATCGTCAGCCGGCCGAGGTTGACCTTCTTGCGGTCCTCGGGCAGCGGCGTCACGGCGCTGTCGATCCTGTCGCCGGGCTGGGCGAGCTGCAGGTTGAAGTCGAAGGCCACGCCGCCGGCCGCGACGCGCTGGCGCAGCTCGTCGAACAGGAAGTCGGTGCCCTTGGCCTTGGCCTCGTCGTCGCTCAGGCCCTGCGTGCCGCCAACCGGCTCGAAGACCCACTTGCCCCATTGTTTTGCGCCGCTCGTGTCGACGAAACCGAAGCCGTGCACGCCCCAGTAGTTGACCTTGCCGAAACTGGCCGGCACCGGCTGGCCGGCAAAGTACTTGCCCTGCAGCAGTACGTCGGGGTTGGCGTCGGCGAAGGCCTTGACCTTCTCCGGGTTCGGCTTCTTCGTCTCGGCATCGGGTGCGAGCGACTCCAGCCGGCCGAGAAACTGCTCCGGCGTGGCTGCGCCGAAGATCGGCGCCGAGATGTTGCCCATCTGCCAGACCTCGCCGCCGGGCAGGTCGAACTGCAGCGCCATGTTGCGCTGGCTCCGGGCGTTGTCAGGCGCTTTCGGGTTGCCGCCGCCGACCGAGAAGCGGGCGGACACCGGCACCGGTTTGCCGCTGAAGGCCGAGGCTGCCGACAAGGCGCGGCCCTGTGCGCTGCCGACGAATTCGCCGACGGCGCAGACGCCCTTGGCGCCCGAGCGCCGGAAGCCGTCGAACTTGCCGCCGGCCCGCTCGAAGGCGTCGACCATGCGGTTCGGGTCGACCTGCGCGACCGCGGGGGTGCTGAGCACCGCCGCGCCGGCGACGGAAGCGAGCAGGAGGCAATTCTTGAAGACGAAGTGGTTCATGGTGTTGGGGTCTGTGACGGGTTGGAGGCCAGGCGAGGTGCGGCCCAGTTTCATGCCGGGAATCCGCCCACGGACGCTCTGTCGGATCGCCCGCGTTCGTCCTTACAGCGGCCGGTACGCCGCGCCGCCGGCTTCCTGCAACGCAGTCTTCACCCCATCAGCCAAGGCCATTTCCTGCGCCTCGGCCCACTGCGCCACCGTTGCCGCCTCCCCGAGCTGCCAGCGTACCAGGCGCCGGACCTTGAGCACGTAGCGCCGATCGCCCGCAGCGAGCGCACCGAAGTGGCTCAACCACTCGCGCGCACTGACGGCCAGCGCGGTCGCGGCGGCTTGCGGCTGGTGGCTGCGGGCCAGCGGGAGGGCCAGGTTCCACAGCGCCATCACCTGCATGTAGCGCGAATACTGGCGCGTGGCCAGGCGCAACTGCATGCGGCCGTGCTGAGCCGCGTCGCCCCAGCGGCGCGCGTGGGTGCAGGCGACGCACAGGTTGTTGTACGCGTCGATCAGCAGCAACTGGTCGTCCAGCCGCTCGGCGGCCTGCGCGACGGCGGTGTGCATCACGATCGCGTCGTCGAAGCGGCGCTGCACCTGCGCGCAGATGCCCTGGCCCATACGCACGTCCCAGGCCAGCCGCGTTTCGCCGAGCGATTCGTACAGCGCCAGTGCCTGCTCGTAGTGCGGCAGCGCGCCTTCGGGCTCGTTGCGGCCCAGCACCATCACCTCGCCGAGCAGGTTCAGCAGTTCGGCGCGGGTGTGCGGGTTGCTGCCGTCGTCGGTCATCGCGAGCGCGCGGTGCAGCGCGTCGGTCATGCCGTCGTCGCCGCGCGGCCGGCTCTTCCAGCGCAGCCGCAACTGAACCGCCAACGCCGGGGCCAGACGCAGCGGGTCTTTGCGGGCGGCGGCGACGGCTTCGTCGGCCAGCACCACGGCGGTGGCGACGTCGCCGGTTTCGTAGAGCCGGCGCGCGAACAGGCAACGGGCGGCCTGCACCTCGGCGGGCTCGGCGGCGGGCGTGCTGGCGGCGGTGCCGGTGCCGGCCGACGAGATGGCGCGCAACTCGTCGAGCGCCGCCAGCCACAGCGTGCGCACTTCGGGCGGCACGCCGCGCCGCTCCCAGTGCGACTCGGTGGCCAGCGCGAGCGCCAGCGCCTGCAGCGGTTCCCCATCGTCCAGGCTGGTGCGCAGCGCCTCGTGCAGGTTGGGCACGTCGGCCAGCGGCAGCATCGTGCTGCGTGCCAGTTGCAGGCACCACGCGCGGTGGCGCCCGCGCAGCGCGGCGCGGTCGGCCGCCGCAACGCGCTCGGCGACGAACTCGCGCACCATCTCGAACAGGTGGTAGCGCATCGTGCCGTCGGGGCCGAGTTCGCTGCGCACGAGCGAGTCGCTCACCAGCCGCGCCAGCACCTCTTGCGCTCCGGGCTCGGCCGGCACGCCGGCCCAGACGGCGGCGGCCGCGTCGGCGCTGAAGCCCTCGCGGAACACCGACAGCGCGGCCAGGCAGCCCTGGTCCTGCGCGCTCAGCAGTTGCCAGCTCCAGTCGATCGCGGCGTCGAGCGAGGCATGGCGCGGTGCGCGCGCCGCACGCGGGCCCTTGCGGGCGAGCGCGCCGAAGCGCGGTTGACCCAGGCGCTCGTCCATCTGCGCGCGCATCTCGGCCACCGACAGCGCATGCGCGCGCGAGGCCGCCAGCTCGATGGCCAGCGGCACGCCTTCGAGCGCAATGCACAGCGCCTCGACGTCGGCGCGGTTGCGCGCGTTCAGGTGAAAGCCGGCGCGCGCACCCTGGGCGCGGTCGACGAACAGCGCGACGCTCGGGTTGGCGGCACTCGTGGCGAGTGCGTGTGCAAGCGCGTGTGCTGGCGCGTGTGCGTGTGCGTGTGCGGACACGTCGTCGGCACTCGCGTCACCTGGGCCGGCCGGTGGCGCGGGTGTCGGCAATGGCAGCGGCGCCACGTCGAAGCTGCGCTCGCCTTCCACGTCGAGCACGCGGCGCGAGCTGACCAGCATGCGCAGCTCGGGCAGGCCGTGCAGCAGTTGCTCGAGCACCTGCGCGCCACCGGGTGCAACGAGCTGCTCGAAGTTGTCGAGCACCAGCAGCGTGGCGCGGCCGTGCAGGTAGAGCTGGAGCTGCTCGACGGCGTCGGCCGCGTCTCCCCGTGATTCCGAGCGCGCCTCCCCGTGCAGGCCCGGCAGGCGCAGCGCGGCGCGCAGCCGGCCCGGCAGTTCGTCGGGCCGCGTGCATTCGGCCAGCGACACGAAAGCGACCACGGCGTAGGCGTGGCGGCAGCGCCGCGCCACCTCGGCCGCCAGCCGCGTCTTGCCCGAGCCGCCCGGGCCCAGCAGCGTGATCAGGCGGTGCGCCTGCAACATCTGCGCGACCTGCGCCATTTCGGCCTCGCGGCCGAAGAAGCGCGCCACGTAGGCGGGCAACAATTCCTGCCGGTCGGGGCGCTGAGATTCGGTGGCCTGCAGGTGCATGCCCGGTGTGCCGGGCTCGGCCGCGCTGGCGGGTCGGCGCTGGGTGGGGGGCGGCTCGGGCGCATCACCATCGTCGGCGACCCCGTCCGCAACCCGGTCGGCGAGCGCGGCCAGGCGCGCGCGCTCGTCGTCGATCCACTCCTCGTAGAAGCCCGGCATCAACTCGCCGACATATAGCGCCTGCGCCGCGGCGCCCTCGCGGGCGCGCACGCAGGCCTCGAACTCGATCGCGTCGCAGCTGAAGGCGTCGGCGTTCAGGCGCACGCTGGCGCGGTCCACCCGCATCACCTCGGCAGCGCCGGGCGGCTCGAGCAACCGGCGCAGCGCGAACAGCGCCTGGCGCAGCCGGTTGCGGCCGGTGGCCAGGTCGGCCTCGGGCCACAGCAGGTCGATCAGTTCTTCGCGCCCGTGGGCCCGCTTGGGGAACAGCGCCAGGCGAGCCAGCAGCGCGGCGACCTTGCGGCTGCCGAACTGCGTGACCACCCGGTCGCCCGACGTGGCGCGCACCTGCCCCAGCAGTTCGATGCGCCAGGTGGCAGCAGCGGGGTTGGCAGATGAGTTGGCAACAGAAGGGCTGGCGTGCACAGGCGCCATTGAAACATCGGCCGCACCGCGCCGAGGGGCCTGCGGGCCGCCGACCCCCTCAACCAGGGGTTTTGCGCACGCTGGCCACCGCCTCGATGGCCATGCCGCCGAAGCGGGCGTCGAAGCAGGGCAGCGCCTCGTCGAGCCGGGCCAGCGGGCCGCTGATGCTGGACAGGCAGACCCACAGCGTGTCGCCGCGGTCCTGGACCCGCGCTTCGCCAGGCCCGGAGGCCGGCCGCGGCACGGCGCTGGCGGCCGAGAAGGTGAGGGACAGCTGCTGGCCGTAGTAGGCCGTGTCGTTGAAGGCGCACCCGCTGACGGTGTACCAGAGCCCGCCGGCCACCTTGCAGACCACCAGATAGGCCGCGGCCGAGTAGTGGGCGCCGTTGACCCAGGTATCGGTGGCGTAGCGGCACGGCACGGTCACCGAGTACGTGTTCGCACCGTGTGGCTCTGGCGGGATCGGGTCGTGCAGATCGTGCGGATCGGCCGGTGGGGCCTGGCTGGCCCGGGGGGCCTGGGGTGTGGGTTTCATCGCGGCACGCTCCTGCGCAGCTGGCCCTTCGAGGGCAATGAGCGCAGCTTCAGCGCTGGCCGTCAGGCGAACGTTAGCGCCGCCCCGGCAACGACACCCAGCGCCGTCGCCGCCCCAGCAACAACGCCCAGCGCCGTCAGGCCGCCCGCTTGCGCAACCAGACCGCCAGCGGCCACAACACCGCCGCAATGCTCATGAAGGCGAGCACGGCAGCCACCGGCCGGCTGAAGAACGGCAGCAGGCTGCCGTCGGACTTGATCAGCGACGTGACGAAGTTCTGCTCCACCATCGTCCCCATCACCGCGCCCAGCACCAGCGCGGCGACGGGATAGCCGTTCTTGTCCATGAAGTAGCCGATCAGCCCGAAGGTCGCGACGGTGAACACCAGCGCCAGGTTGTTGCCGGTGGCGAACGAGCCCACGGCGCACAGCAGCACGATCACCGGCATGATGAGCGAGCGCGGCACGTACAGCACGTAGCGGGCGGATCGGATCATCATGATGCCGAGCGGAATCATGATGATGTTGCTGAGCATGAACACGATGTACAGCGCGTACATGCTCGACGCCTTTTCGGTGAACAGGGTCGGCCCCGGGTTCAGCCCCTTCATGTAGAGCACGCCGATGGCGATGGCGGTGATGGTGTCGCCCGGAATGCCGAACAGCAGCGACGGCACCCAGCCCGAGGCCAGGCTGGCGTTGTTGCTGGCGCCGGCTTCGATCAGGCCCTCGGGGTGGCCGGTGCCGAACAATTCGGGCGTCTTCGAAAAGCGCTTCGACATGGCGTAGCTGATCCACGCCGCCATGTCGGCGCCCGCGCCGGGCAGCACGCCGATGATGATGCCGACGATGTTGCCGCGAATCTGCTGCTTGGGGTGCGACTTGGTCAGCGCCCACTGGCCCTTCAGGATGCTGCCGAACTTGCGGGGCGCCATCACCGGCACGTCTTTTGCCTTGTAGGCGCGCATCACCTCGGACACCGCGAACACGCCCACCAGCACCGGGATGATCTCGATGCCGCCCAGCAGGTCGGCGATGCCGAACGTGAAGCGCTGCGCGCCAGCCGGGTTCTCGATGCCCACGCAGGTGATGAGCAGGCCCAGGAACATCGCGGCAATCGCCTTGATAGGGGAGGAGCGCGCCACCATGGTCGCGCACATCAGGCCCAGCAGCGCGAGCCAGAAGTACTCGTAGGTCGAGAACTGGAAGGCCATCTCGGCCAGTGCCGGCGCCAGCGCGATCAACGAGATCGTGCCGATGATGCCGCCGATGGCCGAGAACCACAGGCAGATGCCGAGCGCCAGTTCGGGCTGGCCTTTCAGGGTCATCGCAAAGGCTTCGTCGGTGTACGCGGCCGACGCGGGGGTGCCGGGAATGCGCAGCAGGCAGCCCGGAATGTCGCCCGAGAAGATCGCCATCGCCGACGCCGCGATGATGGCCGAGATGGCGGCGATGGGCGTCATGTAGAACGTGACCGGCACGAGCAGCGCGGTGGCCATGGTGGCCGACAGGCCCGGCAGGGCGCCGACGACCAGGCCGTAGATCGACGCGAACAGGATGGTCAGCAGCACGTCGGTCTGCATGACCATGTAGAAGCCTTCGACCAGGTGGTTCATGTTGGCCTCAGGCCCATGGGAACTGCAGGATGCCGATGGGCAAGGGCACGCGCAACAGCTTGTAGAACACCAGGTGCACCAGCGCGGGGGCCACAACGGCCAGCACCACGGCCCACTTCAGCTTGGCGCCCTGGCTCCAGGCCAGCGCGAAGATCATCAGCGTTGCGGTGATCCAGAAACCCAGCCGCTCCGACGCGAAGTAATAGAAGAACAGTGCCGTGGGCGGGATCAGCACCTTCCAGCCGTCGTGCAGGAAGCCGTCGATGAAGCCTCGCTCCGGCTCCACCACGGCTGCGTCGGCCACGTCGCCGGCTTCCGAGGTGACGATCTTTTCTTCTTCTTCGAAGGTGCGCCCGACGCCCAGCATGATCAGCACACCGCAGACCAGCAGGCTCGCGCCGATCACCATCGGGAAGACATCGGGCCCGACCTGCTGGCCGGGCACCGGAAGCAGCTTCGACCCGCCCCAATAGGCGGCGCCGCCGAGCAAGACCAGCATCAGCCCGGTCACCCGGTCGGACACCTTCATGCCGCTTGCCGCCGACTGGACTCGCGTGAGTACGGCACCTCAGGCAGGCACCAGACCGGCCGACTTCATCGCCGTGCCCATCGCGGCGTCGGCCGACGCCATGAAAGCGGCGAAACCAGCCGGGTCGGCCCACTTGACGCCGAAGCCGCGGTTGGCCATGAAGTCGCGGAACTCCTTCGAGTCGTTCGCCTTCTTCAAGGCGACGACGATCTTGGCGGCGATGTCGGCAGGCAGCCCCGGCGGGGCGGCGATGCCGCGCCACGCGCCCACTGAATAGTCGACACCGGCGGCCTCTTTCAAGGTCGGCACGTTCGGGAACACCGGGTTGCGTTCGGTGGCCATGATGGCCAGCGCCTTCGCCTTGCCGGCCTCGATCAAGGCGCGAGACTCCGGCAACGAGCAGGTCACCATGTCCAGCCCGTTGGCTGCCAGGTCTTGCATTGCAGGGCCGGCACCGTTGGACGGCACCCAGGCCACGTGATTGGGCTTGAGGCCCATGGCCTGCAACCAACCGACCAGCGCCAGGTGCCAGATGCCGCCTTGTCCGGTTCCCGAGGCCTTGAACTTGCCGGCCGGCGACGCCTTGATCGCGTCGGCCAACGCCTTCACATCGGCGTAGGGGGACGATGCGTTCACGGTCACACCCGGCGGGTCTTCATTCATCAGCGCCAGTGGCGTGTAGCTCTTGGGGTTCAGCTCGGTCAGCTTCTGCCAATGCATCATCGCGATCTCGACCGTGATCATGCCCAGCGTGTAGCCGTCGGCCGGGGCGGTGGCAATCGCCGAGTGGCCCACCACGCCCGAGCCGCCGGTGCGGTTCACCACGTTGAACGGTTGCCCCAGGTCTTTCTCGAGCAGGCTGGCGATGATGCGCGCCGTAGCGTCGGTGCCACCGCCTGCGCCCCATGGGCAGACGACCGTGACCGGCCGGTTCGGCCATGCGCCCTGCGCACGCGCTGTGCCGGGGACCAGCGCCGCAGCGCCAAGAACGCCGAAAGCGCCAGCGGCTGTCAGGACTTGGCGGCGCTTGTGTGATGTGGGGTTCGACTCGGACATGTTCTCTCCTCCGTGAAAGGGTGAGCGTGGAATCTGGCATCTGTGTGCAGCAGCGGCAACGCGGGGAAACCCCCTGTGATTTGCAACGCACCCATGCGTGTGTGGCCGGGGTGTCTGGCCGCGCTCATGCACGGCCTTCCAGCGTCGCCATCACGCCCTGTTCGCGCAGCGACTGCGTGTGTCGCGCGACGGCGTGCACGAAGCGTGTGTCGCCGCCGAGTGCGCCGAAGACGGGCGCGAAGGCGCAGAAGGCGACGATGCGCTGGCGTTCGCGGGCCACAGCATCCGCGATGCCGGCGGCAGCCTGTTCGGCCAGCGCGAGTTGCTGCGCAAGCGCATCGGCCAGCGGGTCCTGGATCTCGTAGGCGACGCCGCTTTCGTCGCTGCCGCGCAGGTAATGAACCCACGCCGCGACGGCCAGCGCAAGCCGCTCGATAGGCTGCCCGGCGCGCAGCCGGTCGCGCACGGTGCCGAGCAGCCGCTGCGGCAACTTCTGCGAACCGTCCATCGCGATCTGGCGCGTCTGATGTTGCAGCGCGGGGTTGCCAAAGCGGCGCAGCAGCCGCGCGCGGTAGTCGGCCAGGTCCAGCCCCGGCAGTGCCGGCAGCGTGGGCTCGATCTCCTCAACCATCAGCGCGTCGACGAAACGGCGCAGGGCCGGCGCAGCCACCGCCTGATCGACCGTCTTCAGCCCGGCCATGAAGCCCAGGTAGGCCAGGGTCGAGTGGCTGCCGTTGACCATGCGCAGCTTGAGCCGCTCGAACGGTTCGGCGCTTTTCACGAAGCGCGCGCCGCCGTTGGGTCCACCCAGCTCCCAAGGCGGGCGGCCGGCGGCGAAGCGGTCTTCGACCACCCACTCCATGAACGGTTCGGCCACCACCGGCCACGCATCGCGAAGACCCAGGCGCGCGCCGATGCGCTCGCGGTCGGCGTCGGTCGTGCGCGGCACGATGCGATCGACCATCGAATTGGGGAACGTGCAGCGCACCGCGATCCACTCTTGCAGCGCGCCGTCAACCTGTTGGGCGAACGCTAGCACCAGGCCGCGCAAGGTGTCGCCGTTGGCGGGCAGGTTGTCGCACGACAGCAGTGTGAGTGCCGGCAGCCCGCGCTGGAAGCGCCGCTGCAGGCCGCGCACGATGAAGCCGAGCGTTGTGCGCGGCGCGTCGGCGTGCTGCAGGTCGTGCGCGATGTCCGGATCGGCCAGCCGCAGCGCGCCGGTGGCGGGGTCGTGGTGGTAGCCCTTTTCGGTGACGGTGAGGCTGACGATGCGTGTGTCAGGGTGCGCAATGCGCTGTAGCACCGCGCGCGGGTCGTCGGGGGCGACCAGCACCTGCATCAGCGCACCGATCACCTGCAGCGCCTCGCGCGGCGTGCCGCCGGGCGCAGCGTCGCGCAGTGCGAGCGTGTACAGGCCGGCCTGCGGCGCCAGCGCGTCGTGCGTGTCGCGCTGGCGCAGCGACACGCCGACGATGCCCCAGCCAAGGTCGCCGCTGATCTGCAGCGCGGTTTCGGTGACCGCCGCGAGGTGCGCGCGGGCGAACGCGCCGATGCCAAGGTGCACGATGCCGCAGCGCAGCCCCTCGCGCTCGTAGCGCGGGCGGATCGGCATCGAGCCGTTGGTCGCGTCGAGGGCGTCGAGCGCGTTCGGGGTCAGGCGGTTCATCGCGAGTTCATTGGGCAGGGCGCTCGGCGCGGCGGCGCCGGCAACTCACCAGCTCCACAACGTGCCGTCGTGCTGCAGCCGGTTCACCGGCAGGTAGGCGCGCTGGTATGGGTATTTCGCGGCCAGCGCCTCGTCGATGGTCACGCCGTGGCCCGGCACGTCGCCGGGGTACAGCAAGCCGTCGGTGAACGTGTACGCATGCGGGAACACCGCGTCGGTCTCGTCGGTGTGGCGCATGTACTCCTGGATGCCGAAGTTGGGCACCCACAGGTCGAAGTGCAGCGCCGCGCCCATGCACACCGGCGACAGGTCGGTGGCGCCGTGGCAGCCGGTGCGCACCTGGTACATGGCGGCGAAGTCGGCAATGCGCCGCAGGTGGGTGATGCCGCCGGCATGCACGACCGTGGCGCGGATGTAGTCGATCAGCTGGTGCTGGATCAAATCCTTGCAGTCCCACAGCGTGTTGAAGATCTCGCCCACCGCCAGCGGCGTGGTGGTGTGCTGGCGGATCAGCTTGAACGCTTCCTGGTTTTCGGCCGGCGTCGCGTCTTCCATCCAGAACAGGTGGAAGGGTTCGAGCGACTTGCCCAACCGCGCGGCTTCGATCGGCGTGAGGCGGTGGTGCACGTCGTGCAGCAGGTGAACGTCGGGGCCGACGGCTTCGCGCACGGCCTGGAACAATTTCGGCGTGTGCAGCAGGTACTTCTCGGAAGACCAGTCGTGTTCGCTCGGCAGGTCGGCATCGGCCGGTTCGTAGAACATGGTGCCCTTGCCGACGCCATAAACCTTCTCGAGCCCCGGCACGCCGCTCTGCGCGCGGATCGCCTTGTAGCCCTCTTGCTTGTAGCGCAGAACCTCGTCAACGGTGTGCTCGATGTCGCGCCCGTTCGCATGGCCATAGACCATCACGCCGCTGCGGCTCTTGCCGCCGAGCAACTGGTACAGCGGCAGGTTGGCGGCCTTGGCCTTGATGTCCCACAGAGCCGTGTCCACTGCCGCAATCGCGCTCATCGTCACCGGCCCGCGGCGCCAGTACGCGCCCTTGTAGAGGTACTGCCAGATGTCTTCGATCTGGTGCGCGTCGCGGCCGATCAGGCACGGGATCACGTGTTCGGTGAGGTAGGCGGCGACCGCCAGTTCGCGGCCGTTCAAGGTGGCATCGCCGAGGCCGGTCAGGCCTTCGTCCGTCTCGATCTTCAGCGTGACGAAGTTGCGGCCGGGGGAGCAGACGACGACTCTGGCCGCGGTGATCTTCATGCGTTATCGGCGCCTGCAATTACATCGTCGCGCCAAGCTGCCACGGCACGAACTCGTTCTGCCCGTACCCATGGATCTCGCTCTTCGACTTCTCGCCCGAAGCGGTCCGCAACATCAACCGGAAGATCCGCTCCCCCATCTCATCGATGCTCGCGGTCCCGTCGATCACCTCGCCACAGTTGATGTCGATGTCGTCTTCCTGCTTGACCCACAGTGCAGTGTTGGTCGACAGCTTCAGCGACGGCGACGGCGAGCAGCCGTAGGCCGAGCCGCGGCCGGTGGTGAAGCAGATCAGGTTCGCGCCACCCGCCACCTGGCCGGTGGCAGACACCGGGTCGTAACCCGGCGTGTCCATGAACACCAGTCCCTTGGCGGTGACCGGCTGGGCGTATTCGTACACGTCCACCAGATTCGTCGTGCCGCTTTTGGCGATGGCGCCGAGCGACTTCTCCAAAATGGTCGTCAACCCGCCCGCCTTGTTGCCGGCCGACGGGTTGTTGTCCATCTCGGCTTCCATGCGCTCGCAGTGCTGCTCCCACCAGCGGATGCGCGCGAGCAGCTTGTCGGCCACCGCGGGCGACACCGCGCGGCGCGTCAGCAGGTGTTCGCCGCCGTAGACCTCGGGTGTTTCCGACAGGATCGCGGTGCCGCCATGGCGCACCAGCCGGTCTACCGCGGCACCCAACGCCGGGTTGGCGCTGATGCCGGAATAACCGTCCGACCCGCCGCACTGCAGCCCCACGGTGATGTGGCTCGCGCTCACCGGCTGGCGCTGCGCGCGGTTGGCTTCTTCGAGCATCCACTGCACGAGCTCCACGCCGTGCGCGATGGTCTTGCGCGTGCCGCCGGTTTCCTGGATGTTGAAGGTGTGGAATTGCGTGCCGGTGCTCAGGCTCTCCTGCTCCATCAGGCCCGAAATCTGGTTCGTCTCGCAGCCGAGGCCGACCACCAGGATGGACGCGAAGTTCGGGTGCTTGGCATACCCGCCCAGCGTGCGACGCAGCACCTGCAGCGGTTCGCCGTCGCTGGCCGTGGCGCAGCCGCCGCCGTGCGTGAGTGCCACCACACCATCGACGTTCGGGAACGCGGCCAGCGCCTCGGGGTGGATGTCGCGCC
This sequence comes from Methylibium sp., assembly GCA_031382215.1. Lineage (GTDB taxonomy): Bacteria > Pseudomonadota > Gammaproteobacteria > Burkholderiales > Burkholderiaceae_C > LGRD01. The sequence continues at coordinate 17,864 of JANMYQ010000329.1, forward strand.
GGAAGTGGTCGGCGATCGCGCGCGCCACCGTGGCCGAACAGTTCACCGAGGTCAGCACGCCGATGTAGTTGCGCGTGGCAATGCGGCCGTCGGCACGCACGTAGCCCATGAAGGTGGCGGGCGCATCGACGTAAGCGGTGGGCGTGGCGCCGCGGCCGGCTTCGTAGTCGCGCGCGAAGCTGCTGAACTCCAGGTTGTGCGTGTGCACATGCTGGCCCGGGGCGATGGCGACCTTCGCGTTGCCGATGATCTGGTTGTAGCGCCGCACCGGCTGGCCGGCGGCGATCGCCCGCACCGCAAGCTTGTGGCCCGGCGGCACCAGGCCGGTGACCGTCACGCCCTCGCTGGCCAGCACGGTGCCGCCGATCAGCTGGTGGCGCGCGATGACGACGTCATCCGCGGGATGGATGCGGATGATCGGGTTGTTGTCGAGAACGGTGTTGGCCATGGTGTTTGTGTTGCCCCCTCTCCCTCTGGAAGAGGGTTGGGGTGAGGGAGGCAGGGTTCAGTTGTCGATCAGCGCCGGATCCCACGCATGCACCTTCTGGTGCTGCTCGCCCAGCCCGGCGATACCCAGCTTCATCGCGTCGCCCGGCTTCAGGAACATCGGCGGCTTCATGCCCAGGCCCACACCGGGCGGCGTGCCGGTGCTGATCAGGTCGCCGGGGTAAAGTGTCATGAAGCGGCTGATGTAGCTCACCAGGTGAGCCACCGTGAACACCATCGTGCGGGTGCTGCCGTTCTGCACCCGCTTGCCGTTCACTTCGAGCCACATCGCCAGGTTCTGCGGGTCGGGTACCTCGTCGGCCGTGACCATCCACGGGCCCACCGGGCCGAAGGTGTCGCAGCCCTTGCCCTTGTCCCAGGTGCCGCTGCGCTCGAGCTGGTATTCGCGCTCGGACAGGTCGTTCACCACACAGTAGCCGGCCACATGCTTGAGCGCATCCGCTTCGCTCACGTAGCGCGCCTTCGAGCCGATCACCACACCGAGTTCGACCTCCCAGTCGCTCTTGACCGAGCCCTGCGGCAGCACCACCGGGTCGTTGCAGCCGATCAGTGCGCTGGTGGTCTTCATGAACAGCACCGGCTCGGCCGGAATCGGGTTGCCGGTTTCGGCCGCGTGGTCGGAGTAGTTCAGGCCCACGCAAATGAACTTGCCCATGCCGCTCCACGGCGGCGCAATGCGGCCGGGGTTCTCGACCAGCGGCAGCTTGGTGGGGTCGAGTTCGCGCAAGCGCTGCAGGCTGGTGGGCGACAGGGTGCTGGCCTTGATGTCGGGCAGCGCCTTGGTCAGGCTGCGGACGTGGCCTTGTGCGTCGAGCAGGGCAGGTTGTTCGGCTCCCTTGGGGCCGTGGCGCATCAGTTTCATGGGGTGTCTTTCTGGGGTCGGGGGGAAGTGGGTGTCAAGCGAGGATCAAAGGCCGTTGGTCTTGAGCACCAGCGAGTACAGCGACGAGGTCGCGCAGATGAACAGCCGGTTGCGCTTGGGCCCGCCGAAGCAGACGTTGGCCACCGTTTCGGGGATCAGGATCTTGCCGATCAGCCGGCCATCGGCCGCGTAGGCATGCACGCCGTCGTGCGCGCTGCACCACAGGCGGCCGCCACGGTCCACGCGAAAGCCGTCGAACAGCCCGCTGGTGCAGTTGGCGAACAGCTTGCCCTGTTCCAGCTTGCGGCCGTCGCCACTCACCTTGAACTTGCGGATGTGGCGCGGTCCGTCGGGGTCGTGGCTGGCGCCGGTGTCGGCAATGTAGAGCAGCGATTCGTCGGGCGAGAACGCCAGGCCGTTGGGCTTGACGAAGTCGTCGGTCACCTTGTCGACCGCGCCGGTCGCCGGGTCGATGCGGTACACGTGGCAGGCGCCGATCTCACTCTCGGCCGGCGCGCCTTCGTAGTCGGACAGGATGCCGTAGCTCGGGTCGGTGAACCAGATCGAACCGTCCGAGCGCACCACCACGTCGTTCGGCGAATTCAGCCGCTTGCCCTGCCAGCGGTCGGCCAGCACGGTGATGCGGCCGTCATGCTCGGTGCGCGTCACGCGGCGCGCCAGATGTTCGCAGGTGACGAGCCGACCCTCGCGGTCCACCGTGTTGCCGTTGGAGTTGTTCGAGTCTTCACGAAACAGGCCGACCGTGCCGTTCAGTTCGTCGAACTTCATGATCCGGTTGTTCGGAATGTCCGACCACACCAGCGTGCGGTGCGCCGCGAACCACGCCGGGCCTTCACACCAGCGCCCGCCGGTCCACAGGCGGTGCACTCTTTCGGGCCCGGCCAGCAGGCCGCCGAATTCGCGGTCGAGCACTTCGATGCCGGTGCCTTCCAGGGTTCCAAACGGGGACATCAGTGCGCTCCTCTTCAGTTGGACAGGCCGCCGTCGATCAACTGCGACGTGCCGGTGGTGAAGCTCGATTCGTCCGACGCCAGGTACACCGCCAGCGCTGCCACTTCGGCCGTGGTGCCCAGGCGCCCCATCGGCTGGCGGCCGATGAACATGCCTTCGACCTGGGCCGGCGTTTGCCCGGTGGCCTTGGCCTGGATCTCGATGCGCTGGCGCAGCGACGGCGACTCGATCGTGCCCGGGCAGATGGCGTTGCAGCGGATCCCGCGGGTAATGAAGTCGGCCGCCACCGCCTTGGTCAGCCCGATCACGGCTGCCTTCGACGCGCCGTAGACGAAGCGGTTCGGGATGCCCTTGATGCTGCCCGCCACCGAGGCGATGTTGATGATGGAGCCGCCGCCCTGCGCCAGCATGCCGGGCAGCACCGCGCGGATCAGGCGGTACATCGAGCGTGCGTTCAGGTTGAACGAGAAGTCCCAGTCGGCTTCTTCGCATTCGAGAATCGAGCCCGAGTGCACGAAGCCGGCCGCGTTGAACAGCACTTGCACGAGACCGATGTCGGCCACCAGGGCCTTGATCGCCTCGGGGTCGGTCACGTCAAGCGGCCGCGTGGTGATGCCAGGCGTGCCCTTCAGCTCGGCCAGCGCGGCGGCGTTGAGGTCGGTCGCGATAACCCTCGCGCCTTCGCGTGCAAACGCCTCGGCCGTGCCACGTCCGATGCCCTGGCCCGCGGCAGTGACCAGCGCGGTCTTGCCTGACAGTCGGTTGCTCATTCTGTGTTTGCTCCAGGGGTCAAGTGGCCTTACCAATTCTATGCACGATAGAGATGCGTCCGCCGGGCGTCAACGGTGGGAAAACCCCCCTGGCACCGGACTGTGCCCGGTGCGTCGAGCGCTGTCGCTGGCCGACCACGCACAAGCCGTGCGGGCAAGCTTCAACCGGCACAATCGAGCCTTTGGTTTCAGGGGGCGCAGATGTCCAGACGGTGGGTTCGCTTCATGCACGCGGGCGCAGTGGGTGCAGTGGGTGCAGTCGGTTTTGGCACGCTCGACGCCGATCAGGTGCAGGAGCACAGCGGTTCGATGTTCGATGCGCCGGTTGCCACCGGCCGGGTGCTTGCGCTCGCCGACGTGACCTTGCTCGCCCCCACGCAGCCGAGCAAGATCGTCGCGCTGTGGAACAACTTCAAGGCGCTGGGCGACAAGCTGGGGTTGTCGGCGCCGAACGAGCCGCTGTACTTCCTGAAGTCGCCGAACAGCTATCTGAACCCCGGCCAGACCATCGTCAAGCCGCCGGGCGACGGCAAGGTGGTGTTCGAAGGCGAGCTGGGCATCGTCATCGGCAAGCTGTGCAAGGGCGTGTCGGAGGCCGACGCGATGAATCACGTGTTCGGCTACACCTGCGCCAACGACGTGACCTCGGCCGACGAGTTGAACCGCGACCCGAGTTTTGCCCAGTGGGTGCGCGCCAAAGGCCACGACACGTTCTGCCCCTTCGGCCCGGCCGTGGCCACCGGTCTCGACCCGACGACGCTGGTGGTCAAGACCACGCTGAACGGCAGCGTGCGGCAGGACTACCCCGTCAGCGACATGCGTTTCACCGTCGCGCAACTGGTCAGCATGATCTCGCAAGACATGACGCTGGTGCCGGGCGACATCATCTTGTGCGGCACCTCGGTCGGTGTCGGCTCGATGAAGCCCGGCAGCACCGTCGAGGTGACGATCGACGGCATCGGCACGCTGGTCAACCGCTTCGAGTAGCGCGCTGCGGCGCGCACTCACCAAGAATTCCCCACTCTCCTGGAGCTTTGACTTTCATGAAAATTGCAATCATCGGCGCCGGTGCCATCGGCGGCTACGTCGGCGTCAAACTCGCACTCGCGGGTGAAGACGTGACCTTCATCGTGCGCGGCGCCAACCTCGAGGCGATCCGCAAGAACGGCATGAAGCTGGTCGAGCACGACGGAAGCGAGCAGGTCGCCCGCAACGTGAAGGCCACCAACGACTACGCCGAGGCCGGCGTGCAGGACATGGTGATCCTGGCCATGAAGGCACACCAGCTCGAAGCCGTGGCCAACGACGTGCCCAAGCTGCTGGGCCCGAACACCAGCATCGTGACCATGCAGAACGGCGTGCCTTACTGGTACTTCCACGAGCACGGCGGCGCGCTGGCCGGCACCCGGCTGCAGACGGTCGATCCGAGCGGGCTGATCGGCCAGAAGATCCCGGCGAGCCAGGTGATCGGCTGCGTGGTCTACCCGGCCTCGGAGCTGGCCGCGCCAGGCGTGGTGCACCACATCGAAGGCGACCGCTTCCCGGTCGGTGAACTCGACGGCAGCAGCAGCGAGCGCGTCAACGCGGTGTCCGCGTGCTTCGTCAAGGCCGGCTTCAAGGCGCCGGTGCTCGACAACATCCGCGCCGAGATCTGGCTCAAGCTGTGGGGCAACCTGACCTTCAACCCGGTCAGCGCGCTGTCGCACTCGACCCTGGTCGACATCTGCCAGTACCCGCTCACGCGAGAACTGGCCGCCAACATGATGGCCGAGGCGCAAGAGGTGGCCAACAAGCTCGGCATCACCTTCCGCGTCAGCATCGACAAGCGCATCGGCGGGGCCGAGAAGGTCGGCAAGCACAAGACCTCGATGCTGCAGGACGTGGAAGCCGGGCGCGCGCCTGAGATCGATGCGCTGGTCGGTTCTGTTGTCGAGCTTGGCAAGCTGACCGGCACGCCGACGCCGCACATCAACGCGACCTATGCGCTGGTGAAGTTGCTGGCGAAGACGATGGAGGAGGAGAAGGGGCGGGTGAAGATGTCGGCTTGAGGGCTCTGCCCGTCGCCGCTGCGAGCAAGCCCGTTCCTGCAACAGTCTGCGCGGGCAAAGCCGCAGGCGGCAGGCGTGCTCCGCTTCGCTTCGGCGGTCGGCGGGTACGCCGACTGCCCTGCGGTGCTCAGGCTCGTGGCCCGTCGCCGAACTCACTCCGCTCACTTCGTTCCGCTACGTTCAAACAGGCGGCGACAAGTCAGTTCACGAATCGCGCTGCGCGCGCGGGCCACGAGCCTTCCGCTCCTCGGCGCCGAAGAGGCGCTGCGCCCGCCCGCCGCCTGCGGCTTTGCTGTCACGCGGCCAGTTTGCTGATCTCAACTTCGCGAAGGCGCTGCACGATCTTGCTTGAACGCGACGTAACATTTCGGTGCTACGCTTTCAGGACTCGGGAGGTAGCGATGAAGGTCTTCCTAAGTTGGTCGGGCAATCGCAGCAAGGCAGTCGCGGAGTGCCTCCATAAGTGGCTTCCGCTCGTCATCCAGTCGGTGAAGCCATGGTTCTCACCGGACGACATTGAGAAAGGCGACCGATGGCTGGCGAACCTCAGTGGTGAACTTGAGGTGCACAGTGTCGCTGTCGTCTGCCTCACGCTTGAGAACCGCACCGCACCCTGGCTGTTGTTCGAGGCGGGCGCGCTCTCCAAGGCGTTGAACAAGGCGTACGTGTGCCCATTGCTGCTTGGACTGGAGCCCGCCGATGTGCAGGGGCCGTTGGCTCAATTTCAGCTGACACGCGCCACGAAAGACGATGTGCGGAAGCTCCTCGGCATGATCAACGGTAGGCTAGAGGCGCCGCTCAGCGATAGTCAACTGGACGCTGCCTACAACGCGTTCTGGCCTGACCTTGAGAAGAGGCTGTTGGAGATCTCGGTCCAGGGAACACCAACTCCGGGTGCAAAGCGGCAGAAAGAGGATATCTTGGCCGAAGTACTGGAGCGAGTTCGAGGAATTGAGCGACGACTGGATACGAAGGCCGAGTTGGGAGCGCTGGATGAGCTAGCTGGGAACCCTCTCGCTACCCCTTCAAGGCCGCTTGGGGACTATTCGGAAATGGGAGCCCTCAATTCGCTGATGGGATTGGCTCGCCAAAGGCAGGCACAACCGCCGACGCCGGCACCATCGCGTGCGCCTCTCGGGTCGGTTGCGTCAGCAGCGCGACGAGTGCCGGATCCTGTTCCAGCCAAGGCAGGCCCCAAAGGGACGAAACGATAGTCGAGCGCTCACCCCGCCTCCCGCGCCCCCCCGCCCATAGATCAGCAACATCACCACGATAGTCGCCGCGGCCGCCGAGGATGTTGGTGCCGCCGAGCACCACGGCGGCGATGGCCGGCAGCAGGTACGGGTCGCCCTTCGCCTGGTAGGCGTTCAACGAACGACCCGCGATCAGCGCGCCGCCAAAGGCCGACAGTATGCCGCACAAGGTGAAGCAGCCGACCAGCGCACCGCGCATCGGGGCTGCTGGCGAAGACGATCGAAGAGGAGCAGGGGGCGCGTGAAGCTGCAGGCCTGAGCCAAAGCCCAGGCCGCGGGTTCAGCGCAACGCCTTGCCGGCCAAACGCAGAATGTCGTCGAGCGGGTTGCCGTCGCCGTTCAGGTCGAGCATCGAGGCCAGTCCGCCGCCACCCCCGGCACCGGGCGCCCCAGAGGCGCCCGCGCCGCCGCCGAGCAAGCCCCCGAGCAGCCCGCCGAGCCCACCACCCCCGAGCGCGCCACCCAGCGCGCTGCCAAGCCCACCGCCCGCCTCCGGGTCGCCCTGCTGCATGGCGCCACCGCCTTGCTGCTTGGCCATGTAGCCGGCGACCAGCATGGCCAGCATCGGCAGCATCTTCTTCAGCAGGCTCGTGTCCAGGCCCGTCTGCGACGCAGCGTTCTGCGCCACCGTGCGACTCACGTCCTTGGAGCCGAAGATCTGGGCCAGCACGTCGTTGCCCTGGCCCACGTTGGTCGGCTGCGGCGCCAGCACCTGGTCGAGCAGCCCGCCGCCGCCGAGTTGCCCGAGCAGGCCACCCAGCCCTTCCAGCCCGGTCGGTTGCGCCTGCGCCTGGCGCTTGAAGCCGCCCAGGATGGCCGGCACGAGCGCTTCGGCGCCGCTGGCCACCTGGCTTTCGCTGACGCCGAGCTCGCGCGCCATGGATTGAAGGCCGCCCATCTGGGCAAGGATGTCAGTGATCTGCATGGTCGTGATTCCTTGGTTGGCGGTTGCGCCGCAAGCCCGGCCCGGCCGCAGGATCGCGTGGCCCGGCATGCCTCGGATACTACAGAGGCCGACCGATCCGAGCGTGACGCTCACGCGACCGGGCGTGCCGCTCAGCCCGCTTCCCGCGCCCCCCGCCCGTAAATCATCAGCATCACGACGATCACCGTGCCGTAGATGATCTGGCGGCCGGCCTCGGGCATCTGCAGCACGGCGAGCATGCTTTGCAGCAGCACGATCAGGATCACGCCGGCGATGGTGCCGACGAAGGTGCCGCGGCCGCCGAGGATGTTGGTGCCGCCCAGCACCACCGCGGCGATCGCGGGCAGCAGGTACGGGTCGCCCATGGCCTGATAGGCGTTCGACGAATAACCCGCGATCAGCACGCCGCCGAAGGCCGACAGCACGCCGCACAAGGTGAAGCAGCCGACCAGCACCGCCCGCGTCGGGATGCCCGACAGGTAGGCCGCACCTTCGCGGTTGCCGATGGCGTAGATGTAGCGGCCGAAGCTGGTGTACTTGAGCATCAGCATCACCACGACCGACACCGCCGCCCACACCAGCACCGCGTTGGGCAGGCCGAAGGTGCGTTGCGTGGCCAGCATCTGCATCAGCGGCGTGGCCTTGTCTTGTGGGGCGAAGCCGCCCGTCTGCAGCACCATCAGCCCCTGCAGCACGGCGTTCATGCCGAGCGTGAAGATCATCGACGGGATGCGCAGGTAGGCCACGCCCAGGCCGTTGATCAGCCCCACGAGCAGGCCGCAGCCCACCCCGACGGGAATGGCCCAGGCGGGGCCCCACACGCCGGCCGCGAAGGTGGCCATCATGCCGCCGGTGGTCACGGTCCAGGGCACCGACAGGTCGATGTGGCCGAGCAGCACCACCAGCATCACGCCGGCCGCGATGATGCCGAAGAACGCGCCGACCTGGAGCTGCTGCAGCAGGTAGTTGGGCGAGATGAAGTTGATGTTGATGAAGCTGCCGATGATCAGCAGCAGCAGCGAAAAGCTGAACGCGACGCGCGGCGGGTTGCGGACGAAGCGCGCCCAGACGGAGCCGTTCTGTGGCCCCGAGGCAGATGCAGTGGTGTTGGTCAAGGCGCTCATCAACCAAACAGCTCCAACCGGTTGCGGATGCGCAGCACGCGCAGCGCTCCCAGGCTCACTGCCGCCAGCAGGATGAAGCCTTCGAACAGCGGCTGCCACAGCGCCGGTGCGTCGAACACGAACAGCAGGTCGCCGATGGTGCGCAGCACGAACGCGCCGATGATCGAGCCGATCATGCCGCCCGCGCCACCGTACAGCGAGGTGCCGCCGATCACCACCGCGGCGATCGAGTTCAGCGTGTACAGGTTGGCCTGCGGTGCGCTCGCTTCGCCCGACAGCGAGATCAGCGACAGCAGCAGCCCCGCGATCGATGCCAGCAGCCCGGCCAAGGTGTAGGCGACGAACTTGGAGCGCTTGATGTTCACGCCCGACAGGTAGGCCGCGCCTTCGGCCGAACCCGCCGCATAACAGCCGCGGCCGACCAGCGAGCGCCGCAGCGGGATCCAGATGACAGCCACCACGCCGGCCAGCAGCACCAGCGTGGTCGGCACCACGCCGAACAGCGTGCGCGTCAGCGCGTCCGACAGGCCCTCACTGACCTCACCACCCGGCGCCGGCCGCACCAGCAGCGCAATGCCGAAGTACACCGCGCTGGTCGCCAAGGTGGCGATGATCGGCTGCAGCCGGCCCAGCACGACCAGCGCCGCGTTCAGCGCACCGGCGGCCAGCCCGGTGGCCAGCACGCACAGCACGCCGAAGGCCACACCCAGCGGCGTGCCGTTGACCATCACCGACGAGACGCAGCACGACAGGATCATCACCATGCCGACCGACAGGTCGAGCCCGCGCGTGATGACGGGCAGCGTCTGCGCCATCGCCACCAGCGCCAGCAGCACCGCCTTGTTCGACGCGGTGGTCATGATGTTGGCGTTGATCGCGCGCGGGTGCTCGTGCAGGAACACGCTGAACATCACCGCGAACACGCCCAGCGCCACCAGGGGCAGGGCGTTTTGGCGCAGGTGGATCGACCAGTCTTTTTGCATGAGGGTGCGTGTCGGGTTCAAGCCGCGAGCTTGTCGCCGGGCGCGAGGTTGAGCGCCGCCGCGACGATGTTGGTTTCGGTGATGGCGGCGCCTTCGAGCACACGCGTGATCGCGCCGCCGTACATGATCAGCACGCGGTCGCACAGGCCGATCAGCTCTTCATAGTCGGTCGAGTACAGCAGCACGGCCACGCCTTCGGCGGCCAGCTCGCGCAGCAGCACGTAGATCTCCTGCTTGGTGCCCACGTCGATGCCGCGCGTCGGGTCGTTGAGCAGGATCACGCGCGCGTTCGTCATCAGCCACTTACCGATCACGACCTTCTGCTGGTTGCCGCCCGACAAAGTGGCCACCGCGTCGGCCGCCGCGCCGATCTTGATGCGCAGCTTGGCGATGGCCCCGGCCACGCCCGTGCTTTCGGCGCCGCGGTTCACCCAGCCTGCGGCACTCAAGCGGCTCAGCGCGGCCATCGACAGGTTTTCGGCAATCGACATCGGCAGGATCAGGCCTTCGGTCTTGCGGTCTTCCGGAATGAGCGCCAGCCCCAGCGCAGGCGACTTGGCGTGCCCCGGGCTGATGTGCGTGACCGGCTTGCCGTGCACACTCAATTGCCCGCCCACGCCGCGCAGCACGCCGAACAGCGCCAGCATCAACTCGCGCTGGCCTTGCCCGTCCAGGCCGCCCAGGCCGACGATCTCGCCCTTGCGGATCGTCAGCGAAATGTCATTCAGCCGGTCGGCCCACTGCAGCCCCTTGGCTTCCAGGCTCACCGGCGCATCGGCCGGCAGAGCCGGCTTGGGCGGGTAGGTCTTGGCCAGGTCGCGCCCGATCATCAACTGCACCACCTGCTCGTCGTTGCGCGTGCCGGTGGCAAAGGTCTCGACGTGGCGGCCGTTGCGGAACACCGAGCAGGTATCGGCCAGTTCCTTGATCTCGTTCATGCGGTGCGAGATGTACAGAATGGCCAGGCCCTGCTCGCGCAGCCGGTGCAGGATGGCGTAGACCTTGTCCACGTCGGCCGCGGTCAGCGCCGAGGTGGCTTCGTCCAGGATCAGCAGTTTCGGCTCACGGCCGAGCGCCTTGGCGATCTCGACCATCTGGCGGCGCGACAGCGGCAGGTTGCGCACCAGCTCGAGCGGGTGGATGTCGGCGCAGCCCACCCGTTCGAGCAGCGCTTCGGCGCGTGCACGCTGCGCCTTGCGGTCGACGAAGCCCCAGCGGTTCGGCGCGTTGGTGAGCAGGATGTTGTCGGCCACCGACAGGTCGGGGATCAGCGACAGCTCCTGGAACACGCAGACGATGCCGTGCCGTGCCGCGTCGATCGGCGAGTGGAAGACAACCGGCCTGCCGCCGACCGTCATCTCGCCGGTGTCGGGTTGCACCACGCCGGCAATCGCCTTGATCAGGGTGGACTTGCCGGCGCCGTTTTCACCCAGCACGGCGTGGATGGAGCCGGCCGCACATCCGAAGTCGACCTGGTCGAGCGCGGTGACACCACCATAGCGCTTGGAGATCGCGCGCATTTGCAGCAGGCTTGCAGAATCCACAGGCGGCGCTCAGGAAAAGCGGGCCCGCGCCAGTCGCGCGCGGGCCGTGCAGAAGAAGAGAGGCATCGGGCGCCCGTGGTCGCCCGATGCAGAACAGACGCGGAACAGACGTTGAAGGCGCGTCGCGCTCGAACTACTGGTTCGACTCGTTCTGCTTCATGATTTCGACGGCCGTCAAATTGACGTTGCACGGCGGGAATTCATTCGGCGTGAAGAAGTTGTCCGGCAGGTCGGGGTAGTAGTTGACGCCGGCCTTCAGCCCGTCGGTCTCGACATACGGAATCGGCACCGAGATGTATTGCGGCAGCTTGTTGCCCTGCAGTGCCGCCAGCGCCGCCTTCAGCGAAATCGCCACCAGGCCAGGCGACTGCCCGGCCGAGGCGCCCAGCAGCCCGTCCTTGCCATGCTGGGCCATCAGCTTGCGATAGCCGTTCTCGGCCTCGCCGGCCACCGGGATGAACGGGTGCTTGGCCGCCATCAGCGCGCGCACCGCGCCGGTGGAGCCGCCCTGCACGAACATGCCGGTGAACTTGCCATGCACGGCCACCGCATCGGCCACCACCTTCTGCGCGGTGCCGTCGTCCCAGTTGCCGACCACCTCGATGATCTGTGCCTCTTTGTACTTGTCCATGATCTCGCGGAAGCCCAGGTGGCGATCGCGGTCGACCGAGTTACCGGGCAGGCCGCGCACTTCGAGCACCTTGCCGGTGGTGGCCTTGTTCTTCTCGAGCCAGCGGCCCATCATTCGGCCCATCTCGAACTGGTCTTCGTTGACCTGGATCACCTCATCCGTGTCGAGCACGTTGTCGAACGGGATCAGCACCACGCCGGCATCCTTGGCGCGCTTGATCACCGGCTTGAAGGCGGTGGGCGACACGGCAATCGTCAGGATCGCGTCGAAACCGGCGTTGATGAAGTTGTCGATCGCGCCGATCTGCGCCGCCACGTCGGTGCCGGTGGAGACGATCTTGAGCTCCTTGATCATCGGCTTGATCTCGGCCGTGTTGGCATACGCCTTCAGCGACTTGATCATCTGGATGCGCCAGGTGTTGCCGACGAAACCGTTGGCCAGCGCAATGCGGTACGGGCCCTTCTTGGCCGGGTACTGGATCGTCTTGGTGTCCTTGGAGAAGGGCTTGAAGCACTCGGGCAAGTGCGTTTGCGCCAGGCCCCATTGCGGCAGTGAGGCCAGCAAGGTACCGCCGATCATCATGTCTCTGCGCTTGAGCATTATTCGTCTCCAGTGTTGTTGGTTGGCTCGGGAACGGGACGCTATTCCGACGGGTTTGCCTTGTCAATGAACGTTGATACCTAGCAAAACTGTCGTGCCCTCGGCCGCCCCGACATGGGGGCCGCGTGTGATTGCAACTCGCATCCGGACCCATGCCGGAACGCGTATCCCACGCCGGTCGCAATGCGGCCGTATCGGTGCTTGCGAGCACCCGCTGTGAGGGTGCTCGGGCTTAGACTGATTTGAAGCGAGCACCGGAGCAACAGCGATGAAAACCCTGATCGTGAACGGCAGCCTGTGGGACGGCAGCGGTGGCGCCGCGTACGCTGGCGAGGTGCTGATCGATGGCAGCCGCATCGAGGCCATCGCACGCGGCACCGGCCGCCTTCCGGCCGACGGCGCGCTGCGCCTCGACGCACGCGGCATGACGGTGATGCCGGGCCTCGTTGAAGGCCACGCGCACCTCACCTTCTGCGGCGCGACCAAGAACACCGACCTCGGCGACATCCCGCCCGAAGAGCATGTGCTGGAGACCATGCACAACGCGCGCACCCTGCTCGAAGCCGGTTTCACCAGCGCCTTCAGCGCCGCCAGCGCGAAGATGCGGCTCGACGTGGTGGTGCGCAACCAGATCGAGGCCGGCCGCATTCCCGGCCCGCGCCTGCGTGCTGCCAGTCCAGAGATCACAGTGACCGCCGGCCTCGGCGACGACAACCGGCTGCACATGGCGCGCGAGAGCTTCGGCCTGGTGGCCGACGGGCCCGAGGCGATTGCGCGCGCGGTGCGGCTGTGCATTCGCGAGGGCGTCGACAACATCAAGCTCAACATCTCCGGCGACGATTTCGTGCCCGCCGCCAAGGGTGGCATGACGGTGATGCGCGAAGAAGAAGTGCGCATGGCCTGCGAGGTGGCGCACGCCTTCGGCAAGAAGGTGGCCTCGCACTCGCGCGCGTCGAACGCGGTGCTGCGCTCGGTGGAGTGTGGCGTGGACGTGATCTACCACTGCGAATTCGCCGACACGCAGGCGCTCGACGCGCTCGAGGCGGCGCGCGACCGCATCTTCGTCGGCCCGGCGATCGGGCTGATCCACAACACGCTCCACGAGGCCGAGCCGTGGGGCATCACGCGCCAGGTGGCGCTCGACCTCGGCATGGAGCGCTGCATCGAGAACGCCCAGCGCACCTACGAGCAGATGCGCCAACGCGGCATCCGCGCGGTGATCGGCGGCGACTACGGCTTTGCGTGGACGCCGCAGGGCACCAACGCGCGCGACATCGAACACTTCGTCAAGCTGTTCGGCTACTCGCCGAGCGAAGCTCTGCAATGCGCCACCCGCATCGGCGGCGAACTGATGGGCCTGCAGGTCGGCCAGTTGAAGGAAGGCTGGTTCGCCGACCTGCTGATCGTCGACGGTGATCCGTTGAAGGACGTGAGCGTGCTGCAGGACAAGGCGCGGCTGAAGCTCATCATGAAGGGGGGTTCCAGCGTGAAGAATTTGCTCGACGATGCGAACCGGGTCTGATCGATCGGCAGCTTGTCCGGCGCACAGGGAGTGCACCCACGCGAAGGGCCCGGCGCGCAGACCGGTGGGCCCGATCGCCGCGGCTGAACACGCCGCAAGGAGTTGCCATGAGTGCTGTTCTCGCCACCCCCGAGCCCGCCATTGCGCAAGGGCGACGCCGCGGTTTTCTGTCGGTGCAGCAAGAGTGCGGCGCCACCGACCTGCGCGTCCAGGGCCAGCTGCCCGATTGGCTGGACGGCAGCTACCTGCTCAACGGCCCGGCGCAATGGGACCTGCCCAAGCGCTCGTACGCGCACTGGTTCGACGGCCTGGCGATGCTGCATGGCTTTCGCATCCAGGCAGGGCAGGTGCGCTACCGCAACCGCTTCCTGCGCTCGCAGGACTGGCGCGACTCGCACGCTGCCGGCCGCCCCGAGCTGGGGGGTTACGACACGCCGGCCTCTGGCGGCTTGCTGTCGCGCGTGCTGCACATTTTCAACCCGCGCCGCACCGACAACGGTTGCGTGGTGGTGATGAACCACGGCGGCCAGTGGTTTGCGCTGACCGAGACCGACCGGGTGATGCGCTTCGATGGCGACACGCTGGAAACGCAGGGTGAGCTGACCTGGACCGAGGGCGGCAAGCTGCCGCTGCTGGCCCCGCACCCGTGCATCGACGCTGGCGGGCGTTGGTGGAACGTCGGCGTCTCGCTCGGGCGCGAGTGCGCCTACGTGCTGTTCAGCGCCGACACCCAGGGCCGGCGTGACGTGAAGGCGCGAATCCCGGTCAAGCGCGCCGGCTATCTGCACGCATTCGCGTTGACGGCCACGCACGCGGTCATCTGGGAGTGCGCCTGGCGCGCGCACCCGCTGCGCTTCCTGTTTGCCGGTGAGTCGTACGCGGCGCACTTCGACTGGATGCCGGACGGCGGCTCGCGCCTGCACACGGTGCGCCTGTCGGACGGTGCGGTGCGCTCGTGGGATGCGCCGCCGCTGGTGCTGTTCCATGCCAGCCAGGCCTTCGACAGCGGTGCCGACGTGGTGGTCGACCTGTGCCTGGACGATGTGCCGGTGGTCGACGACTTCCACATCGATCGCCTGCGCGCCGGCATGCCGGTGCAGTCCACGCGTGCGCGTCACGTGCGCTTCGTGCTGTCGCCGGCGGCGGCGACGGCGCGTGAAGAGGCGCTGCCGGGGCGCTTCGAACTTCCGCAGGTCAACCCGACGGTGGCGGCGCGCGGCCCGGCCCGCTATGTGTGGGGCGCGACCACGGCCGACAGCACGCCGGGCGAATTCTTCAACCGCACCCTCAAGCTCGACCACCGGACCGGTGACCTGCTCCAGGACGGCCGTGACGATGCGCTGGCGCTCGAGCCGCTGTTCGTGCCGCGCCCAGGCGGTGATGCCGAAGACGATGGCGTGCTGCTGGTGCACACCCTGGCCGACGCCGACCCCGGCTCGCGCATCCGTGTGCTCGACGCCGCCACGCTGGCCGAACGCGCGGTGATCGAGCTGCCGCACGTCATTCCGTTCGGCTTTCACGGGGCGTGGAAGGCGGCCACGGGTTGAGTTGAGCGTCAGTCCCGGCAGCGGCCCGCCTGCGGGACGCGCAAGGCGGAATGAACCGGAATCGCCCGGTTCGCAACCCAGCTTCGTTCGACATCAACACTCGAAGGAGCTGACCATGACCGAGAACGTTTTTCACGCCACGCTGCTGGCCCTGTTCGTGCTGCTCAGCGCCTGCAGCGCTGCGACCCACTCACCGGTGATGGCCCGTGCGTCGGTGGCCGTGCAGGCCGGCGGAACGGCCATGCCGGAGCCGCAGGCTCCGTTCGACACGACGCCGATCACGCCGGTCGAGTCGGCCGGCGCCGCGCGCTTGGAGTGAACCGAACCGCCGACGCGGGAGCGCGCGCCGGCCGGACTCAGGCCAGAGCGCAGCCCCGATGAAAGAGGGCAGCGTCGGCCTGAGATGAGCCGCCTACCCTGCGCAATTGCATAGGCGCCTCAGTCCGGCGGCTTAGATCACCTTCGCCGCCCTCAACTCGTCGATCTGCGCCTTGCCGAAGCCCAGCTCGGTCAGCACCTCGTCGGTGTGTTCGCCCAGCAGCGGCGAGCGCGTCACCTCGGTGGCGCTGTCGGACATCTTGATCGGGTTGCCCACAGTCAGGTACTTGCCGCGCGTCGGGTGGTCGACCTCGACCACGGTGCCGGTGGCGCGCAGGCCCTCGTCGGCGGCGATCTCCTTCATCGACAGGATCGGCCCGCACGGGATGTCGAACTTGTTCAGGATGTCCATCGCCTCGAACTTGTCCTTCGTCATCGTCCACTTCTCGATGCGCGCGAAGATGGGCTTCAGGTGCAGCAGCCGCGCAGCCGGCGTGGCGTAGGCCTCGTCGGTGATCCAGCTCTCTTCGCCGATCACCTTGCACACGGCGGGCCACACGGCCGCCTGGGTGATGAAGTAGATGTAGGCGTTCGGGTCGGTCTCCCAGCCTTTGCACTTCAAGATCCAGCCCGGCTGCCCGCCGCCCGAGGCATTGCCGGCGCGCGGCACGGCATCAAGGAACTTGCCGTCGGGGTACTGCGGGTACTCGTGCATCGTGCCGGTGCGGTCGAGCCGCTGCTGGTCGCGCAGTTTCACGCGGCACAGGTTCAGCACGCCGTCCTGCATGGCGGCCAGCACCTTCTGGCCGCGGCCGGTGGTGTTGCGCTGGTACAGCGCCGCCACGATGCCCAGCGCCAGGTGCAGCCCGGTGCCGCTGTCGCCGATCTGCGCGCCGGTGACCATCGGCGGGCCGTCG
>JANMYQ010000357.1:0-8496 GCA_031382215.1 Methylibium sp.
AGACGGCATCGTGCTGATCGACCAGGACAAGTGCCGCGGCTGGCGCATGTGCGTGAGCGGCTGCCCGTACAAGAAGATCTACTACAACTGGAAGAGCGGCAAGGCCGAGAAGTGCATCTTCTGCTACCCGCGCATCGAAGCGGGGCAGCCCACGGTGTGCAGCGAGACCTGCGTCGGCCGCATTCGCTACCTCGGCGTGCTGCTCTACGACGCCGACCGCATTCAGGAAGCGGCGAGTGTCGAGCACGACCGCGACCTGTACCAGGCGCAGTTGAACATCTTCCTCGACCCGAACGACCCAAAGGTGATCGCGCAGGCGCGCATCGACGGTATCGCCGACTCGTGGATGGATGCCGCGCGCAAGAGCCCGGTGTACAAGATGGCGGTGCAGTGGAAGGTGGCGCTGCCGCTGCACCCCGAATACCGCACCTTGCCGATGGTCTGGTACGTGCCGCCGCTCTCACCCATCAGCGCCGCGGCCAACGCCGGGCACGTGGGAGCGAACGGCGAGATTCCGGACGTCAACCAACTGCGCATCCCTGTCAAGTACCTGGCCAACCTGCTGACGGCCGGCGACACCTTGCCGGTGGTGCGCGCGCTCGAACGCATGTTGGCCATGCGCGCCTACCAGCGCGAGAAGCACGTCGACCAGCGCGTGAACCACGCGGTGTTGCAGCAGGTCGGCATCAGCCAGGCCGAGGTCGAAGAGATGTACCAGGTGATGGCGATCGCCAATTACGAAGACCGGTTCGTCATTCCCACCACGCACCGCGAGTACGCCGAGAACACCTTCAACGTGCGCGGCGGTTGCGGCTTCAGCTTCGGCAACGGCTGTTCTGAAGGGACCGGCGAGACCAGCCTGTTCGGCAGCGAGAAGAAACGAACCATCCCCATCAAGGCGGAGATCTGACCATGTTCGGAATGAACCCACCCTCCCAGATGGGCAGGACGCTGCGCGTTCTGTCCGCGCTGCTCAGCTACCCAGACGCGCAGCAAGGCAGCCACTTCGTCGAAATGCGCGAGTTGCTGCGCGACGAACGAGCGCTCACGCAGTCGCGCCTGATCGAGCTCGACGGGCTGATGGACACGCTGCGGCGCAGCGACCCGCTCAAGAGCGAAGCGGACTACGTCGAGCTGTTCGACCGAGGCCGCAGCACCTCGCTGCACCTGTTCGAGCACGTGCATGGCGACTCGCGCGAGCGTGGCCCGGCGATGATCGACCTGGGCCAGACCTACGAAACGGCCGGGCTGGTGCTCGCCGAAGGTGAGCTGCCCGACTACCTGCCGGCCGTGCTGGAGTTCGTGTCGACCCAGCCGCCCAAGGAAGCCAAGGCATTCCTCAGTGAGATGGCGCACATCTTCAACGCCATTTTCGGCGCGCTCCAGCAGCGCAGCAGCGCCTACGCCAGCGTGATCGGGGCGCTGCTCGACCTGGCGGGTGAACGAGCCCAGCCTGTGAAGCCGCCTGTCGAAGACGCGCTGGACGACAGCTGGGCCGAGCCCATGGCCTTCGACGGCTGTTCGACGAAGGGCCAGGACCGGCCGGGCCAACCACAACCCGTGCACGTGATCCGCAGGAAGAACGTGGTTTCGGCAACCGGAGCATCGACATGAGCGGCGTGTATGGCTTTCTGTTTCAGGTCTATCCGTATGTCTGTTTCACGGTGTTCTTGCTGGGCAGCCTGATCCGCTTCGACCAGAACCAGTACACCTGGAAGAGCGACTCGTCCCAGCTGCTGCGAGCGGGCCTGCTGCGCTGGGGCAGCAACCTGTTTCACTTCGGCATCCTGTTCCTCTTCTTCGGCCACATGGTCGGGCTGTTCACGCCGCACAGCGTGTACGGTGTTTTCATGAGCGCGGCGACCAAACAGACCCTGGCCGTCGTGGCAGGCGGCACGGCCGGCGCGTTCTGTTTCGTCGGGCTGTCGATGCTGCTGTACCGGCGCGTGTTCGACCCGCGCATCCGGCTCACGAGCCACCGAACCGACATCGCGGTGCTCGTGATCCTGTGGGTGCAGCTCGTGGTGGGCCTGATCACGCTGCCGTTCTCGTGGCAACACGCCGATGGCAGCGTGATGCTGATCCTGGCCGACTGGGCGCAGCGCATCGTCACGCTGCGGCCGGTCGATGCCAGCGCTCTGGCAAGCCTGCCGTGGCCCTACCTGTTCCACATCGTCTTCGGCATGACGATCTTCCTGCTGTTCCCGTTCAGCCGGCTGGTGCATGTGTGGAGCGGGTTTGCAACGATCGGCTTCCTGTTCCGCCCGCACCAGGTGGTGCGGAGCCGGCGGCTCAACGTGCCGGCCGGCCACAACCTGCCGCGCCAACCTGATGCCGGTGTTTGACGCCGGTGTTTGACGCCGTTGCCTGACGCTGACCGTGACACGACCCTTTTGCGGAGACATCACCATGCTTGCGGAAACCACACACACCAGCGCCGTGGCGCAAACACCCTCGCTGCACCCCATTGCCCGCATCAACGGGGTGGCCTTGAATGGCGCGCACGAACCCCTGGGCGTCGAAGACCTGCGCCAGCGTGGGTGCACCGAGTTGCTGCGCCAGGCGGCCATCCGGGCCGGCCTGCTCAAGGCGACGGACGAGGCGCCGGTGGACGGCGCGATCAGCCAGGCTGCGTCGAACGCTGTCGATGCCTTGCTCGAGCGCGAGTTGCAGTTGCCCGAACCGTCTGATGAAGCCTGCCGGCGCCACTTTGCCGCCTACCCGGCGCGCCACCACACCGGCGAGCGCGTGCATGTGCGCCACATCCTGTTCGCCGTGACCCCGGGGATGGACGTGGTGAAGCTGCGCAACCGCGCCGAGGCCTGCCTGCTCGACGTGCGCTGCCACGACGGCAAGGCCACTGGAAGCGACAGGGATGGCTTCGGCAAATCCGCGCGCGAACTGTCCAATTGCCCCAGCGGCGAACAAGGTGGCGAACTGGGCTGGCTGAGTGCCGCCGACTGCGCGCCGGAGTTCGCGCGCGAACTGTTCGGCCATGTCGAGGTGGGCGTGTTGCCACGCCTGGTGCACAGCCGCTTCGGCCTGCACGTGGTGGAGGTGCTGGAGCGCGAACCCGGCATGGTCCAGGCCTTCGAGGCGGTGCGCGGTGCGGTGGCCATGGCGCTGCGCCAGCAGACTTATGTGACGGCGCTGCGCCAGTACCTGCAACTGCTGGCCGGCCAGGCCGTGATCGTCGGCGTGGACCTGGACGCAGCCGACACGCCGCTGGTTCAGTAGCAGCGGCGACTGCACGCCAGGCCTTGCACGATGCCGGACGAACTGCTGCAGCGCCTGCGTCGCTTTCACGATCACACCTTCCCCGGCGTCCAGAGCCAGTTCGAAGCGCTGATGGCCGACGGCCAGCACCCGAACGCGCTGTTCATCGGTTGCTCCGATTCGCGGCTGGTGCCCTACCTGCTGACCGGTGCCGGCCCGGGCGAGTTGTTCATGGTGCGCAACGTTGGCGCGTTCGTGCCGCCGCACGATGGATCGGCCGGTTACCACGGCACGGCAGCGGCCATCGAATTTGCCGTGCTGCGCTTGAACGTCAGCCGCATCATCGTCTGCGGGCACAGCCATTGCGGCGGCATCCGCGCCTTGTATGAAGAGACCGCACCGGAAGCGACCAACCTGACTGCCTGGCTCGAGCTCGGCCGCGAAGCCGCGCTGCCGGTACAGGTCACCCCGGAGGCGCTGCGCCGCACCGAACAACGCTCGGTGGTGCTGCAACTAGAACGCCTGATGGGCTACCCGATGGTGCGCGAGCGCGTCGAGGCCGGGCAACTGGCACTGCGCGGCTGGCACTATGTGATCGAAGACGGCGAGGTGCATGTGTTCGACGTGCGCAGCGGCGCGTTCGTGCCGGCATCGCGCGCCGACCACAGCGGCACCGGGCCGTTCGACGCCGCGCCGGTGGACGATGGCAGTGGCATCTTCAATGAACTCGACGCCGCGCTCGGCCCGCAGCCCAGAGCGTCGCAGCCCGGCGCGCCGCAGGATCCACGCGACCTGCTTGCTTGAGTTGCCGAGACGCCGTGCTGCGGCTACGGCACGGGCAGGCCGGTGGTGACGCCGGCCAAACCCGGTTGAGTCTGCGGAATCTCCGGCAAAGCGGCCCCCGAAGCCCACTGCGGCAGGTACCGATCGACCGCCTCCTCGACAACGCGAGCCTGCAGCGCGTCGCGCCCGCGCTTGGGCGGCTCACGACTCGGCAACTGCGACATCCAGTGCTTGAACCTGGCGAAAGCAAGCGGGTGCAAGGTGTTCATGCGCGCCATGTCGCCGTTGCTGGCGACGATGACGGCGGAAAACGGCGGCGAGTCGAGCAGGATGTGCGCGAGCAAGAGGTGCGCGTTGGGTGCCTGCGCGACCCAGAAGTCGTCCTCGTCGGCGCTGAGGCGCACCGGGTGCGGATCACCATCGACCGGCTCGCGGCGGATGATGTCGACCTCGAAGCCGTCCTTGTTGACTGCCGTGTACTTCTGACCCGTGCGAACCCGGAAGCTCGCATCGACCTTCTTCAGAACGCCGAGCATCGAACTGTCGATCCGGGCAAGCCGGGTGGCGAACTGGACCCGTTTGCGGGTGTCCCAGAGCAAGTCGATGTCGCGGGTGGCCACGGCGTCGGCATCGAACCTGATGCTGGCCGCCGCCTCATACGCATACAGCGCGTGCGTGCCGACAACCCTGAAGTGCTCGCCGAGCTTCGACGCTGCCAGGCGGTTCAGGATATCGACGATGAGCGGGTCAACACGCCCGACGCGCAGGGCCTTGTTCATGCGACGGTGGTCTTCGAGGGCCGCCTTCAGGCCGGCCAGGCGCTCGGTGCTGATGCGCTTTCGTTCATGGAATCGGTGATGGATGAGCTCGGTTTCGGGGGTTCTGGGCCCCAGGCTCTTCTCGCCGCCGCTTGGCGACGTTCGCACCAGGTACGCAGCCTCGGGTGCCGACGAAGGGCCTTTGTGCCAGTACATGCCCCCACGCACCTGAGCCGCCTCGGCGAGGGCTTCTTCATGCGCTTCGAACACCGAGACGGAGTCGATGTACTGGCGTGCGGCGTTGGGTCGAAGTTCCAGAAGTTCGGCGTGATAAGGAAAAACCTAACAATATACCGAAACTCTTTTAAATACAAAGTGTTGTGAGTTTTTGACTGGCAATCCATTGACCCAAACAGCTCGCGCTTGCCAACTGAGCAAGCCCTTGACCTTTGTCAAGCCCGTGCCGGTGACCGAACCCTAGTGTGCGTGGGTTGCCACTACGCGGCGCGCTTGAGCTTTGTCGCGACTTTTCATGACCCTCATCACAGCCCCCGCAGACATCGACATCGTCGGAGACCCGATGGCTCTGCTGCACCACAGCGGCCTCGCCCCGCTGCACCTCGGCGGGCGCACGCTCTTGCCGATCGTGCAGGGCGGCATGGGCGTGGGTGTGTCGGCGCACCGGCTGGCCGGCAGCGTGGCTGCGCTCGGTGGCGTGGGCACGATCTCGTCGGTGGACCTGCGGCGCCACCACCCCGACCTGATGGAACGCACCAAAGACCTGGCCCCCGGCAAGGCGGCCACGCAGGCGGCCAAAGAGGCGATCAACGAAGTCAACCTCGAAGCGCTGGAGCGCGAGATCCGCGCCGCGCGTTTGCTGGCCGGCGGCCGCGGCCTGCTGGCTATCAACGTGATGCGCGCCGTGAGCGAATACGGCCCGTCGGTCACGCGCGCGCTCGAGTGCGGCATCGACGCCGTGGTGGTGGGCGCGGGCCTGCCGCTGGACCTGCCGGACCTGGCGCAGGACCACCCGAACGCGTTGCTCGTGCCGATCCTGTCCGACGCGCGCGGCGTGCAGTTGCTGGTGCGCAAGTGGGAGCGCAAGAAGCGCCTGCCCGATGCCATCGTCATCGAACACCCGCGCCTGGCCGGTGGCCACCTGGGCGCGGCAAAGATCGCCGACCTGAACGACCCGCGCTTCGACTTCGAGAACGTCATTCCTCAGGTGCTCGAATTCCTGCGCGCGTCGGGCATCGAGAAGGCCATTCCGCTGATCGCGGCCGGCGGCATTCGCAGCTTCGAAGACATCGCGCGCGTGCAGGCGCTGGGCGCGGCTGCGGTGCAGATCGGCACGCCGTTCGCGGTCACGCTGGAGGGCGATGCCCACCCCGAATTCAAGCGCGTGCTGGCCGAGGCGAGCGACGACGACATGGTCGAGTTCACCAGCGTGGCCGGTCTGCCGGCGCGTGCCGTGGCCACGCCGTGGCTGAAGAACTACCTGAAGGCGGAGCCCAGGCTGCAGGCCGTGGTGCATGTGAAGCCGCGCTGCACCTTGGCGTTCGACTGCCTGGCGCAATGCGGGCTGCGCGACGGGCTGCCGGGGTGGGGCCAGTTCTGCATCGACACGCAACTCGCGGCCGCCTTGCGCGGCGATATCGACAAGGGCCTGTTTTTCCGTGGCGTGGGCGCGTTGCCGTTCGGCTCGCAGATTCGCAGCGTGCGCGAGTTGGTGATGCATTTGCTGACGCGGCGTGATCAACCCCGCCGCCTTCAGGGGCCCTGATTCAGGTCAAATGGCGAGTCGCGCTCCGCGAACGCCTTGCGCCCCACTTCGAGGAAACCGTCGCATGCACCAGGCCGACAAGACATCGCCGCACACCGAGCACAACCTGCCCGCCCAGGCCATCAGCGAAGAGGTGCTGCTGGAGAAGTACGCCAAGGACGGCGAAGACTCCACCGACGCCGTGCTCCAGCGCGTGGCGCGTGCGCTGGCCCAATCCGAGCTTGCTTCCGAGCGCGCGCATTGGGAGGCCCGGTTCGTGCAGGCGCTGCGCGGCGGCTTCATTCCGGCCGGGCGCATCCAGTCGGCCGCCGGCACCGGCTTGTCGGCCACCTTGATCAACTGCTTCGTGCAGCCGGTGGGCGACTCGATCTCGCAACCTGAAGACGGCCACCCCGGCATCTACACCGCGCTGACCGAAGCCGCCGAGACCATGCGCCGCGGCGGCGGCGTGGGCTACGACTTCTCGCGCATCCGCCCGCGCGGTGCGTGGGTGGGCAGCACGCGCAGCAGCGCGTCGGGCCCGGTGAGCTACATGCGTGTGTTCGACCGCTCGTGCGAGACCGTCGAGAGCGCCGGCGCGCGCCGCGGCGCGCAGATGGGCGTGCTGCGCTGCGACCACCCCGACATCGAGGAGTTCATCCACGCCAAGGACCAGGGCGATCTGAAGAACTTCAACCTCTCGGTGGGCGTGACCGACGCCTTCATGCAGGCGGTGCAGGCCGATGCAGACATCGAACTGGTGCACCGCGCCGAACCCGGCGCGGCGCAGAAGGCCGCCGGCGCCTACCAGCGCAGTTCACAAGCTGTGCAGGCCGGCGGTGCCGACAGCCACGGCGGTCACGGCGGACACGCCGGCCACGACCTCTGGGTCTACCGCAAGCTCCGCGCGCGCGAGCTGTGGGAGCAGGTCATGAGGTCGACCTACGACCACGCCGAGCCCGGCGTGCTTTTCCTCGACTCGATCAACCGTGACAACAACCTGGCGTATTGCGAGACGATCGCGAGCACGAACCCGTGCGCTGAGCAGCCGCTGCCTCCGTACGGCTGCTGCTGCCTCGGCTCGATCGACCTGACGCGCTTCGTGCGCGATCCGTTCGAGCCCGCCGCCCACTTCGACGAGGCCGCCTTCACACACATCGCGCAAGTGGCCACGCGCATGCTCGACAACGTGCTCGACGTGACCGTGTGGCCGCTGCCGCAGCAGCACGACGAAGCGCGCAACAAGCGCCGCATCGGACTGGGCTTCACCGGCCTGGGCGACGCGCTGGTGATGCTGAACCTGCGCTACGACAGTGATGTGGCGTGCACGATGGCGCGCCGCATCGCCGAGCTGTTGCGCGACGCTGCCTACGACGCGTCGGCCGCGCTGGCACGCGAGCGCGGTGCGTTCCCGCTTTTCAACGCCGACCTGTACCTGAGCGGCAGCACCTTCGCATCACGCCTGCCGCAACGCCTGCGCGACCGCATCCGCACGCACGGGCTGCGCAACTCTCACCTGCTGTCGATCGCACCCACCGGCACCATCAGCCTGGCGTTTGCCGACAACGCCAGCAACGGCATCGAGCCCGCCTTCAGCTGGAGCTACACGCGCAAGAAGCGCATGGCCGACGGCACGACCAAGGAGTACGCGGTCGAAGACCACGCGTGGCGCCTGTATCGCCATCTGAAGGGAGAAGACGCGCCGCTGACATCAGCCTTCGTGACTGCGCTGGAGATGAGTGCGCAGGCCCACGCGGCGATGGTGGCCGCGGTGGCGCCGTTCGTCGACACCGCCATTTCCAAGCCCTTGAGGCCCGATTCCCAGGCCTGCAGGTACAGGTTCTGGAACTCGGCGTACGGGTAGTCGGCCGGCACGTTGACGGTCTTGGAGATGGCTGTATCGATACACGGTGCCACCGCAGCCACCATCGCCGCGTGTGCGCCTGCGCTCATTTCGAGCGCCGTGACAAACGCGTT
>JANMYQ010000360.1:0-75597 GCA_031382215.1 Methylibium sp.
CATCAACAAGAAGCTGCCGGGTGGGCTGCCGAAGCGCACGGCACGCGCGCTGCTCGACATCGAGGACAAGGACTACGTCCCGATCATCCGCGACCCGAAGGCGACCACGGCCGACACCGAGGCGGTGTTCTATTTCCCCGGTTGCGGTTCGGAGCGATTGTTCTCGCAGGTGGGCCTGGCCACGCAGGCGATGCTCTGGCACGCCGGTGTGCAGACCGTGCTGCCGCCGGGCTATTTGTGCTGCGGCTACCCGCAGCGCGGCAGCGGCCAGTTCGACAAGGCCGAGAAGATGATCACAGACAACCGGGTGCTGTTCCACCGGGTCGCCAACACGCTGAACTACCTCGACATCAAGACCGTGGTGGTGAGTTGCGGCACGTGTTACGACCAGCTGCAGGGCTATAAATTCGAAGACATCTTCCCCGGCTGCCGCATCATCGACATCCACGAATACCTGCTCGAAAAAGGCATCACCCTGGGCGCGGCCGAACAAGGCGGTGGCTACCTGTACCACGACCCCTGCCACAGCCCGATGAAGCTGCAGGAGCCGCTGAAGACGGTGAAGGCGCTGGTGGGGCCGAACGTGATCGACAGCAAGCGGTGTTGCGGCGAGAGCGGCACCTTGGGCATCACCCGGCCCGACATCTCGACGCAGGTGCGTTTCCGCAAGGAGGAAGAACTGCGCAAGGACGAAGCCACGTTGAGAGCCACCGGCGCGGTGCCGGAGAAGGGCAACGTCAAGATCCTCACCAGTTGCCCGAGTTGCCTGCAGGGCCTGAGCCGCTACACCGGCGACTTGAACAACGGCCTGCTGGAGGCCGACTACATCGTGGTCGAAATGGCCAACCGCATCCTCGGCCCCGACTGGATGCCCGACTACGTGGCGCGTGCCAACGAAGGGGGCATCGAGCGGGTGCTC
The DNA here is from genome assembly GCA_031382215.1 of Methylibium sp. Classification (GTDB taxonomy): domain Bacteria; phylum Pseudomonadota; class Gammaproteobacteria; order Burkholderiales; family Burkholderiaceae_C; genus LGRD01. The sequence goes on from JANMYQ010000360.1 coordinate 920, forward strand.
GTCTAGCCGGCCGGGCCAGCTGAGCTAGTTACAGCGCCTCGGCGAAGCTGCGCAGCTTGTCCGAGCGGCTCGGGTGCTTGAGCTTGCGCATCGCCTTGGTCTCGATCTGGCGAATCCGCTCGCGCGTCACGTCGAACTGCTTGCCCACTTCGTCGAGCGTGTGGTCGGTGCTCATGTCGATGCCGACGCGCATGCGCAGCACCTTGGCGTCGCGCGCGGTGAGGTCGTCCAGCAGTTCGCTCACGGCCGTGCGCAGGCCCGACTGCATCGCCGCTTCCATCGGCGCCACGTTGTAGGTGTCTTCAATGAAGTCGCCCAGGGTCGCATCGCCCTCGTCGCCCACCGGCAGCTCCATCGAGACCGGCTCCTTGGCGATCTTCATGATCTGGCGCACCTTGGCTTCGGTCAGGTCGAGCTTCTCGGCAATGGTGGCCGCGTCGGGCTCGAAACCGAATTCCTGCAGGTGAGCCCGGCTGACGCGGTTCATCTTGTTGATCGACTCGATCATGTGCACCGGCACGCGGATCGTGCGGGCCTGGTCGGCGATGGCGCGCGTGATGGCCTGGCGAATCCACCAGGTGGCGTAGGTCGAGAACTTGAATCCACGCCGGTATTCGAACTTCTCCACCGCCTTCATCAGGCCCACGTTGCCTTCCTGGATCAGGTCGAGGAACAGCATGCCGCGGTTGGTGTACTTCTTGGCGATCGAGATCACCAGACGCAGGTTGGCCTCGATCATCTCGCGCTTGGCCTCGCGCGAGGTGTGCTCGCCCGCGTTCATCTGGCGGTGGATGGATTTCAGCTCATCGACCGGGATCACCGCGCGCGCCGCCAGTTCGACCAACCGGGCCTGGATTTCCTGCACGGCCGGTGCATGGCGGCCCAGTGCTGCGCTGTACGGCTTGTTGGCGCGGCTTTCGGCCTCGACCCAGGCCGGGTCGAGCAGGTGCGGCGGAAAGCGCTCGGCAAACTGCGCCTGCGGCATGCCGCACTGATCGACAACGATCTTGCGGATCTGGCGCTCGTGGCGGCGAATTTCATCGACCTGCGAACGCAGCAACTCGCTCAGGCGCTCGATCGTTTTTACGGTGAAACGCACCGTCATCAACTGCTCGCTGAGCTCGCGCTGCGCCTTGCGGTAGGTGGGCGAGCCGTAGCCGCTTTTCTCGAAGGCCTTGCGCAGCTTGTCGAACCCGACGCGCATCGACGCAAAGCGCTCGAGCGCTGCCGTCTTCAGTTCTTCGAGCCGACGGGTCATGGCGCGGCTGCCGCCGCTGCCGTCGTCGTCGTCGGCGCCATCGTCGTCGAAGGAGTCGACGTCTTCTTCGGCCACGTAGTCGTCGGCCTCGCCGGCCACCACGAAGCCGTCAACCACTTCGGCAATGCCAAGCTCTCCGCTCGCAATCTTGTCGCCACAGGCCAGCACCTCGGCCATCACCAGCGGCAGCGCCGAGATGGCCTGCATCATGGTCTGGCGGCCGGCTTCGATGCGTTTGGCGATCTCGATCTCGCCCTCGCGCGTGAGCAGCTCGAAGGTGCCCATTTCGCGCATGTACATGCGCACCGGGTCGGTGGTGCGGCCGAATTCAGAGTCCACAGTGGACAGCGCGGCTTCGGCCGCTTCTTCGGCGTCTTCGTCTGACGATGCGGTGCCCGCGCCGCCGGCCACCAGCAAGGTGGCAGCGTCGGGGGCCTGCTCGTACACGGCGATGGCCATGTCGCCGAGCATCTTGACGATCGCCTCGATCACTTCGGCGTCGACCAGCTTTTCGGGGAGGTGGTCGTTGATTTCCTGCTGGGTCAGGTAGCCGCGGGTCTTGCCCATCTTCACGAGCGTGGTCAGCTCGCTGCGGCGCTTGGCCAGTTCTTCTTCAGTGAGCGTGGCCATGTCCAACCCGAACTCGCGGATCAGCGCGCGTTCCTTGGACTTGGGCACTTTCACCCGCAGCGGCTTGGCCTTGGCGGCCGGATCGGCGGCCTGCACAGGCGCAGGGGCCGGCGCTGCGTCGGAGAGTTGCGCGTTCTTGCGGGTGCTTTGGGGTGTGCTCTTGCGTGTCATGCGGTTCCTGAAGGGGTGAGGCGACGCCCGTGTCAGTCGCATGTGGGGCCCGTAGGCCGGTATAACAAGAAAAGCCCGCAACCAGGTCATGGACTGGGAGCGGGCTTCGGTCTTCCGGACGCGCCCCCTGTAATGAACTGCGGGAGCTGCGACGGTCTCTGAGGCGCTGGGTGACGGGTTCCCGAAGTTCCGCCCAATGGTGCGGTCGGTTCTGGCCTGCCAGAAGCCCATGAGTATAACCTTTTTTGGGGCGGCTTCGACGAAGACTGATTCGGCTGTCCCTTGCCAGGTCTTACCAGGCCGGCGGGTCTGGCACAAAGCCCCGTGAGCCCGAGCGCGGGAACGGCCGCGGCGGTGCCGGCCAGGCCGGCCACTCTGCGCCGATGATGCCGGCGCGCGCCAGGTTCTCGTGGCGGTCGTAGCGAATGCTGATCAGTTCGACCGGCCGGCTGCTGCTGCGAACGAAGCTAGTGCTGCTGCTGTACGACGCCTCGCGTGCGCCGTGGCCGGTGCCGAGCTTGGACTCGGCTTCCTGCGCCGAGCTTCGGGCCGATGCGCCGGCCGCGTCCTGGCTCGGCGAGGGTGGCGCTGCGGCGGCGGCCGGTGCGGCCTTCTCGGCCCGCGCCGAGTTCAAACCGGCCCCCCCGTTGAGGCGCCCGCGCTGTTCATCCCAACTCCGCTCCGGCGCCGGCCGCACATAGGCCGGTCGCTCGGTGAACACCGCCACGCCGATCACGCCCACGTCGTCGGGCCGCCCGGTGCGGGCCGCGTACGAATCGGGCAGCGCGGTGAACTCGAACGCCGCCACTTCCTGTGGGCTCTTGCGCCAGCCGGTGATCTCATGCGTTTGCCACGGCCCCAGCACGTAGCCGCCCTGGCTCCACGCCGCGGTCTGGCCGCTGACGATGTTGACGCCGTCTATCGACATCACCGCCAGCACGCGCGCGCCGCTGCGGTTGCTCACGCGGATGGCGTAACGCGCCCCCGGCCGCCCCGCCACGTACTGCGCGCCCTGGTGCGGGTAGACCGGCAAGGTCGCACCGCTGTCGCGTTCGACGACCTCCACATTGACCGTGGTGCCGACGGCGCGGGCCGGGCCGGCCAGCAGCAACGCGCCAGCTGCCAACAACAACGAGGGCCAGAAGGCACCGGTGCGGCGCTCGGTGAAGCTGGAAGGGTGGGTGGAAGGGAGCGTCATGAAGTCCTCGCAAAAGTGGTGGCAACACTCCTTCTACGGGGCAGCGCGAGGAACGGGGTGAAGTGGGGTGAAGCCGATACACCACGCGCAACGAGGGTAAATCCCAGCAGGATTTGCCTGCCAGCGGCTTCGAAAGCCGCAGCCGCGTGGGCATGATGCGCCGACCATGAAATCCGACGAATTGAAACCGCGCCACTTGCCTGCGCCATGAAGCCCATCGTCGAGATTCGCGGCCTCAGCAAGGCGTTCTTCGGCGTGCAGGCGTTAGCGTCTGTGCACTTCGAATTGCTGCCCGGTGAGGTGCATGCGCTGATGGGCGAAAACGGCGCTGGCAAGTCGACCCTGATGAAGGTGCTGGCCGGTGTGTACCAGCGCGATGCCGGCGAGGTGCTCGTTGACGGTCAAGCCGTCGAGATCGCCAGCCCGCGCGCGGCGCAGGCCTTGGGCATCGGCATCATCCATCAGGAACTGAACCTGATGAACCACCTGAGCGCGGCTCAGAACATCTTCATCGGGCGTGAGTCGCGTGGGCGCTTCGGCATCTTCCTCGACGAAGCGGCGCAGAACGCCAAGGCCGCCGCCATCTTCAAGCGCATGCATCTGGCGCTCGACCCGCAAACGCCGGTCGGCGAGCTCACGGTGGCGCGCCAGCAGATGGTCGAGATCGCCAAAGCGCTGTCGTTCGACTCGCGCGTGCTGATCATGGACGAGCCCACCGCCGCACTCAACAACGCCGAGATCGCCGAGCTGTTTCGCATCATCCGGCAGTTGAAGGAGCAGGGCGTCGGCATCGTCTACATCTCGCACAAGATGGACGAGTTGAAGCAGATCTCCGACCGCGTGACGGTCATGCGCGACGGCCAGACGATCGCCACTGTGCCCACCGCAACCACACCGGTGGACAGCATCATCACGATGATGGTGGGCCGCCAGCTCACCAACGCGCAGCAGCAATTTCCCGACACCTCGCGCAACGAGGTGGTGCTGGAGGTGCGCGGCCTGACGCGCGGCGCGGCCATCCGCAACGTGAGCTTTCAGCTGCGGCGCGGCGAGATCCTGGGCCTCGCCGGGTTGATGGGCGCCGGCCGCACCGAGGTGGCGCGCGCGATCTTCGGCGCCGACACTATCGACGCGGGCGAGATTCGTGTGCACGGCAAGGCCGCCACCATCCGCTCGCCGCAACACGCGGTGGCCCACGGCATCGGCTACTTGTCGGAAGACCGCAAGCAGTTCGGCCTGGCCACCGGCCTCGATGTGGAGACCAACGTCGTGCTCGCCACCCTGCCGCGCTTCGCCGCCGCGCGCATGTGGCTCGACCAGCGCGGCATTCACGCGACCGCCACCGACTACGTGAAGCGCCTGGCCATCAAGACGCCGTCGGTCGAACAGCAGGTGCGGCTGCTGTCGGGCGGCAACCAGCAGAAGATCGTGATCGCCAAATGGCTGCTGCGCGACTGCGACATCCTGTTCTTCGACGAACCCACGCGCGGCATCGACGTGGGCGCCAAGAGCGAGATCTACAAGTTGCTGCACAGCCTGGCCGAGCAGGGCAAGGCGATCGTGATGATCTCGTCGGAGCTGCCCGAGGTGCTGCGCATGAGCCACCGCATCCTGGTGATGTGCGAGGGGCGCATCACCGGCGAACTGCAGGCCGCCGAGGCCACGCAGGAAAGCATCATGCAATTGGCCACGCAGCGCGAATCGATGACGACCGCCTGACTCGCCACTTCAAAGAAGAACAAGGACCGCCATGCTCGCCACGCTCAAGCAACGCCTGTTCAACCCCGCCGCGCGGCAGAAGTTCCTGGCATTCGCCAGCCTGCTGGTGCTGATGGCGTTCTTCACCGCTGCGTCGCCCAACTTCCTGCAGATGGACAACATGGTCGCCATCCTGCAGGCCACTGCGGTGAACGGCGTGCTGGCGATTGCCTGCACCTTCGTCATCATCACCTCGGGCATCGACCTGTCGGTCGGCACGCTGATGACGTTCTGCTCGGTGATGGCCGGCGTGTTCCTGACCTACTGGGGCCTGCCGATCTACATGGGCATCTTCGCCGCCATCTTCTTCGGCGCGCTGTGCGGCTTCACGTCGGGCGTGCTGATCGCCAAGCTGAAGATCCCGCCCTTCATCGCCACCTTGGGCATGATGATGTTGCTCAAGGGCCTGTCGCTGGTGATCTCGGGCACCAAGCCGATCTACTTCAACGACACGCCCGAGTTCCCGATGATTTCGCAGGAGTCGCTGATCGGGTACTTCTTCCCTGCGCTGCCGATTCCGAACGCGGTGCTGATCCTGTTCATCGTCGCCGTGGTGGCGAGCCTCATCTTGAACAAGACCGTGCTCGGCCGCTACACCTTTGCGCTCGGCAGCAACGAAGAGGCGGTGCGGCTGTCGGGTGTCAACGTCGACTTCTGGAAGATCGTTGTCTACTCGCTCAACGGCGCCATCTGCGGCATTGCCGGTCTGCTCATCGCCTCACGCTTGAATTCGGCCCAGCCCGCGCTGGGCCAGGGTTACGAGCTCGATGCGATCGCGGCGGTGGTGATCGGCGGCACGTCGCTGTCGGGCGGCACCGGCACGATTCTCGGCACGATCATCGGCGCGTTCATCATGAGCGTGCTGACCAACGGGCTGCGCATCATGTCGGTGGCGCAGGAATGGCAGACCGTGGTGACGGGGGTGATCATCATCCTCGCCGTCTACGCCGACATCCTGCGCCGGCGCAAGTGACCAGGCGAACTGCCCGAGGAGGCCCATGCATCGATAGACCCGACCCGCAACCGCAACATTTCAACCATCCATCGAGGAGACATTCCATGCTCAAAAGAACCGCACTTCACATCGCCCTGGGCCTGACGGCCGCCTTTGCGCTGGCCGGCACCAGCGTTGCGCAAGAGATCTACATCCCGCTCGTGTCCAAGGGCTTCCAGCACCAGTTCTGGCAGGCCGTGAAGCAGGGCGCCGAGCAGGCCGGCAAAGACCTGAAGGTCAAGGTCACCTTCGAAGGCCCCGAGACCGAAGCCATGGTCGACAAGCAGATCGACATGCTCTCGGCCGCGCTGGCCAAGAAGCCCGCGGCGATCGGCTTTGCCGCGCTCGACAGCAAGGCCGCGATCCCGCTGCTGAAGAAGGCCCAGGCCGCCAAGATCCCGGTGGTGGCGTTCGACTCGGGCGTTGACAGCGACGTGCCCGTCACCACCGCCACCACCGACAACCTGGCCGCCGCCGCACTCGCCGCCGACAAGATGGCCGAGCTGATCGGCAAGGCCGGTGACGTGGCCGTGGTCGTGCACGACCAGACCAGCCGCACCGGCATCGACCGGCGCGACGGCTTCTTGAACCGCATGAAGTCTGCCTACCCGAACATCAAGGTCGTGAGCGTTCAGTACGGCGGCGGCGACCAGCTCAAGTCGACCGAGATCACCAAGTCCATCCTGCAGGCCAACCCGAACCTGAAGGGCATGTTCGGTGCCAACGAAGGTTCGGCCATCGGCGTGCTGAACGGCGCCAAGGAGATGAAGCGCAAGATCGTCATCATCGGCTACGACTCGGGCAAGCAGCAGAAGGCCGCCATCGCCAGCGGCGAGATGGCCGGCGCGATCACGCAGAACCCGGTGGGCATCGGCTACAAGACGGTCGAGGCGGCGGTGAAGGCGCTCAAGGGCGAGACGCTGCCCAAGATCATCGACACCGGCTTTTACTGGTACGACAAGAGCAACCTGGGCGACGGCAAGATCGCGGCCGTGCTCTACGACTGATCCGCACGCTTGAATCCGTTCGCGCGGTCGCGTCCTACGTCAGGACGCGCCGCGCGCTGACCGCTGCGGCGGTCGCGCCCTTCTAGATTCGCGCTCAGCTTCAGTCCTCTACCGCACAAACCGAACCCCGGTTTGTGCGGTGCGCGACACGAGGCCGTGCCGCCAGCGATCCTTCCGCCCGCCTTCGGCAACGACCGTGCGCGGGAACGTCTGAAGGGTCGTTGACATGAAGTTCGCTCTGAAACCCGCGACGCAGGTCGTGGCTGGTTTGCTCATTGCTCTGGCATTGCTCGGCTGCGGAGGCGGCAATCAAAACGAGCCGGCATCGGCTCCACCGGTTCCCGAAGAAGCCGACGAAGTGCGCCAGGTCGAAGCCGCCGCTGCACTGGCCGAACCGAGCTGGGTGCATCTTGCCAACCACCCCGATGCGTTCAGCGTCACCGGCACGCAACTCGTGCGCTTCGGCGTCGACACCCGCTGGGTCGAGAAGGTCGTGACCGGCAGCGGCTGGTGTACCAACTCGTACTTCGGCTTCAACCCCGCCGTGGGCGTGCTCAAGACTTGTCAGCTTCAGGTGAACGGTACGCCGCCAGCACCACCGCCAGCGTCGACGACGGTCTGGACGCACATTGCCAATCATCCGCAGGCGTTCACGGTGGTCGGCACGAAGCTCGTGCGCTTCGGCATCGACACGCGCTGGGTGCAGCGCAATGTCACCGACAGGGGCTATTGCACCAACTCCTTCTTCGGCTCCAACCCCGCGCCGGGCGTGTTGAAGACCTGCCAGGTCGCGTCCACGGTTGCGGCGCCGAACGTCGCGCCGGTGGCAACCATCACCGGCCCGGCCGCCACCGCCACCTTCAAGGCAGGTGACACGATCTCCTTTGCCGGCAGCGGCACCGATGCCGAAGACGGCAGCCTCGCCGCCACCCGCCTCACGTGGTGGGCCGAGTTGCGCCACGACGTGCATGGCCACCCGCTGCAGCCCGAGACCGTCGGCGCCAGTGGCAGCGTCACCATTCCCGTGCGCGGCGAAACCTCGGCCAACATCTGGTACCGCTTCTATCTGCGCGCCACCGACAGCGCCGGCGCCACCAACGTGGTCACGCGCGACATCCAGCCGCAAAAGGCGCAGGTCACGTTGGCCACCGTGCCGGCCGGCCTGGCGTTTACGCTCGACGGCCAGCCCGTCACTGCACCGAACACCTTCACCGGCGTGGTCGGCATCGAGCGCGACCTGGCTGCGGTGGACCAGAACTTCAACGGCCGGCGTTACCAGTTCAGCGGCTGGAGCGATGGTGGTGCGGCCACGCACACCGTTTCGACGCCAGCCGCCAACACCACCTACACCGCGAGCTTCAGCGACGTCGGGCCGGTGATCAACAACCCGCCGGCGGTGGCGTTGACGAACCCGGCCAACGGCAGCAGTGCCACGACCGGCGTGGCCATCACGCTCACCGCCACGGCAACCGACAACGACGACCGGATCACCGGCGTCGAGTTCTTCGAGAACGGCGTCAAGATAGGCGCGACGGCCCCCACGGCGCCTTACAGCGTCGCCTGGTCGCCCACCCTCACCGGCCCGCGCTCACTCACCGCCCGCGCCACCGACAACTTCGGCCTGGCCACCACCAGCGCCGCGATCACCGTCACCGTCAGCGCGCCGACCGGCACCGATGCGCAGGCCCCGGTGGCCACGCTGGTCGCGCCGGCCAACCTGGCGGCCGGCTTGAACGGCGCGATCACGCTGAGCGCCACGGCCACCGACAACCTTGCCGTCACCGCGCTCGAGTTCCAGGTCGACGGCACACAAGTCGGCGCCACCGGCAGCGGCTCGCCGCACACGGTAACTCTGGACACCACCGCCTACACCTCGGGCCAGCACATCGTGCGCGTCCGTGCGCGCGACGCGGCCGGCAATGCCTCGCCGTGGGCCAGCGCCACCGTCAGCTTCGGCGGCAGCCGCACGCAGCCGGCCGGCTTCTCGCGCAACGAATCGTGGATCACCGGCTTGTCCAGCGCCACCGCGTTCACGCAGGCGCCCGACGGCCGCCTGTTCGTGGCCCAGCAAGGCGGCGCGCTGCGCATCGTCAAGAACGGGGTGCTGCTGGGCACGCCGTTCATGACGCTCACGGTCGACCCGGCCGGTGAACGCGGGCTGATCGGTGTGGCGCTGCACCCCGCCTTCGCGAGCAATCGCTACGTGTACGTCTACCGCACGACGGCCGAGAACGGTACGCACAACCGCATCAGCCGCTTCACCGCCGACGCCGCCAACCCCGACGTGGTGGCAGCAGGCAGCGAACTGCTCATCGCCGACCTGCCGGCACTGTCGAGCGCCACCAACCACAACGGCGGCGCCATGAACTTCGGCATCGACGGCAAGCTGTACGTTGCGGTCGGCGAAAACGCCAACGCCGCCAACTCGCAGAACCCGGCCACGCCGCTGGGCAAGATGCTGCGCTTCAACGACGACGGCAGCATTCCCGTCGACAACCCGTTCTACGCCAGCCGCACCGGCCTGGCACGCGCCATCTGGGCCAGTGGCCTGCGCAACCCGTTCACGTTCGCGGTGCAGCCCGGCACAGGCCGCATGTACATCAACGACGTCGGGCAAGACGTGTGGGAAGAAGTCAACCTCGGCGCCCCTGGCGCCAACTACGGCTGGCCTGCCTCCGAGGGGCCGGCCAACATCACCGCCGGCGTCACGGCGCCGCTGTTCGCCTACCGGCACAGCGCCACCAGCCCGGCGGGCTCCGGCCCCGGCGGCTTCTTCACCGGCTTTGCCATCACCGGCGGCGCGTTCTACCCGGGTACCGGCGCCTTCCCGGCCGCGTACCGCAACAGCTACTACTTTGCCGACTACGTGAGCCGTTACGTCGGCCGGCTCGACCTGGCCAACAACCACGCTGCCTCCGCCTTTGCGAGCCTGACGGGCGCGCCCGTGGGGCTGCAGGCCGGCCTTGACGGCGCTCTGTATGTGTTGACACGTAACGGCATCGTGCGCATCGGATTCCCGTGATACGCCTTGATACGCCGCCGCACGCCCGGTGCGGCGGTGTCCTACACCGCTGTGAGCCATTCGCCCACTGCGGCGAGTGCTTGCGCCTTCTACATTCCGTTTCGGTCTTCGTGAACTGTGCGCCTATACCTTGCACAGGTCTTTCGACGAGAGACTGAGCCGGCGACGAACCTTCACATCCTGGTTTGTCGCCAGTACCGGCGCCACGCGACTGCGGCTCTGCCCAGCAGCGTGGCGATGTTGACGGTTGGTCGGCGTTCTGCGCTGGCGCTTGTCCGCAAAGCTGCGCCCCCAGGGTGCGGTTCTGCAGCGGACTGACACAAGGAACTCCATAAATGAAGCTTGCACTCAAGCCCGCGGCATGGGCCGTTGCCGAACTGGTTGCCGTTCTCACGCTGGTGGGTTGCGGAGGCGCCGGAAGCGAGGCCGCTCCGGACGATGGCGCGACAACGGCAGAGTCGGCCGACACGATGCGCCAGATCGCCGCGGTTACCGTGGCCGCGACGACGTGGACGAAGATCGCCAACGAGTACCAATCGTTCTCGTTCAGTGGCACGAAGACGGTCCGTTATGGCGCCGACACCCGCTGGGTGCAGCGGTCAGTCAGCTGGCGCGGCCAGTGCACGAACGGGTTCTTCGGCAGCGACCCTGCCCCGGGCATTGACAAGACCTGCCAGGTGGCTTCGGCAGCACCGGCTCCTGCACCGGCACCAGCCCCCGCTCCTGCACCGGCACCGGCACCGGCACCGGCACCGGCACCGGCACCGGCACCGGCACCGGCACCGGCACCGGCACCTGCACCTGCACCTGCACCTGCACCTGCACCTGCACCTGCACCTGCACCGGGTGTCAAGTACGGCTCGATGGCCGGCGCCAGCCTGGGCATCGGCGCGAGCTTGAATGGTGCGATCCCGTTCCCGTCCAGCAACCCGTGGAACACCGACATCTCTACCGCGCCGGTTGACCCCAACTCGGCCAACCTGATCGCGAGCATCGGCGCCGAAACCGGCCTGCGCGGCGACTTCGGTTCGGGGCAGTGGAACGGTGGGCCGATCGGCATCCCTTACATGGTCGTTGACAACAGCACGCCACCGGCGACGATCAACTTCACCGCCTACGGAAACGAGAGCGAACCGGGCCCGTACCCGATCCCGTCCACCGCACCGGTGGAGGGGGGCCTGAGTGGCACCGGCGACCGCCATGTGATCGTGATCAACCGCGACAGCAACCGCCTCTACGAGCTTTACGTGGCCTACGCGCAGTCCGGCAACCGCTGGAATGCCGACTCGGGTGCCGTGTTCCACCTCGACTCGAACACCGTGCGCCCTGGCGGCCAACCCGGCTGGACCAGCGCCGACGCGGCAGGCCTGCCGATCTTCCCCGGCCTGGTGCGCTACGACGAGGCTGCGTCGGGCGCGATCCGCCACGCGCTGCGCTTCACTGTGCAGGCGAGCCGGCGCGCCTACGTGCCGCCGGCCACGCACTTTGCGTCGAGCAACACGTCGGTCAACCTGCCGCCGATGGGCATGCGCGTGCGGCTGAAGGCGAGCTACGTGATCCCGTCCAGCTTCAGCACCGAGGTCAAGGCGATCCTGCAGGCCATGAAGACCTACGGCATGTTTGTGGCCGACAACGGCAGCATCTGGTTCGTCAGCGGAGCCCCCGACGAGCGCTGGAACAACAGCGTGCTGAACTCACAGCTGGGCAGCGTGAAGGGCTCCAACTTCGAGGTGATCCGCATGGACGGCCTGAAGCAGTAGCCGGCGCAGGGCCGGCCGGCTCGCACAGAGCCGGCCGTGTCAAGGCCGCCGGGCCACAGTGTCACGGCCGGCCGCGGCGCGCCGCTACACTGCGTGAGATCCACTTCCAGAGTGCACCCACCATGGCCGGCCTCACTGCCCAGACCCCGCAACCCACCGCCATCACCGCGCACCAGCAGTCGCGTGTGCTGGAGGTGGGTTTTGCCGATGGCGCTCAGTTTCGTATTCCCTTCGAGCTGATGCGCGTGTATTCACCCAGCGCCGAAGTGCAGGGCCACGGCCCCGGACAAGAAGTGCTGCAGACCGGCAAACGCGAGGTCGAACTCACTGCGCTCGAAGCGGTGGGCAACTACGCTGTGCAGCCGCATTTCTCCGACGGCCACAACACCGGCATTTTCTCGTGGGACTACCTGTACTTCCTGGGCTCCCAGCAGGCCGAGCTGTGGCAACAGTACGAAGGCCGCCTGCAAGCCGCCGGCATGAGCCGCGACGCGCCGATGCCGGAGGCCGGCGGCGGGTCGGCGTGTGGTAGCCATCATCACTGACCGGCGTGCGGTGCGCTGTGGTTATACTAGTCGCGCCGTAAAACTAGTATAACGACCGCTGTGCCCCCGCACTATTCCGACCTGTCCCTCTCCGCCCAGACCGCCTACGCCCAGTTGCTCGATGCCGCGCTGAGCGCCGAGTTGGCGCGTTCAGTGGCAGACCTGTCGGGCTCGTTCAACGCCAAGACCGTGAAGGGCCGCCGCTACTGGTACTTCCAGTACACCGAGCCCTCCGGCAAACTGCGGCAGCTCTACGTCGGCCCGGACACCGACGCCGTGCAGCGCCTGATGGAGCGCAAAGGTGGCCAGAGCGCCGCCGAAGCGCTGGGGCCACTGGCCCGATCGGCGTTGGCGCTCGGCGGCACACCGGTGCTGGGGCGCCACTACCGCGTGATCCGCCGCCTGGCCGACTACGGCTTCTTCCATGCCGGCGGCCTGCTGATCGGCACGCACGCATTTCTTGCATTCGCCAACATGCTGGGCGTGCGCTGGGGCGACCAGGATCGAACCCAGGACATCGACTTTGCCCATGCCGGCAAGTCGCTCGCCCTCGCTCTGCCGAACAACGTCGAAGTTCAGACCCACGACGCCATCGCGTCGCTGAACATGGGCTTCCTTCCGGTGTCGGGCCTCAACGGCAACACCGGCGGCAGCTACCTCATTCCCGCCGAGCCCGACTTCCGTCTTGACTTCCTGGCGCCGCTGCACCGTGGCGGAGACACGCCCTACGTGCACCCGCAATTGCAGGTCACCTTGCAACCGCTGCCGTTCATGGAGTTCTCGCTCGAGCGTCCCGAGCAGGCCGTGGTGTTCTGCACCGAAGGCGCCGTGCTGGTGAACGTGCCCAGCCCGGAACGGTTTGCGCTGCACAAGCTCATCGTCTTCGGCGAAAGGGCGGGCGCATTCCGGGCCAAGGCCAACAAAGACCTGGTCCAGGCAGCCCACCTGCTTGCCTGGCTGCGTGACCACCGCCGCGAGCCGCTCGACCAGGCGGTGGCCGACCTGATGACGCGCGGCCGTGGTTGGGTCAGCCGCTTCCGCCAGGGCGCCATTGCGATGAACAAGGCGTATCCTGACTTCGCTGATTCCGACCCACCCAGCTTCGCTGCCGCCACCCCATGACCGACACCCATTTCGGCTTCAAGACCGTCGACGAAGGCCAGAAGGCCGGCCGCGTGCGCGGCGTATTCGACTCGGTCGCGTCCAACTACGACGTGATGAACGACCTGATGTCGATGGGCCTGCACCGCGCCTGGAAGGCCTACACGGTGGCAGCGGCCAACCTGCGCGACGGCGACCAGGTGCTCGACATCGCCGGCGGCACCGGCGACCTGGCGCGTGCCTTCGCGCGCAAGGTCGGCCCCAAGGGACTGGTGCTGCACACAGACATCAACGAAGCCATGCTGCGCCAGGGCCGCGACCGCCTGCTCGACGAAGGTCTGGTGCTGCCCACCTTGCTGTGCGACGCCGAAGCGCTGCCTTTCGCGGCCGACCGCTTCAACCTCGTCAGCGTGGCCTTCGGCCTGCGCAACATGACCCACAAAGACAAGGCGCTGGTCGAAATGAACCGGGTGCTCAAACCCGGCGGCCGGCTGCTGGTGCTCGAGTTCTCGAAGGTCGCCGCGCCGCTGAGCAAGGCCTACGACTGGTATTCGTTCAACGTGCTGCCGCGCATCGGCCAACTGGTGGCGGGCGATGGCGAGAGCTACCGCTACCTGGCCGAATCCATCCGCATGCACCCCGGGCAGGCCGAACTGAAGGCCATGATGAAGGACGCCGGCTTCGGCCACGTGGACGTGCACAACCTGAGCGCGGGGGTGGTGGCGCTGCACGTGGGCATCAAATGCTGAGGCCCGCCTGAGCGTGGCTCGGGCGGGCCCCTGCACCCTGCCCAAAGAACGTCGTCAGCCCCGGTTGCGGCGGCGCCGCGCCGCGAACCCGACCAGCCCCAACCCGGCCAGCATCAACGCATAGGTCTGCGGCTCGGGAACAGCGCTGGTGATCTTCACGGCACCGACGTAGAACTTCTCGTTGTCCTCGGCCTTGAACCAGAGCGAGTGGGTGTTGGTCAGCCATTCATTGCTGTGCCACTGGGTGAACACCACGCTGGCGAAGCTGCGCGTTTCCCAGCTCTGCCCCTCGTCGGAACTCACCTTGAAGTGGTCCGAGCCCGGCGCGTCGCCCGACTGGTACATGTGATAGCCGACCAGGTTAACGGCGTTCGAAAAGCTGAGCTTCATCACTTCGGTGCCGCTGATCCAGGTGTTGCTGGTGGAGCTCGGGCCAGGCACCACGCCAAGGCCGCGGTCGGCTTGCGGAAGGTCCTGGTAGACCACGCTGGCGCTGCCTGCGGTCGCTGCGGTGGCCGTCAACGTGCCGCCCACCCCGGCGTCGAACGTCATCGAGGCGCAGCGGTGGTCGGCACCGGGCCCGAGGCAACTGTTCGTCGGATGCAGCACGCTGCCGCTGCTGCCCGAGAAGTCGAGGAACTCATAAACAAAGCCCCCGCCGGCAGACACCGGCACAGCGTGCGCTGAAGTGGCGGCCATCAAGCCCGCAAGGGCGACGAACAATCTCGTTCTCATCACATTCCTCCCAGGTGCGCTGTGCCCGATGGGCCAGGTCATTCCCGTTATCCCTAGAGTGTGGGGATGGGAAAACCCCAAGGGCACCCCGCGTTCCGGGGGGCGCGCGGGAAAACCTCACGGCAGGTGCAAGAACGGGAGTCCGTTGTAAGCCAGCGTGAACTTGTGCCAGCGAATCCCCGGTTCGCGGGGTATCCCTAATTAGGGGGAGGGTCTACCCTAGTCGCAAAGGATCAATCGGGCCCCGTTGGGGGGTTTGAAAAGCCTTACTTACGGGAGAGAGAAGTATGAAAGTTACAAACACAGCTCGACTGGGTTTCTTGGCTGCGGCGCTTGCCTGTGGCAGTGCGAACGCGGTGGTGCTCATTGCCGAAGACTTCGAGAGCTTCGACCCACTGGTCGCCAACACCGGATACACCCAGGTGAATGCCGGCTCGCTGGGCGCGTGGACTGTCGGCGGTAATTCGGTCGACCTGATTCAGAACAACTACGGCGCCATCAACAACGTCAGCGTCGACCTTGCGGGCAGTCCCGGCCCCGGTTCACTTTCGCAAAGCTTCATCGCGATGGCTGGCTGGACCTACACGCTGACTTGGGACTATTTCAAGAACGGCAGCGGGACCCCTCTCGACGTGGTGCTGGGCGGCCTGGCTCAAACATTTGCTGCGCCGGCGGGGATCACGTCCGGGTTGATGACTTGGACTCCGACGACCAACACGCCGTTTTCCGTTTCCTTCGCCGGTGGTGCTGGCGTGCAGGGCCCGACGCTGGACAACGTCACGCTGACCGCTGCCATCCCCGAACCCGAAACCTACGCACTCATGCTCGCCGGCTTGGGTGTCATTGGCTACGTGGCGCGTCGGCGCCGGCCTAACCAGGGTTGACTCTGCGGTTGCAGGCCCCGCCTCAACCTCGACCCCGCTTCGGCGGGGTTTCTCATTGGCGGGCGCAGCAGCATCGGTGGCGATTCATGACGTACGAAGGCGCCAAACACTGCCCAACTTGTTCACGATACGCACCCTCAAGTTTGCCCAAGACCCGTTGCCGTCCTACAGGTTGCGTAGAGGTTTAACCGTAAACTCATTCTTGTTTTGATGACCCGAGAGTTCTTCGCATGACCCTATCTTTCCGAGCTGCAGCTGTCGCCATCGCGGTGACAACGCTCACCTTGTCGCTGGCTGCCTGCGGCGACAAGAAAGACAAGCCCGCCAGCCAGATTGCGGCCAAGGTCAACAAGGAAGAGATCTCGGTTCACCAGATCAACTTCGTGCTGCAGCAGCAGCGCGGCCTCAAGCCCGAGCAGGCCGACGCCGCGGGCAAGCAGGTGCTCGAGCGCCTGGTCGACCAGGAACTGGCGCTGCAAAAAGCGCAAGACCTCAAGCTCGATCGGGAACCCCGAGTGGTTCAGCAGCTCGAGGCCGCGCGGCGCGAGATCATCGCCCGCGCTTACCTCGAGAAAACCGGCGAAGCCGCGCCCAAGCCCGCGCCCGAAGAGATCGCAAAGTACTACGCCGACAAGCCCGCACTCTTCAAAGAGCGGCGCATCTACAACATTCAAGAAATCGCCATCGAGGCCAAGCCCGAACAAGTCGAAGGCCTGCGCGCCAAGCTCGTTGCGGCCAAGACCGTGAACGACTTCATCGACTTTCTGAAGGCGAGCAACTTCAACTTTGCCGGCAACCAGGCCGTGCGCCCAGCCGAGCAGCTGCCGCTGAACATGCTCGACACGTTTGCCAAGATGAAAGACGGCCAGACCATGTTGGTGCCGTCTGCCAACGGTGCCCAGGTGGTGGTGTTGACCGGCTCCAGGGCCGAGCCGGTGGACGAAGCGCGCGCCCGCCCCGCCATAGAACAGTTCCTGCTCAACGACGCCAAGCGCAAGATCGTCGAAAGCAACCTGAAGGCCATGCGCTCCGCTGCCAAGATCCAGTACGTGGGCAAGTTCGCCGACGGCGCGCCTGCCGTCGCGGCCGCTGCTCCGGCGCCGCCGGCTGCCACTGCCAGTGGCGGGCTCGACGCCGACGCCATCAGCAAAGGCATGGGCCTGAAAAAATGACCACGACCCGCCGCTCCCTGCACGCCCTGCAGTTCGTCGGCTCCCGTACGCTTGCCCTGCTGGCCATCGCCCTGTCCACGGCAGCCGGCCCCAGCGTTTGGGCGCAAACGGCCGCGCCGGCGGCCACTGCCGCTGCCGTGACTGCCGCCAACGAATATCGCCTGGGTGCCGGAGACGTGGTGCGAATCAACGTCTACCAAAGCCCCGACCTCACGCTCGAAACCCGCATCGGCGAAGCAGGCAGCATCAGCTACCCGCTGCTCGGCGCCGTGAAACTCGGCGGCCTGACCGTGCCCCAGGCCGAGAAGCAGATTGCCGACGGCCTGCTGCGCGGCAACTTCCTCAAGCAGCCGCAGGTCAGCATCCAGGTCACGCAGGTGCGGGGCAACCAGGTGTCGGTGCTGGGGCAGGTGAACAAGCCTGGGCGCTTTCCGCTCGAGGTGGCCGACATGCGCCTGTCTGACCTGCTGGCCACTGCCGGCGGCATTGGCCCGGCCGGTGCCGACACGCTGACCCTGGTGGGCACCCGCAACGGCCAGACCTTTCGCAAAGAGGTCGACCTTCCCAGCCTGTTCCGCGGCGACCGCCGTGAAGACGACGTCTTCGTGCAGAACGGCGACGTGCTCTATGTCGACCGCGCCCCGCAGATCTTCATCTACGGAGAGGTGCAACGCCCCGGCACCATTCGCCTGGAACGCGGCATGACCTTGATGCAGGCCCTGGCCACCGGCGGCGGGCTCACCCTCCGCGGCACCGAAAAAGGCCTGCGCGTACACCGCAAGGGCGGCGACGGCAAAACCCACATCATCCAGCCCGCCATGGACGACGCGCTTCGCGACGGCGATGTGGTGTACGTGCGCGAGAGCCTTTTCTAGGCCCATGCCGCCATGAACCTCGGCCAGGCCCTTGCCATACTGCGCGCCCGCTGGTGGGTGGCGCTGCTGGTGCTCATACTCACCCTGGCCGGCACGGCGGCGGTGATGATGAACCGGCCCAAGATGTACACCGCCAACACCGCCATGGTGGTAGACACCAAGCCCGACCCCGTGTCCGCCATGATGTACGGCGGCATGGCCTCGCCGCTGTTCATGGCCACGCCGGTCGACGTGATCAAGAGCGACCGCGTGGCCAACCGCGTGGTGCGCAACCTGAACCTGGCCAACAACCCGCAAGTGCGCCAACAGTGGATGGATGCCACCGGCGGCACCGCCAGCATCAACACCTGGCTGGCCGAGACCTTTCAAAAGCGAATGAGCGTGGTGCCGTCGCCGCAGTCCAGCGTGCTCACGCTCAGCTACCAGGCACCCGACCCGCAGTTTGCTTCGGCGCTGGCCAATGCCTTCGTGCAGGCCTACCTTGAAACCAACCTCGAGCTGCGCGTCGACCCGGCCAAGCAGTACAGCAACTTCTTCGACAGCCGCGCCAAAGAAGCGCGCGAACGGCTCGAGGCCGCGCAGGCCAAGCTCAGCAGCTACCAGAAAGACAAGGGCATCGTCGCCACCGACGAGCGGCTCGACATCGAGAACGCGCGCCTGGCTGAACTGTCATCTCAACTGGTGGGCCTGCAGGCCGTGTCGTCGGAGTCGGGCAGCCGCCAGGCCGCCGCACAAAGCGGCTCGGCCGACCGCATGCAGGAAGTGATGAACAACAGCCTCGTGTCGGGCCTGACCGCCGAGATGCTGCGCAATGAAGCCAAGCTGCAGGAAATGAGCTCGCGCCTGGGCGACAACCACCCGCAAGTGGTGGAGGCCAAGGCCAACATCGCCAGCCTGCGCAGCAAGATCGACGTTGAAACCCGCCGTGCCACCAGCAGCGTGGGCGTGTCAGCCAACATCAACCGCCAGCGCGTGGGCGAAGTGCGCGCCGCGCTCGACGCCCAGCGCCTGAAGATGCTGTCGCTCAAAGGCCAGCGCGATGAAAGCTCGGTGCTGTTGCGCGACGTCGAAACCGCCCAGCGCGCGTACGACGCCGTGGTGGCCCGCTTCAACCAGTCGTCGCTCGAAAGCCAGGCCACCCTGAGCAATGTGAACGTGCTCACCCCCGCCACGCCGCCGATCGAACCCTCAACCCCATCGCCACTGAAGCTCGCCCTCGGCGCGCTGCTGGGCGGCCTGGGGCTGGGCATTGCCGCCGCGCTGGCGCTCGAAATGCTGGACCGTCGGGTGCGCACCAAAGATGACGTGTCTTCCGCCATGGGCGGGCTCACGCTGTTGGCCACGCTGCCCAAGCCCAAGGCCCTGGGTGCCAAGCGCGAACGCCTGGCACAGCAGCGCATGATGGGCCGCCCCGCACTGCCCGGTGCATCGCGCCTTGGCGCCTGAGGCAGGCATGGAGCGCTTTCGAGAGTCGGTGTTGCAGCGCCTGCGCGGCCCTGAAAGCGCCACCCTGGCCGGCAAGACGCAGGGCAAGGCCATTGGCGACATCATTGCCAAGGGCGGCAAGCTCAGCGACGAACGCATCGAACGCATCCTCGCGCACCAGCGCGAACACGGCGGCCGCTTTGGCCAGGCCGCCGTGGCGCTGGGCTACGCCACTGAAGAAGACGTTCTTCACGCCCTGTCCGAGCAGTTCAGCTACCCCGTTGCCACGCAAGAGCAGCGCCGCCTCAGCCCCGAGCTGGTGGCGCTCAACGAACCCTTCTCGCGCCAGGCCGAAGTGTTCAGAACCGTTCGCAGCCAGTTGCTCGTCAACGTGTTCGGCCCCAACCAGGCGGCCCCGCGCCGCGCGCTCGCAGTGGTGAGCCCCTGCACCGGCGACGGCAAGACCTTTGTGGCCGCCAACCTGGCCATCACCCTGGCACAACTGGGCGGCCGCACCTTGCTGGTAGACGGCGACCTGCGCGCCCCGCGCCTGCACGCCGTCTTCAACATGCCCAACGAGGCCGGGCTGTCGGGCATCTTGTCTGGCCGCGCCGAACGCCGGGTGGTGAACCAGGTGCCCGGCGTGGCCGGCCTGTTCCTGCTGCCCGTGGGCGTTACGCCGCCCAACCCGCTGGAGCTTGTAGAGCGGCCCGGCTTTGGCCTGCTGGTGCACGAGTTCACCAAGAAGTTCGACCACGTGGTGTTCGACACCTCGGCCGCCGAGTTTGGCGAAGACGCCGCGGTGGTGGCCGCCCGCTGCGGCGCCGCGCTGGTGGTGGCGCGCAAGCACGCGGCCAAGGTAGCCCTGCTGAAGGACCTGGCGGAAACACTGCACCGGTGCCCCGACACCATGGCCAGTGTCATCCTCAATGAGTTCTGACGCGCTGGGCGCGCCGCGGGGCACCACCGACAAGGCGCTGCCGCCCTGGTTCATTGCCATTGCTGGCTACGCCGCCATGTACGTGCCCGTGTACTGGTGGGCCGCCAACGGCATCTGGAAGAGCGAAGAACACGGCCACGGCCCGCTGATACTGGCCGT
Source organism: Methylibium sp. (assembly GCA_031382215.1). Taxonomy (GTDB): domain Bacteria; phylum Pseudomonadota; class Gammaproteobacteria; order Burkholderiales; family Burkholderiaceae_C; genus LGRD01. Next base: position 21,303 of record JANMYQ010000360.1, read on the forward strand.
GCTGCTGTGGCTGGCCTGGACACTGCGCAAGCCCATGCTGGCCAGCCCCACCGTGCCCGCCCCCGCGCTGGGCTGGCCGCTGTTCCTGGCCGGCCTGCTGCTGTATGTGCTGGGCCGCGCGTTCAACATCTCCATCTTCGAGCTGGGCTCGCAGCCCCTGGTCGTGGCAGGCGCCCTGCTGCTGCTCAAGGGCCTGCCCGCGCTGCGCGTGGCCTGGTTTGCCGTGTTCTACCTCGTCTTCATGGTGCCGCTGCCCGGCATTTTGGTAGACGCCATCACCGGCCCGCTGAAGCAATGGGTCTCGGTCATTGTGGAAGGCCTTCTGTACACCGCCGGCTACCCCATTGCCCGCACCGGCGTGACCATGACCATCGGCCAATACCAGCTGCTGGTGGCAGACGCCTGCTCGGGCCTGAACTCCATGTTCAGCCTGTCGGCGCTGGGCACGCTGTTCATGTACATCACGGCGCGCAAGAGCAAGCTGCACAACGCGGTGATGCTGCTGTCCATCCTGCCCATCGCATTCGCGGCCAACATCATTCGCGTGATCATCCTGGTGCTGGTGACGTATCACCTGGGGGATGAAGCGGGGCAGGGGTTTCTTCATGGGGCGGCGGGAATGGTGTTGATGTTGGCGGCGTTGGTCAGCTTCTTTGCGCTTGATCTGATCCTGGCGTTCTTTATCCGCCAACGCGCCTGACGCCAAAATCGCCTGCCTGTTCGCCAAATGTCGGCGCTCAAGGAAACCCAAGGACATCTGAGCGTGGACCCAATCCTTCCCATTGATCTGACTGCAGGGCTTAAGTTGGATCCGGCCCAGGCGCGCGAGATCGGCGAGTCTTTGGCAGGTGATTACTGTTTCGCTGAGCCCTTCCCGCACATCGTGCTAGAGAACTTTCTTCCTAGTGAACTGATTGTCGGCCTCGCCAATCATTTCCCAACGGAGGCGCTGAAGTCAGACGTGAATTTCGAGTATGGATACGCTGGCCACCACAAGCGCCAGATTCTTCCATCGGATTGCGATGAATACTGCCGCCGCACATTCGACTTCTTCAATTCGCAGCCGTTCCTGCAGTTCCTCGAAGGCCTGTCAACGATTCAGGGCCTGGTGCCCGATCCATATTTCGCTGGCGGCGGTTTTCATGAAACCGGCCGAGGCGGCAAGCTTGGTATTCATGCAGATTTCAGAATAAATAATAATCTACATCTTAGTCGAAGAATCAATGTCATTATCTATCTAAACCAAGAGTGGTTTGAAGAATACAAGGGATCACTGGAACTCTGGTCGCGGGACATGAAGATGATGGTAAAGAGTGTTTCACCGACATTCAATCGCTGCGTGATATTCAATACCGACGCAGATTCATATCACGGCCACCCGGATGAGCTAAATAATCCTAAGGGGGTGATGAGGCGATCGATTGCTCTGTACTATTACACTGCTTCGCGCGAGATATACAACGAAGTTCCGAACCGATCGACGATGTACGCTGCCCGTCCTGGCGACGCTGCGGCGGTTCGGCGCGAAGCCATCAGCTTGCGGATAGATCAGTATCTTGAGGACTGGGTGCCGAGGGCAATACTTCGGTATTCACGTGGCGCGAAACGCCGCATCCGCAAAGTCCTGGGCGTCAGTCCGTAACGTTCGGGCGGCTTATGTTCCAGAACATCAAGGCGGTCGTCATTGTTCTCAGCCTGACTTTGCCAATCTGGATCCTGGCGGGGCGGCTGATTTCCGACGCAGGCCGCCTTGAAACTTTCAAACTGCGGCGGAACACGTGGGTGCTCATCACGATTTTCGCGTTTCTGTCGCCCAACATCTGGGTGTATGCCTTGTTTGCTGCACCCTTGATGGTCTGGGCTGGGGCTCGCGATCCAAACCCCGCCGCACTTTTCTTGCTCCTCATGTTTGCTGTGCCACCTGCGGAAGTGGCGATCCCGTCGATCCTGGTCAACCAACTTTTTGGCGTCAGCCACCACCGCCTGCTGTGCTTTTCCATGCTAGTGGCGGCTGCAGTTCGAATAAGTTCCAACAAGAATGGCAAGCTAGGGCAGGGGCTTGATCGCATGGATGTCACTCTTTTGGGTTTCCTTGCGCTTGGAATTATCCTGTTTATCCCTTACGAAAGTTTTACCAACACAATTCGTCGAACGTTCCTGATGCTGGTTGATACTTGGATCGTGTACTACGTGATGAGTCGAATAAACAGGGATGTCGAGTCGATTCGAGACTGCATGACCTCTTGGATGATGGCAGGCATACTCATGGCCCCCATAGCAGTCTTTGAAACAGTACGCCAGTGGCTTCTTTACACCCAAATCGCCACAAACTGGGGTGCGCCGAACGTTTTTTCTTGGTTAATGCGGGGGGATTCTCTACGTGCTCAGGCTGCCTTTGGTCACTCACTGACACTCGGCGCTTGGCTTGCGATATCGTGGGGGTTTTTCCTGTACATTAAACGCGGTTGGAGCGATAGATGGACGAGGTATTCCGCCGCCTTTCTCCTGCTCGCCGGACTTGGCGCTACCATTTCTCGGGCGCCATGGCTCATGGCAGTTATGATAACGATCGTATTCTTGCTTCTCGACCCGCGGGGTGCGGGGCAAGTGGCAAAGGGAATCGCCTTTTTCAGCGTGGTTTTGATACTTGTTTTGGTTTCGCCGTGGGCGAGTTCCATAATCGATTTACTACCATTTGTTGGTACCGTTGACAGCGGAAATGTCGAATACAGGCAGCGCCTGTTCACTGTATCGATGAGCCTGATCGAAAGGAGCCCGTTTTTTGGTGATCCATTCGTCATAGGTTACATGGAATCTCTGAGGCAAGGCCAAGGTATTATTGATCTGGTCAATGGTTATATTCAAATTGCCCTCTTCACTGGCTTGGTCGGGCTGGCAATGTTCCTGACCTTCTTGGGATTGGCCGTCATGCGTGTTTGGGTGTCGTGGCGCCGGGTCCGACAAGGGGATGCCGAGGCAGCCTTTGTCGGGGGCAGTTTGATGGCGGCAATGGTGGGGACCATCTTCTTTATCGCGACCGCTTCCCATTCCATCACCACGTTCATCTTGGCCGGGTTGTGTGCGAGCTACTGGCGGGTCCTGGCGTCGAGCGAGGTGCCCACGCGGCACGCACGCCCAACTGAAACGGCCAGACCATTGCAAGCAAAGCTCCGCCAAAGGTGAGTTCAAACTGGTTCGCGCGCTGCTGCGCCCCGCATCTGTATTGGCTGTCGGGCTACTTCAGCGCGGGCTGTGGGTCGTGGCGCTGCGCTCGCGCTCCACGCCAAAAGTGGAGATGAATGTGCCCGTGGCTTCCGATGACTGGCACAGACGGGTGTCGTCCACCCTGTGTAATTGCTTTTTCCTCGCATGAGGGATCTAAAGCGTCGAACGATCTCCGCCAGTGCATGGGCAGTCGGCGGGGCATTCGCAGGCAATGTCATTCGGTTGCTCTCCAACCTGATCCTGACGCGCTTGTTGTTCCCGGAGGCCTTCGGCTTGATGCTGATGGCGTCCACCGTGGGAATGATCATTGCCATGCTCTCGGATGTAGGCATCCAACAAAGCATCATTCGCGGCAAACGCGGCGAAGACCCAGTGTTTCTGGACACGGCCTGGACGTTCCAGATCATCCGTGGTGTGGTGATGTGGTTGGGTGCATGCGTTCTGGCGGCTGCGCTTCACTTGGCTGCAACGCGGGGTTGGCTGCCGCCGCTGTCTACGTACTCCGATCCGCGCCTCCCTTGGATCATCGCGGTGAGCGCCTTCAGCGCGGTCGTACAAGGGTTCCAGGCCACGGATCTGGCGACGGCGACTCGCAGAATGATCGTGAAGCCACTGGTGCTTATGGAGACATTCGCCCAGTTGGCAGGAGTTCTGCTGATGGTCGCCCTTGCCTGGTGGATGCGATCTGTGTGGGCCCTCGTGATTGCGGGGCTGGTCACGACGCTGCTGCAAACGCTTGCGAGCCACGTTCTGCTGCGAATTCACCGGAACCGGCTCCGCATTGACCGGCAATCCCTGCTCGACCTGGTCTCCTTCGGCAAGTGGCTCGCGCTGTCGTCTGCAGTGAGTGTGTTCGTCACCAACGGAGATCGGCTCATCCTGGGTGCGCTGGTGTCAGCGAGCACTCTGGGGTTGTTCTCCATCGCAGTCACCCTTGCGGGCGCTGTCAACATTGCATTTGCCAGCCTGGTGGGCAAAGTCTTTTTTCCTCTCCTGAGCGAAGTGACGCGGAATCACCCCGAGCGTCTTGCGGAGACCTTCAATCGGCTTCGGTGGCGAGCCGACCCCATCCTTCTCGTGGTCGGGGGTGCCCTGTTTGCGTTGGGGCCGAGCGTGGTCCAGATCCTCTACGACACCCGCTATCAGGATGCTGGACGAATGCTCCAGATACTCTCCCTCGCGCTTGTCGTAGACCGCTTTGCCATCGCACAACAGGCCTACCTGGCCCTGGGCGAACCCCGCTATCAGGTGGTCCTGAACATCGTGCGGGCGATTGCGCTCTACTCCACCGTACCGGCCGCATTTCACTTCTATGGAATTACCGGCGCACTCTATGCCATCGCGTTGCGAGAGGTGGTCGCGGTGCCGCTCATCGTCTGGTTCAACGCCAAGCATGGCCTCAACAACTTTCGCTTCGAAATGTTGTGGCTTGTCTTCTGGCCGGCGGGTTGGCTTCTTGGTGTCGGGCTCGTCGCCATGTACGCCTGGGTAACAGGGGCTGGCTGATGAGTGAAAGCACAACACTGCCAAGTCAACCCAAGGCACTTTCCATGGTGTCCACGAAGTGGGCGTCCCGCGCGTGACGGGACAAGACCTCGAACGCCGTTTCGGCGATGCGGCGGCGCTCCTCGGGGTGGGCCCGGAAGTGCGCCACTTTCTCGGGAAAATCGGCCAGGTCCCACCGAACGGGGATATAGGTCTCGAAAGGCAAAAAGACGTTCGGATGCGTCTCTACATGCTGCATGTCTGGCTTGACAAGTGCTGCCCCATGCACGATGGCTTCGAAGTCGCGCCAGCACACTTCGCCATACCCGAACGGGCTGAAACAAAGCGACGATTGGCGAAGCTCGCGAAAGTACTTTCGGCGGCCCACAGGTTCATGCGGGGTCGACTTGGCGCCCCCGAGTGTTTGCAATGCATTAACGGCTTCGGCGCGCATGCGCGGGTACCAGCCCATTGGCCCTGCGCCACCCAGACGGGCGTGCAGATCGAAGACTCGACGCTCGTTCCAGGAAGGTCGATCATTGGCCCACAGCGAAGGAAGAACGCTGGGAGCCGTGCAGAAACTCGGCGCCACAACCAGTTTGCTGAAGAATCCATCCGGTATTGCGTGGCTTACGGTCGGCTGAACTTCGCCATATCGAGCGCCGAACCAATTGCTCAGGTTGGTGTCGCCGGCGGTCGGTTGTCCGTACCGAGTGCGGTCGCGAAGAACATGCTTCTTGATGTAGACGTCAATCACAGGGTCCAGGGCCTCGGCGTACCGCAGGTCGGTGGGCGCGAAAGGGTCGAGAAACCCAAACTTAGCGGCAGGGTAGCGCTGTCGAATCACATTGCCGATTGCCCGGACTTGGGCGGGCGTCTTGTCGATCCAGCACTGAAACAGCACGCTCGTGGCACCAGCCGGCGCGCTAGCAGGACTCTGCAGAAAGCTTTCGAGATTCATTTCGCGCACGCTGACGCCATGCGCGCACGCAAACTCGTGAGAGTAGAAGAAGAAGGGAAACACTTGGCTCTGGCAGATCGCGTCTGCCCGCGTAACAAGCAGCCATCGCCTTGGCAACCGCCGGTCGAACGGCGGCGGCTGCAAAGCAAGGTGTCTCCCCATCTGCCAGCCAAGCCGCCGCAGTTCGGCCTGTGCCCGTCGAAGGTTCATTGGCCCTCAGGAAATTGACTATGACCAACCGGCTGCCGTTTGAATTTCACGCATTCACCTCATTGCTGACGATAGCATTCAGCCCCGCCCTACCTTCTGTGCGGCGGCCAACATACACCGACCGGGACCTTCCTATCAACTCCACCAAAGTAGTGTTCGAGTGCGCCGTCGGTGGGCTGGACAGTTAGCGGCGCCGCGCGCGCAGGAACAGACTTGCTGAATGCAACATCGGACCTTGGGTCACCGGAAATCGCCGCAGGTGCTGTTGCGGTCTCGGTGCTCGTTGTGAACTACAACACCGGTCACCTCTTGAACGAGTCGATCGGGGCACTTCGGCGCGCTGCCGCAGGGATGAACGTGCAGGCATCGATCATTGACAACGCGTCGCGAGATGGTTCGCAGCAGGTCCTGAAGGACAACTTCTCCGACTGCGACGTGGTCTTGAACCCGGGCAACGTCGGTTTTGGCCGCGCCAACAATCAGATGCTGAAACTCGTCCGCGGCCGCTATGTGTTGCTTCTGAACACCGACGCATTTGTGGGGCCAGACGCGTTGACTAAGACCCTGGCCTACATGGACGACCATCCAGAATGCGGGGTGCTTGGTGTCAGGCTTGTGGGGCGCGATGGCACTTTACAGCCATCGTGCCGCTACTTCCCGACACCGTGGAATGTCTTCCTCTCGAAAACCGGCCTTGAGCGCTGCTTCCCCGGGTCGCGGATGGTCGACGACATGGGCTGGGACCATGACTCGGTGCGCGAGTGCGACTGGGTTCCGGGGTGCTACTACCTCGTTCGCAAGGAGGTGCTAGATGCCGTTGGCTTGTTCGACCCGCGCTACTTCTTGTATTACGAAGAAGTGGACCATTGCCGCGCCGTCAAGGCAGCCGGATGGAAGGTGGTGTACTACCCGCATGCCACGGTAGTTCACATCGGCGGCGAAAGCGCGAAGTCAGACAGCGCGCTCACCCAATCGGGCCGGCAAATTTCCGCGCTGCAGGTGGAAAGCGAGCTTCTGTACTTTCGCAAGAACCATGGCTTGGCAGGTCTGTGCCTGGCAATGGCGCTGGAGCACGTGGCCGCCGTTGTGTTGGGGCTGAAGCGTTTGCTGAAGCACGCTGACCTGCGCGGCACCCTGTTGCCTTTCAAACACTTGGCCACCACCTGGCGCCTGTTGCGCGCCACCGCGTGGGCTACGCGCCCCACGCGCTAGTCGTCGGGCTGTAGGTCATGTTCCACAACATTCGTGCCGATCTGCGCGCCTACTCGGGCCAGTGGGGTGCCCAGGGCTTCTGGGTAATGGTCGTCTATCGGTTCGGCCGCTGGCGTTACGGCGTGCGGCCCGCATTGGTGCGCAAGGCGTTCTCGCTGCTCTACAAGTTGCTTTACAAGCTCGTGCAAATCGTCACGGGGGTGGAGCTGCCCTGTGAGGTAGAGGTAGGCAAGAATTTCGTCATCGACCATTTCGGTGGCATCGTAATCAGTGGCTACGCCAGGTTCGGCGATAACTGCCGTATCCGGTCCGGCGTGGTCGTGGGCCTGAGCCGTGTTGAGGAACCGTGCGCGCCCGTGATCGGCAACAACGTGGATATCGGCGCAGGCGCCAAAGTGCTGGGCAACATCACCGTCGGCGACAACGTGCTTATCGGCGCCAATGCGGTGGTGGTGCGCGATGTCCCCGGAAATTCGACTGCTGTTGGTGTGCCCGCAATCATCAAGCCACGGAGCGCCCCATGAAAGTTGCCGTGCCGGGACCATTGCTTATCCTGCCGAGCTTGACCGCGGTGCCCGCCGAGAGTGGGCGCATGGGTATCACCACAAAATTCCTTGAGGGCGTTGAGGAGTTTGTGCGGCATTGGACCGGCCCCGTTACGGTGTTGATAGAAGCCGCCGCAAACGCCGGGAACAACCTCGACAACACCCAGATTCTGCCCAGCGAGATGCCCTTCAAGATCAAGCTGGCCGACTTCGACAGGCTCGAGGCCGAGCCCGACTTTTTGTCTGCAGGCGTCATCGTTGCCACGGCCTGCCATAGACAAAACCATGTCGGAAGTCTTGCCGCCGCAAAGGGCATTCCGTGCGTGTACGTTACCGAGTACTCGCTCAAGACGTGTGAGCAGATCATCGATGCCGAGACACGCAATCCCCTGCTTCGTCTTCGACGCAAGTGGTGGGCCCGGCGACATGCCAAGCGTGAACTTGCCGCCATCCGCCAAGCCGCGGGAGTGCAATGCAATGGAACGCCGACCTACGACGTCTTCCGGCAAGCCAACGCGAATTCGCTGCTCTATTTCGACACGCGCGTTACGCGCTCCATGCTGATCGGGCGGGAACAACTCAAGGTGCGACTTGCTTCGACCGAAGGCCAGCCACTCCGACTGTTGTTCTCTGGCCGCCTCATCGCAATGAAAGGTGCCGATGACCTGATCGCTGTTGCAAGAGAGCTCAAAGCCATGGGTGTGCCCTTCCAGCTGACGATCTGTGGCGACGGCGATCTGGCGCCGACGATGCGCCAGCAGATCGCAGCGTGGGGATTGAATGGCTGCGTGCATCTTGCGGGCGTACTCGACTTTCACAAGGAACTGATTCCGCACGTTCAGCGGCAGACAGATCTTTTTCTATGTTGTCACCGTCAGGGAGATCCGTCTTGCACCTATCTGGAAACCATGAGTTGTGGTGTGCCCATCGTGGGTTACGACAACGAGGCATTTGAAGGACTGGTCAAGACGTCCGGATGCGGCTGGTTGGTTCCCATGAACGATGCGCGAGCGATGGCAACGAAGGTGGCGGAGATCTCGCGGGATAGAGAGCAAATGCGGGAGGCCGCGTTCGCATCACTCGAATTCGCCGCAGCGAACACCTTCGAAGCAACCTTCGCGCGTCGCGTGACGCATCTCAAGGGCATTGCGAGGGACGCAATCTCGTGAATGTCAGTCGCGGAGCCGTGGGACAAACTTTTCTACAGACTGGAGCGCTATGCTGAGCCTTGAGGGTATTGCCAGTCACGTGAGACGAATCAGCTACCACCTGGGGCGGCGTGCCACTTTCGGGAACCACCGCTTCAAGCTTGCGGGCTACTACGCCAGTCGACTCGAATCCTCCGAAGAGAGGCACGAGCCAAACTTGACGGCCGTGCTCAAACGACAACTTGAATCTAGGTCTGGGGCGTTTATCGACATCGGTGTGAACGTTGGCCAAACCTTGCTAAAGGTGCTCGGCGTGGATCGCAATCGAGCCTACATCGGCTTCGAGCCCCAAATTGCGTGCTGCTACAACGTCGAGCAATTCCTGCGCTTGAATCAGCTGCAAAACGCCGTGCTACTGCCCATTGCCCTGTCGGACGCGGATGGCATCATGACGTTTCACTCCAGCGGCGAGTTCGACGAAATGGCGAGCCTGATAGCAGCCAAGCTTGGGCACAGCCCCTCCATCAAGTCTCACGTGCAGGCACGCATCGGCGACGATGTGCTGCGTGAACTCGGGGTGGATGACATCTGCGCAATAAAGATCGACGTAGAGGGTGCAGAACTACAGGTTCTGCGCGGACTGCGCAAGACGCTAGCAGCCAAACGCCCCGCCTTGGTCTTTGAGGTCTTGCCAAACTTTCATGGATTCGAAGAGCGCGTCATGCATCCGCCTGCACTTTGCGCGTCAAACCAAGCTGCTGCGGACGCCATCTACGACTTGCTCTCAGGGATTGGGTACGACATCTTCCAGATCGACGGCATGGGTGCTGAAACGAAGATTGCTCGGTTCGAGTTAGACGACCGCCAGGACTATGTTGGCGCAAACTACATAGCACATGCGCAGACTTTTCGTCCCCCAGGCTCGGCCGTCTCCCAGTGATTGCCGCCGCGGGGCTGACCCGGAACATCGCGGTCGTGGCGATTGGTCGCAACGAGGGAGCGCGACTTGAGCGGTGCTTGACTTCAGTAGAAGAGGGGGCTGCCGTTTTGGTGTACGTCGATTCTGGCTCCACAGACGGCTCGGCGGCGATTGCACAGTCGTTGGGTGCCCAGGTAGTCAACCTGGACATGGCGCAGCCCTTTACCGCTGCCCGAGCCCGCAACGCAGGGTATCTGAGCGCCCTGCAGGCGGCGCCCGCCGTCGAGTTCATTCAGTTCGTCGACGGCGACTGCGAAGTGGCGGCAGGTTGGGTCACAAAGGCAAGCACCTTTCTGCGTATGCAGCCGCTGGCCGCGGCGGTGTGCGGCCGGCGCCGAGAGCGCTTTCCAGACAAGACTATCTACAACCGCTTGTGCGACATGGAATGGGATACGCCGGTGGGCCAGGCCCTGGCCTGCGGCGGTGACGTGCTGGTGCGCGTGGCCTCGCTGCTGCAGGTGGGTGGCTACCGTGAAGACCTGATCGCGGGTGAAGAACCCGAGCTGTGCGTGCGCTTGCGGGCCAAAGGCTGGCAAGTGTGGCGGCTTGATGAAGAGATGACGCTGCACGACGCTGCAATGACGCGCTTCAGCCAATGGTGGAAGCGCAGCATGCGCGCAGGCTATGCGTTTGCAGAAGGCGCGCATCTGCACGGCGCGCCACCAGAGCGGCATTGGGTGCGCGAGTCGCGCAGCGCGTGGGTGTGGGGGCTGGGCCTCCCGCTGGCCTTGCTGTTGCTCGGGTTGGTGTGGCCAGTGGTCTTTTGGGGGTTGCTGGTGTACCCGCTGCAGGTGGCGCGCCTGGCCATCAAGGGCAGCGGCTCCTTCAAGCTCAGGCTGGCCAGGGCGTTCTTCCTGGTGTTGGGCAAGTTTGCAGAGGCGGCGGGGCAGTTGAAATTCTTGCGCCAGCGCCTGCACGGCGGGCCGGCCCGGTTGATCGAATACAAGTAGGTCACGTCGTAGCGCACCGTCATGAGCCTTCACGTCGCCTACCTGGTCAACCAGTACCCCAAGGTCAGCCACAGCTTCATCCGCCGGGAGATCCTGGCGCTGGAGCGGCAGGGCGTGGTGGTGCAGCGCCTGGCCATCCGTGGCTGGGCCGACGAGGTGGTGGACGAAGAAGACAAGCGCGAGCGCGAGCGCACGCAATACGTGCTGCAGCGCGGGCCGGGGCCGATGCTGCTGGCCGTGCTCGGTGCGCTGCTGGCCTCGCCGGTGCGGTTCTTCAAAGCGCTGGCCCTGGCCACTCGAATGGGCTGGCGCGCTGACCGGTCGCTGCCCTACCACTGGGTCTACCTGGCCGAGGCATGTGTGCTTGTCGGTTGGCTGCGGCGCTCTGGCGCCACGCACCTGCACGCCCACTTCGGCACCAACCCGGCCGAGGTGGCGATGCTGGTGCGTGAATTGGGTGGCCCGCCCTACAGCTTTACCGTGCACGGGCCAGAAGAGTTCGACAAGCCGCAGTTCATCAGCCTGGGCGAGAAGATTCGCCGTGCGGCCTTTGTGGTGGCCATCAGCTCATACGGCAGAAGCCAATTGTTTCGATGGGTGCAGCGCTCGCACTGGGGCAAAGTTGAGGTGGTTCACTGTGGGTTGGAGCAGAGCTTCCATGCCGAGGCCAGCGGCCCGCCGCCAGCAACAGCCAGGCTGGTGTGCGTGGGCCGAATCTGCGAGCAGAAGGGGCAGTTGCTGCTCGTGGAAGCCGCGGCTCGCCTGGCCCGGCGTGGCGTGGCGTTCGAGTTGGTGTTGGCAGGCGACGGTGAGATGCGGGGCGAGGTGGAGGCCTTGGTTCGCGCCGCGGCGCTCGAACCCCAGGTGCGCATCACAGGCTGGATCAGCAGTGGCCAGGTACGCAGCGAGATCTTGGCGGCCCGCGCGCTGGTGTTGCCCAGCTTTGCCGAAGGGCTGCCCGTGGTGATCATGGAAGCCATGGCCTTGCGTCGCCCGGTGATCACCACCTATGTGGCGGGCATTCCGGAACTGGTGCGCCATGGAGAGGGCGGCTGGCTGGTCCCCGCGGGCGACGTTGATCAACTGGCCAACGCCATGCAGACGTGCCTTGCCGCACCGGCCGGAGAGCTGGCACGCATGGGGCAGGCGGCACACCAGCGGGTGCTGGAGCGGCATGACATCGACTCAGAGGCCGGCAAGTTGGCCGCACTGTTCCGCCAGCATGGGGGTGCGGCCGCCGCCTGAACCATGGGAGCGAATGTCTTGTTCATCTTTGGGGGCGTGCTGACACTGGTGCTGGTGATGCTGCTGGTTCCAACCGCCGTGCTACTGGTTCAGGTGCTGGCCGCAAGGCGGGCCGAGCCCGACGCCTTGCCACCCCCGGTGGCAAGGCCGCGGCTTGCGGTGCTCATGCCCGCTCACGACGAGGCGGCAGGCATTGCGGCAGCCATCCAGTCCGTGTTGCCGCAGTTGGTTGCCGGTGACAGGCTGCTGGTGGTGGCTGACAACTGCAACGACGACACTGCTGCGGTGGCCGCCGCTGCAGGGGCGGAAGTGGTGCAGCGGGTGGACCCAGGTCGCCGAGGCAAGGGTTATGCGCTGGACTTTGGCGTGCGGCACTTGGAATTGGACCCGCCGCAAGTGGTGGTGATCGTCGACGCCGATTGCACCGTTGGCCCCGGTTCCGTGGCGCGCCTGGGCGATGTGTGCGGTGTCTCCAATCGACCGGTACAGGCTCTGGACCTGATGTTTTCGCCGCCCGGCGCCGGCTTGAAGGCAAGGCTGGCCGAACTGGCCTGGGTGGTCAAGAACCAGGCTCGGCCGCTGGGCTACTTGCACATGGGCTTGCCGTGCCAACTGATGGGCACGGGCATGGCGTTTCCATGGGGGTTGATCCGCAACGCGCCGCTCGCTTCTGGCCACATCGTGGAAGACTTGCAATTGGGGCTGAACCTGGCCAGGGCGGGCACGCCACCCTTGTTTTGCCCACAGGCGCTGGTGACCAGCACCTTCCCTGCAGACGCGGTGGGCCTGGCCACGCAACGCACACGCTGGGAGCACGGGCACATGGGCGTCATTGCGAGCCAGGGCCCGCGCATGTTGTGGCGTGCGCTGGCGAGTGGGCAAGTCGCACTCGCGGCCATGGCGCTCGACCTGTGCGTGCCGCCGTTGGCATCACTGGTACTGCTGTTGGCTTCGGGCATGGCATTGGGCACGGTGTTGGTGGCGCTGGGCGGCACCGCTGCGCCGCTGGCGCTGTCGCTGCTGGCCTTTGCGATGCTCGTCGCCGCTGTGCTGTTGGCGTGGGCGCGCTTCGGTCGGCACATCGTGTCGCTGAAGGAATTGCTGTCTGTTCCCGGCTACGTGCTGGCAAAGCTGCCGCTGTATGCGCGGCTGTTCAAGGGGCGCCAGGCAGAGTGGGTGCGCACGGAGCGCGACGATGGAAAGCGCTAGCGTGGACTTCGAGCGCAAGGTCTTCTGCGTGCTGGGTTTGCCCATCGACGCCATCGACATGCATGGCGCCGTGCAACGCGTGCGGCATGCAGCGTTCAGCAACACGCGGTGCTTCATCTCCACACCCAACCTCAACTTCGTCGTGGCGGCCAGAACGGACGCTGCCTTCAGAGACTCGGTACTGCACAGCGACTTGAGCCTGGCCGACGGCATGCCTCTGGTGTGGGTGGCACGCCTGCTGGGCTTGCCCATTCGTGAGCGTGTCAGTGGTGCAGGGCTGTTCGAGCAACTGCAGCAGCACGCCGGGCCGCCCGTTTCCATCTATTTCTTCGGGGGTCCGGAAGGTGCAGCAGAGGCAGCTGCAAAGCGCGTCAATCAAAGGGGCGGGGGCCTGCGATGCGTGGGCTTCGATGCTGCGGGCTTCGGAAGCATTGAAGAGATGAGCAGCCCCGACTGCATCGAGCGCATCAACCGCAGCGGCGCGCAGTTCGTCATCGCGGCGCTGGGCGCAAAGAAGGGGCAAGCGTGGATCGAGCACAACCGTGCAAGCCTGACTGCGCCGGTGCTGTGTCACCTGGGGGCCGTCGTGAACTTCGCCGCCGGCACCGTGCGCCGCGCGCCACAGTGGGTTCAGGCGATCGGAGCCGAATGGCTATGGCGCATCAAGGAAGAGCGCAGCCTCGCGAGCAGGTACTGGGCCGATGGGGTCGCGTTTGCCGGCATGCTGTTCCGCCAAGTGCTGCCGCTCGTCGTGTCATTGAGGTTGAACCGGCCGACGGCGAGCGATTTGGCGAGGGCCCAGGTTTCGGTTGCTGAAGCGACCAGTCAGACGACGTTCGAACTGACCGGGGCTTGGGTTTACTCGAAACTTGCGCCCCTACGCGTTGCGTTATCACTAGCTTCAAAAGGGCAGTCAAAGATCGTGCTCGACTTGAAGCATGTAACACACGTGGATAGTGCATTCCTGGGGCTGTTGCTGCTAACTCATGGTTTGATGGATCGACCGCAGAGGTTGATTGTTCGAGGCCTAGCTGGGGACGTCACGGATATTTTCGATCGCCATGGAGTTGGATACATATTGATCTAGTCTTTGGGCGCCGTCTTGTTGGTTAAGCAGGCCATTCACAGCATCGTTGTTTGTCAAGATAGGCAGCGCATGCAGTCGACCAACATTTGCCGAAGCGGAAGTCTGTTGTTTAGAGTCGATCCATAAGCCCCGAACCTACTAAGCTGAAGTAGCGCTTGCAGCCTTTGAATGCGCGTCCCGGAGCCATATATTTTTAGACGTTGGCTGTATATTTTGTGGAGCATGGAGAGATGCTCAATATATATAGGCGCTGTCCTGGCGCATTCTATTGGCCTGAAAGTTCCATCTGAGAAACCATCAAGAATTGCGCGGAGAAGATTTTCCGTTCGCTGAATATTCTCTTGCCGCGTGTCAAATGTGCGCAGCGGTCTAGCCTTGGGCGCGTCATGTCCTGCTGGCGATACAGAGGTGCTATGACGCCGAAACTGCATCAGTTCACTGTCGATGAAGTGAATATCGCCGACCATGCCGGCAGCTAGCAATAGGGCAAAATCAAAGTTCCTTCCAGCATCGGCAATCACTGTCGAACCGGCGCGCTGAACTTCAACAAGTGCCTTTAGAACCTTTTGCGAAAATATCATCTGATGGCCAAACCCCCACAACGAGTCGGGAAAGTGCGGAAAGCGGAAGCAGCCACCGCCAATATTAAATGGCTCGAAACGCCCCATCGGATTCAGATTATCATCGACTATTGTGCTGCGATGAAATATCAGAGAGACATTATCAAGAGCTAGAATCTTTCGGTAGTTTGAAAGCTTCTCGGGCGACCATACATCATCTTGATCGCAGTACGAAATGTAGTCGGTATGGCACTGGGCGAATGCCATCATGAAGTTGTCGATCACTCCCAATCTAGATGCATTCTTGGAAACTTTCACCGGGAAGTTTGCTCTGCTCCTGAACTCTTCAACAATACCGATAGTATTGTCGCTCGACGCGTCATCTGAGATCGAAACAATATCGGGTCTGACCGTCTGATTGAGAATGCTCTCAAGTTGTGCCTTGAGATATTTATCTCCGTTGAAAGTGGCTAGTGCGATTCCAATCGTGTAGTTCATGCTCAAACTCGCAAAGAAGAGGTAGTTGTACCTTATTCGCATTGAGAAAACATTTGTCGGTACCGATGCTGCGCACTCGATTCCGCACATTAACGGAGACTTGAAATGACCTCACGGCACGCGCCGGACGCAATGTATTACCCTTGGTTTGACTGGCTACGGGCGCTTCTCGCCGTCACCGTCATGCTCGGTCACGACGGGTTGATCCCCTGGAGCAGTTCGGGTGACCTCGCCGTAAAGGTCTTCTTCGCACTGAGCGGGTGGTTGATCGGTGGCATCCTTCTGCGGACTGATCGTCATGAGTTGCCTAGGTTCTACTTCAATCGCGCCATCCGAATCTGGGTGCCTTACTACCTTGCGCTCGCACTCCTGCTTGGTGCAAGCTTGCTTCGCGAGCCAGTCACCAGCAAGTGGCTGGAGTTTGTCTTCTACAAGGTCAACTTTGTCTACAACTGGTTCGGAACGAATCAGTTGGCGACAAGCGTCGCGGCAATGCCGCTTCGCGGGACCGGCAATCATTTCTGGAGTGTGAACGCGGAAGAGCAGTTCTACCTGCTTGCTCCGGTGCTGCTAGTTCTGATGTCTGCCCGTTTCGGGCGGTCGATCCCCGTTTGGGTCGCGCTCGCGTGCTTGGCTTGGCTGAGTCACCAGTACGCAAGCATCGTCTTCGGTGTCGCAGCTGCCGTCATTGCGCATGTTGTGCCAGGCGTGTTTCGGAGTGCGCGCGCTCGGACGCTCTTGGGGGCCACCGCGCTTGCTTCCGTTACAGCGATTGCGCTTCAGTTTCACTACGAACTGACCGCGCCAATCCTGGCTGTCTGCGTCGTGTTGCTGTTGGCCATCGAAGGTCCCCGCCGGTCGCTGGGGGCGATTGCAGGTGGCATGTCATACCCGCTCTACCTCAATCATTGGATCGGGGTCTTCGTTGCCAACGCCCTCCTTCAGCCATTTGGACTACGCGGTTCTTTGGCAGGCCACGCGTTGTCGACCCTATTGAACGTTGCACTCGCGGTCGCGCTGTTCTGGTTCGTCGATCGCCGCCTTCTGCAGCACAGGAGCGAGTGGTACTCACCGCAGCGCGGCCTATGGGTAACGCGGGTCGCCTACCTCATGGTTGCAATCGGACTCCTGGTTGGCACTGCACTGATGCTTCAACGCAGGTGATTGACTTACTCTCGCGATGGCGCGGCCAAGGTGAGCTGAGGGGCAACAACGAGGCTACGGACAGCGGTGCCCAGCGATTCAGCCATGCGCGCGACTGGTTGACGCCAATTGCCTTGGCGGCGGTCCATATAGTTGACGCCAGCTACGCGACGGCTTGAAGGTGCATTGGGCAGTGACCTTGTGTTCAGGGTGCGATCGGGTTCGTCGCGCACGGCGAAAGCGTACAGTGGAACGGAAATGTCTTTCCGCATCGGTTCGGCCCCGAACGCAGTCCTTGCGCGCCGCGTTCTCATTGCAGCATGCCTGGGTGCGGGGTTGTTCCTGGCGGCGCGTTGGACAGGAGGCGACACCCCGTCGCCAGGCGGCGCTGACGACTTGGCCGCCGCCGAGCTCAGCCGTGCGGCCGAGCGCGCCAACATGTGCACCGCAGCGAATGCCACGGGCGTCGGACTGAGGGGCGAGTACTTCGCGCAAGAGTCGTGGCAGGGTGCGGCGATGCTGGTTCGAGTCGATGCGTCGGTCGACTTCGGCGCTTCTCTGGATTGGCCTGCAGAGCGGGCCAGCGAGCGGCCGCGGTCGGTGCGCTGGAGCGGTTGGCTCAAGGCGCCGATCAGCGGCTTCTATCGCTTTCATGCCGACGCGCCGGACCAGCGTGTGCTGGTGGGCAGGCAACTGCTGGCCGGGGCCGGGGCTGCCCCCGAGGCGCGCCTGGAAATGGCGGCAGGGCGGTTTTATCCGGTCGTGGTCGAGGTGAGTCGGTTGGTCGATTCAAACGCACGGTTGCGGCTGGAGTGGACTGCACCGCATGGCGCGCGATTCGTTGTGCCGCGCGCCTTGCTGTACCTGCCCAGCGAGGCCGTGGTGAAGCCAGCGGTAGCTCAGTAAATCATTCTTCCATCACCCAGCAGGTGGGAGTGACAGTCAAGCCCAGCCTGATCGCAGTTCTTGACGAACGCGTTCATGACGTCGGACTTCCAGCCGTTGAACCAGTCACCGTGCATTGAATAGCCGGCTGGCATGGACTTGTCATAGTTGTCCGACGCCAGACGCCAGCGAAGCGGTGAATCGGCTTCGGTGATCGTGTAAATGATGTTGTAGGTGATGTCCAGCAGGGGCACGGGATGGGTGGCAGGGCACGCTCGATTCGTCGGGTACGCCATGTGGCTCTTGTGGTCCGGTGAGTCCAGGTTGACGCCATCCCAGCACTGGGGAAAGAAGACTTCCTGCCAGAGTTCGGCGCCCACAGGGCAGTTCTGAATGGATTTGCCCACCATCTTGTCTGCGCCCTTGCCCACGCACTTGTAGCGGAACGGCCCGTTGGGGGCGGCATTCTTCGCGTCTCCCGCAATCATGCGCATGCCCGCAGGAAACGGTTGCACGTTCTTCGCGTCGATGCCGGTGTAGCCAGTCTTGTAGTAAATCCCCGCCGATGCAGGCTTGACCGGCACGCCGTTCAACGTGTCGATCATGGCCGGCACCCAATACGCGCTGCGGTTTACGGTGCCGCCGCGACATGAAGACTTGCCAGTGTTGGCGATGGAGTCGGCGGTGGAATTGGCGTTTGTGCCCGTGTTGCCGAAGAAGGCGTGCAGGTGAGACTTGCCCGATTGGCCCGGGTAGACGATGGGGTCGTCAAAGGCCATATGGGTGAAGTCGCAAACGGTTCGAAAGTTGCCCGTGCCGTCGCTCTTGCCTGGCTTCTCGGCCGTGGTCATGACTCTTTCGATGTCGAAACCGCTCGCACCGGTCGGAATCTTCTTTGCGTCGACCACGGGCATGAAGGACGCCACCGGTGGAGCCGACGGCGCGGCAGTCGGGCTGGGGGCAACTGCCGTGTTGGATGCAGCAGGGGCATCCAGAGGGTCCGAAGTTGCCAGGGTGGTATCGACGAGCGCTGCGGCAGTTCCACCGGGTGCTGCCGTCGTTTGCTCGGCGTCCAGCAATGCGGTCCCTGCATCGGGCTCCGAGCCGCCGCAGGCTCCAACGAGCATGCAAGCAAGAATCAAGGCACTGAACATGAGTTGTGGTTGGCGTGGCGATCGGGTCATCATCATCTCTCAAGTCAAAAGCCCATCGGGCACATTCGCTGTGCAGGCTTTGGGGAATAGGGATGCAGACCGTCTGCCCGTAGGCGCCGACAGAAATGTCGGCGTGACGCAATGCTCGGAACGGGAAGTCGGCGAGGGCGGCAGAACCAGGGGGTTTGCGGGCTTCAGGACGACTGGAGTGGAGTCTGCAACATGTAACCGTCGCTTGGACGCCCGGCGGAGTGAGGTGCCGGTGTCGTTTGTAACTGCCAGAAACGCCGCTGCGGCGCAGGACGGCCGCGCTTGCAGGCGCAGGACACGGCGCCGAGCGCCGGTAGGGGCGGAACGCTGTTGCTGGTCTTCGGTACCCAAGGCACCCAGACGGAGCGCAGAGGCAAACATTCTGTAACAACCGGCGCGGCGGCCATCGACTTGTCAATCCCCCGTTCGCGGTCCGAGGGCGGGCCACAAGCCGGGATGGTTGGTCCGCTTGCGCAGTCCACCGCACGGACGCCGGGGCCGGCGGCCGCCATGCTCGCACCACACCAACCAGACCCACAGGGGAATCACGATGTCCAAACTGCATTCATCGGCGTGCGCCGCCGCCCTGCTGCTGGCCGCCTTTGGCGCTCAAGCCGCCCAGCCACGCAACGCGAATTTCGCGTTCGAATCGGGCGCCAGCTTTTCTGGCGTGCTGACCTTTCTGGACGACTTCAGCAACCTCAGCGCCGTGTCGGGCACGCTGCAGGGCGGGGCGTACGGTGCGCGCGTGCTCAACTGGGTCTGGTCGGAAGACAACAACTTTCAGGCCCAAGCCGGCGGCCCGGGCCATGCGCACAACTACCTGATGGACGGGCGCCGCACGGGGCCGGGGGAGGGCAATGGCAGCTACGACAGCTTCGTCTCGCTGAACTGGAACTACGCCGACCCGGCCAACATCGTCGTCACGCCGTTGCCGGGCAGCGTGGGCGACGAATACTCCAACAGCGTGAACTACGCCGACCGGATGATCAGCGGCACTATCGCCGCCGCCGCCGTGAGCCCGGTGCCCGAGCCCGGCAGTTACGCGCTGATGGTGGCGGGGCTGGGCGCGCTGGCGGTGTGGGCGCGCAGGCGCAAGATGTAAGCGCGGGCCTCCGCGGCCACGCTGTTGCGCTCTACGGCCTGCAATTGACTTGCTCCCAAAATGGGACCAAAATGGCCAAGTGCGAGTGATCTCCAAGCCCAAGTTGATCGAGTTCTGGCTGAAATACCCGTCGGCAAAGCTTGCTCTGCAGTCATGGCTTGAGGACGCCAGCCGGGCTCAATGGACATCGTCGCAGGACATCAAACGATGGTATGCCAGTGCCAGCTTCTTGGCGAACAACCGGGTGGTCTTCAACATCAAGGGCAAC
The DNA here is from genome assembly GCA_031382215.1 of Methylibium sp. Classification (GTDB taxonomy): domain Bacteria; phylum Pseudomonadota; class Gammaproteobacteria; order Burkholderiales; family Burkholderiaceae_C; genus LGRD01. The sequence goes on from JANMYQ010000360.1 coordinate 41,202, forward strand.
GAGTTTCCGTTGGTCGTCGCGGTTGCCTACCGTTTCAACGCCCTGTACATCAAGTTCATTGGCACGCACGCGCAATACGACGCGATCGATGCTGTAACTGTGGAGCCCCGACCATGAGCGAATACGCCTACTCCATCCGTCCGATTCGCACAGAAGCCGATTACCACGCTGCTTTGAAACGGGTGGAGGCCTACTTCGACAACGAACCCCAGCCCGACAGCGAGGCCGGCGCCCACTTTGAAGCGCTGATTACGTTGATCGTGGCGCACGAGGCAAAGGAATATCCGATAGACCCGCCAGACGCAGTGGAGGCCATCAAGTTCCGTATGGAACAGCAGGGTCTGACGCCGCGAGACCTGGAACCCATGATCGGAAGCCGGGGGAGGGTGTCGGAGGTGCTCAACCGCAAGCGGCCGCTGAGTATGGCCATGGTTTGGCGTTTGCACCAAGGGCTGGGCATTCCGGCCGAGAGCCTTATTCGACCGCGGCAGCTGAACGAAACAACGGGCCGCCGTTCAGGTGCCGAGTGAGTCGTTCAGCTCGTAGCTGGTGCTGCGCCCGCCCGCCTCTGATTTCCGCAACACACCTCGTGCGACCAGGTCGGTGATGTCGCGCAGCGCCGTGTCTGGCGAACACTTGGCGATGGCGGCCCACTTGCTGCTGGTGAGCTTGCCTTCAAAGCCGTCGAGCAGCCGGTTGACGAGCTTCATCTGTCGTTCGTTGAGCGGGGCTGAAGCGGCTGCGGTCCAGCGCTGCCAGAACCGCGTCTTGGCCAGCACGGCGTCGAGCGTGTGCTGAGCCTGGTCGACAGCTCGGTGCAGCGTGCCGAGAAACCAGACGAGCCACTCGGTGGCGTCCATCGACTGTTTCTGCTGGCGCTCCAGCGTGTCGTAGTAAGCCTTGCGCTCGCGCTGGATCTGAGCCGACAGGCTGTAGAAGCGCTGGGCGCTGCCATCGGCGCGGGCCAGAAAGAGGTCGCCCATGGCACGGGCGATGCGGCCGCCGCCATCGTCGAAGGGGTGCAGGGTAACGAACCACAGGTGCGCGAGCCCGGCCTTGATGAGCGGCGGGTCGTTCGGTGCGCTGCTCGCACTGGCCGCGCTGTTGGTGCTGTTGGCCCAAGCCATGAAACGCTCGGTCTCGGCGTCAAGGCGATCGGCCGGCGGGGCTTCGAAATGCACGCGTTGGCGGCCCAGCGGGCCAGAGACCACTTGCATCGGGCCGCCGGCGTCGTCGCGCCAGCTCCCCACCTTGATCCGGGCAAGGCCCGAATAGCCGGTGGGGAACAGGGCTGCGTGCCACCCGAACACGCGCTCTCGGGTGATCGGGGCTTTGGCGTTGGCCGTGGCGTCGAGAACCATGTCGACCACGCCTTCGACGTGACGGTCCACCGGGGCCAGGGCGCCGATGTCGACGCCGAGGCGGCGGGCAACGGAGGAGCGCACGGACTCGACGTCGAGCTGTTCGCCTTCGATCTGGCTGGTCTTGACGACGTCTTCAGTCAGCGCCTGCAGGCTGGCCTGGCTGCGCAGGGCCATGCCGACATCGGCCAGCCGACCCATCAACAGGCCCTGGGCGCGGCTGACGCCGGCCATCGGTTGGGCAAGCGCTGCCAGGTCGTAGCGCCAGGTCGGCCAGTCAGCGGCCTGCCAGATGTAGGTGTAATCACCGCCGTTCATGCGGTGATTGTGGCGCGTATTCGCCGCGCCGGCAAGCCTATCGCCGCACGATGTGCGGCGATAGGGCGAGTCATTCACCGCACTGGCCCGAGCAATGGCCGCCCTTCCGCGGCTGTGGAAAGACCGCACATCGCATCGGCAATCCCCGCCCACTTGAGGGGGTTCGAATGAACCCCGCGCTCCTACAATCCGCCGCTCTGTCTGCCCCGGGCCAATGACCATGCCGATGCCGATGCCCATGCTGCGAATGGCGATCGTTCTCGCCAGCCTGATGACGTTTGCGGCCGTGGCCGGCATCGTGGCGCGCCCGACCGCCAAGGTCGGTGGCGGCGCGCCGCGCTTCTTGCTGGAAGACACGGTGCCCAAGCAGTTCGGCGAATGGCGCGAACTGCCGGACAGCGGCGCCTATGTGGTCAACCCGCAGACGCAGGAGCTGCTCGACAAGCTGTACAGCCAGCTCCTCACGCGCACGTACGTGAACGCCAGCGGCTACCGCATCATGCTGAGCCTGGCCTACGGCGACGACCAGCGCGGCGACCTGGCGGCCCACAAGCCCGAGGTCTGTTACCCGGCGCAGGGCTTCAAGCTGCACAGCAACATCGAGGCGCAAGTGGCCACGCCGTTCGGTGCCATTGCCGCGCGCCGGCTCGACACCAGCCTGGGCCAGCGCAAGGAGCCGGTGACTTACTGGTTCACGGTGGGCGACACCGCCATCAAGAACAAGCTGCAGCAGCGCATGGTGGAGGTGAAGCTCGGCCTCACGGGGCAGATTCCCGACGGGTTGCTGTTCCGCGTGTCGTCCATCGACGCGGCGCCGACGCACGCGTACGCCATGCAAGATGAGTTCGTTGCCGAGCTGCTGAAAGCAGCCACTTCGCAAAGCCGGGCCAGGTTGAGCGGCCTCGGGCGCTAGATACCCACATACCCACACTTGCGTTATGTGCGACGCCGAACATAACAGCCCAACGAGTGTTGTTTGTGCGCTTCGATACTCGACAAATATCGAATATTTTCAGGCTAGGAGTGTAACTTTTCCGAGCCGTTTTGCCTCGACTTTCGAGGCAAAAATATCCCGGCGGTTTTGTGTGATGCCGAACATAACCGGGCGTCAGCAACAGGGTTCGTCCTGGCCCCGCTTTTGGCACCGAACTTACATCGCTCTCTCAGGTAAAAGTGCTCCAGCCAGCCCCCTGTTTCGGGGGGGGTGCATGGCCTGAAGGTTTGCCCTAAAACCAGTTCCAGCGCCGCATGGGCGGCCACCCCGAATATTTGTTCGGGGAGAACTTTTTAGGGGATCCTATGAAACTCAAGACGATATTCGCCGCGGTTGGCTTGTCGATGACGGCAGCCGCAACTTTCGCTGCCGACCAGTCCATTTCACTTCTGTCCACGGGCGTGAATACCTACGCGGGCTCCTTCGCCGCGGTTTCCGCACCGGGCGGGTCGCTGCTCGGCTCGATCTCGCCGGTCCTCAGCAGCGATCCGCTGTTGAGCGGTGGCTCCGACACCATCACCTTCAGCGGTGCGGCGGCCGGCGTGTACCAGTTGGTGCTGAACGGAAGCGCCAGCTTCATCCAGAACCTGACGGGCAGCCTGAACGGAACGCCTCTCACGACGTACGGCGACAACCAGTTCAGCGGCATCTTCACCATCGGCACGGCCTCGCCCCCGTTCGCCTTGGTCTTGAACGGCTCAGCGGTCGGCAACTCGCTGTACTCGGGCAACCTCACGGTTACCGCTGTACCGGAACCCCAGACCTATGCGCTGATGCTCGCCGGCCTGGGCGTGATCGGCTTCATCGCGCGCCGCCGTCGCCCGCAGCAGAGCTGAAGCGCGTGCCCGGCCGCCATCCACCGCGGTCGGGGCGTGGCACACAGTTGAGCAATGGCGCTACCATGGCCGGCAACATCTTGGAGTGCCGGCATGGCAGCACCATAAATGGCTGTGGCGTATATCGAAATGGAAGACTACCTGGTGCTCGAGAACGCGAGCCGGTACAAGCATGAGTACCTCGACGGGCTGATCTACGCCATTCAGGGGGAGCCGGTGCGCGGGATGGCTGGTGGTAGCACCGTGCACGCTGACTTGATCAGAAATGCGGGCTTTGCCTTGCACGCCCGATTGAAGGGCTCGCCCTGCAGCGTGAAGATGACCGAGATGCGCCTGCGCGTGATCGCAGCGAGTGCTGTCTTCTATCCCGACGTGCTGGTGCATTGCCAGGCTGTAGGCAACCCCGCGACCACGGTGGAATTGACCGAAGCCCGCCTGGTGATCCTAGTGCTGTCGCCGACGACGCAGCACTTCGACAGGAACGACAAGCTGCTTGCTTATCAAAAACTGGACGGGCTGCAGCACATCATCTTGCTCTCCAGCATGGAAGAGGCGGCCTGGCACTGCCAGCGCGTGCCTGCCGATGCACTGTGGACGCCGCTGGCGCCGTGGCCCGCGGGGACCCGCTTGGCGCTCGACGGCCTGGGGCTCAGCCTTGGCTGGGACGAGGTGTATGAGGGTGTGGGCCTGCGCTGAAACTTGCTCGGGCGTCGCTGCAGCTACAACTGCAACGCCCACTGGATCAGGTACTTGGCCACGAAGCCCACCATGCCGAAGGCGAGCGCAAGGAACAGCACGAAGGTGCCGAACTTGCCCGCCTTGGACTCCCACGCCAGATGGCCGACCACGAACAGCATGTAAAGCATGAACGCGGCCAGCCCGAAGGTGAGGCCGAAGGCCGAGACCTGCTCTTCGGTGAAGCCGAACATCAGCCCACCGCCGGCCGGTCAGTCGCAGCGTCACGCGGCGGCAACGCGGCCGTGTCCACCAGCTCACGGTAGGCGTGCCAACTGGCGTGGCCCAGCCAGGGCAGCACCACCACCAGGCCCAGCAGGGCCGGCGCAAAGCCCAGCAGCGTGAGGACCAGAATCAGCGCGGCCCACAGGCTGAGCGGCAGCGGGTTGACCAGCACCGTCTGCCAACTGGTCAGCACGGCCTGCAGCAAGGTCACGCGTCGGTCCAGCAGCAGCGGCATGGCCACCACACTGGAGGCGAAGATCGGCGCAGCGAGCACGCCGCCGATGGCCAGCCACAGCTCGAACAGCCAGCCTCGGGGCCACTGTGAGCCCACCGTCGTGCCCGGGGCAAGCACCACGTGGCGCAAAAAATCCATCGGCGTCTCGATCGGCACAGGGGCCAGCAGGGTGATGAGTGCGGCCGAGGTCAGCACCCAGCCGGTGGCCGCCAGGGCCAGCAGCGCGCCGAACTGGAACATGCACCAGTAGTCGCGGCCCCATTTGTCGAAGTGGCTGCCCTGCCAGTTGGACCAGGTCTTGAGCACCACGCCGAAGGTCGGCGGCTGCCCTTGTTCGATGGCGCGGCTGAGCGCATACACGCTGGTGGCCAGCGCCGGCGCCACCACCAGGAAGCCCGAGAACGCGCCTGCCAGCAGCCAGAAGTGGTCGTGAGCCAAGGCCAGCAATACGCTGCCGAACGCTGCCAGCAGAACGCCGTGGATCAGGCTGACCCAGCCGTAGCGCCGCAGGTCGCGCCAGCCGAGCCGGAGCCAGACGAGTGGCCGCAGGATGCCCACGACGCGCGCGGCGGGCAAGAAAGTTGGGGTGGTTGGCACGGGAGGGCAAGGCGGGTGGCCGGCGCGAGTGTAAGGAGGCGCCTGCTGCCGCCACCTGATGGCGATCAAGCCAGCGGGGAGAGGTTCATGCATGCACCATGCAAGGCGCTGTGGCGCGACGGGCGCCGGCGCCCGACCGAACGCGGCGACAATCGCGCCCTGTCACATTGCTGCTGCCCGAACCGTGCCTGAACACCTGCCCCTGCCTGACGAACCCGCACCCGACCTCGCACCCGAACCGGCAGCCGAAGCGGCACCCGAGACGGCGGCCGAAGCGGCACCCGAACCTGCACCCGAGACGGCGGTCGAAGCGGCACCCGAAACGGCACCCGAAACGGCACCCGAACCGGCACCCCACACGTCGCCCGAAACGGCGGCTGAGGTGGCACCCGGCACGTCACCCGAATCGGTGCACGAGACCGTGCCCGAAGCGGCACCCGTCAGCGGTGAGGCGGCAAGCGCTGCGGCGCTCGAACCCGCCATCCCCGAGCTTCCTCCGGCCGCCTGCGCTGCGCGCCTGGCCGAGTTGTTTCCTGCCCTCTTCACGCCGGGCGCTGCCAAGCCGCTGAAGCTTCGCATCCAGGCCGACATCCAACAGCGCGCGCCGGGCATCTTCACGAAGAAGTCGCTGTCGATCTTTCTGCACCGCCACACCACCAGCACGGCCTACCTGAGGGCGCTGGTGGCCTCGCCGCAGCGTGCAGACCTGGACGGCGTGCCGGCAGGCGACGTGGCCGAGGAGCACCGCGTTGCCGCGACCGCCGAACTCGAGCGCCGCCGCGCGCTGCACGACGAACGCCGCGCGGCCGAGCGCGACGCACAACGCAAGATGCACGAGGCCCAGCGCCAAGCCGAGTTGGCGCGGCGCCCGCCACCAGCCGCACACCAGCCGCCGACCGATGCGCAGCCAGGCCCGCCGGGATCAACCCCCGACGGGACGCAGCGGCCCGCCCGGCCCGCTCGGCCACCGCGGCACGCACAGGGCGATTCACGGCACGGACAGGGCGACGCACGGCGCCCGCCCGACGCACGATCGCGCCCCCACGAGCAACGGCCGCCGCGCGAGCCACGACCGCCGAGCGAGCAGCGACCGCCGCACGAGCCGCAGCGAGCCCCGCAGGCAGTGCCGGCACAGCGGGCCGACGAGGCGCCGGTCAGGCCGACCGCAGACGACGAAGCTCGCCGCGAACGTGCCTTGTTGCTGCGCGCCTACGAGTCCAGCACGCTGACCCGGGCCAACTTCTGCGTGCTGAAGCGCATGACCGAAGCGCAACTGGAGGATCAATTGGCGCAGGCCCGCCTGGACGCCCCGCGACGGGAAGCGCCGCCACCGCGGCCTGCTGCGCCCGGGCCCAGGCCGGCGGCAGAGGCGCCACACCAGAGACGAGGCCCGCGCCGCTGAGGGGTCGTTGCAGAGAGAGCCATCGCTCTGGCGGGCCGCGCCGTTTGGCCGTTCGACCGTTTGAACCGCAACGCTTGCCGCTGTCGCGCACGAGCTTGTCCACGATCAAACGCCCGGCGTGCCATTGCCGCCATGCTGCGGCCATGCCGAAGACCCGTGCCCTGTACCGATCGCTGCCCAAGGCCCTGCTGGCGTGCGCGCTGGCCAGCGTGCCGCAGTGGGCCAGTGCTCAAGGCGGTAGCCGCGGCGAACTGCTCTACACCACGCACTGCGTGACCTGCCACACCGAGCAGATTCACTGGCGCGTCAAGAAGCAGGCGACCGACTGGAACAGCCTGAAAGCGCAGGTGCGGCGCTGGCAGGGCAACGCCAGCCTGGGCTGGAGTGACGACGACGTGAGGGAAGTGTCGCGCTACCTGAACGCACGCTTTTACCGCTTCACGCCGACCGGCGCGCCGCTGACCGGGCTGAAGCGCGAGCCGCCGGGCTGACGCGCGGCCCTCACACGGCGAATGCGGCGCCGCAGCGAGCCGGGGTCATGACGGCGCGGGCGGTTCGACCTCGGCGAACAGAGCCTCGGCGCTGATGTCCAGCGCCACGCTGGTCAAGTGGACCGTCTGCCCGCCTTCGAACGGGTGCAGCACCCACATCGAATCGGCGCCTTTGCGGTAGAGGTCGGTGCGGCGCGTGTCGATGTCAACCAGCACGTACTCCTGCAGTGACTCGAGGCGCCGATAGTGGGCAAACTTTTCGCCGCGATCGTATGCGGCGGTGCTGGGCGACAGCACTTCGACCACCAGCACCGGGGCGGCCTTGACGTGTGAGCTGGCGTGGTCGGCCTCGCTGCAGGTCACCATGACGTCGGGGTAGAAGTAGCTGTTGGCGCTGGCGACGTGCAGCTTCATGTCGCTCATGAAGGTGCGGCAGGGCGTGCCCCGCAGGTGCTGGCGCAGGGCGATGGCAACATTGAGCGCGATGGTCACATGCCGATCCTCAGCGCCGGCCATGGCAAACGCTTCACCGTCGACATACTCGTGCCGTTCGGTGATCGTCGAATCCCACGCCAGGAATTCGCTCGCGGTCATGGCAGTTCGGTGCGCAGCGTGGCCCATGGCAACTCCCGGTGATTCGATGCAAGTGTCCATTGTCGGCGACCTTGCCATCAATTCCTCGCCGGGCGGCCGCCTACTTCACCCGCCCGTAAGTGTCTTCGTAGCGCACGATGTCGTCTTCCCCCAGATAGCTGCCCGATTGCACCTCGATGATCTCGAGCGGCACCTTGCCCGGGTTGGCCAGGCGGTGCACCTGGCCGATCGGGATATAGGTGCTCTGGTTCTCGGTCAGCAGCAGCACCTGGTCGCCGTTGGTGATCTCGGCGGTGCCGGTGACGACGATCCAGTGTTCGGCGCGGTGGTGGTGCTTCTGCAGGCTCAGGCGCGCGCCGGGCTTGACCATGATGCGCTTGACCTGGAAGCGCGGGCCCGAGTCGATGCTGTCGTACCAGCCCCAGGGGCGGTGCACCTGGCGGTTCAGCGTGTGTTCGGTGCGGCCGGCGCGTTGCAGTTCGCCGACGATCTGCTTGACCTCCTGGCTGCGGCTGCGGTCGGCCACCAGCACGGCGTCGGGGGTTTCGACCACCACCACGTTGTCCAGGCCGACCACGCCGACCAGCCGGCTGGTGGCGTGCACGAGCGTGTTGTGGCTGTCGCGCACCACGGTGTCGCCGTGGCTGGCGTTGCCTTGCGCGTCTTTCGTGCTGACGTCCCAGACCGCGTCCCAGGCGCCCAGGTCGGACCAGCCAGCGTCCATGGGCACCATGCGGATGTCGAACTCGGGCGCGTCGGGGCAACGCTCCATCACCGCGTAGTCGACCGACTCGCTCGGGATCAGCGCAAACGCGGCCTTGTCGGGCCGCACGAAGGCGGCGTCGGTGCTGCGGCCGGCCCAGGCGGTGGTGGTGGCGGCGGCAATGTCGGGGCGAAAGCGCTGCAGCGCTTTCAACCACACCGACGCACGCACGACGAAGATGCCGCTGTTCCAGAAGTAGCCGCCGTCGGCCAGGTAACGCTGCGCGGTCGCGGCGTCGGGCTTTTCGACGAACCGGGCGACTTTCAGTTCGCCGGTCTCGGGGCGTTCGGGTCGCGCGGTGCGCAGGTAGCCGAAGCCGGTCTCGGGCCGGTCGGGCGTGATGCCAAGCGTGACGATCGCGCCGCCGGCCGCCGCACGCACGGCCTGGCGCAGCGCCGATGTGAAGCCGGCTTCGTTCTTGTACGCGTGGTCGGCCGCGGTGACCACCAGTACCGGGTCGGCCGCCTCGTCGCCGGCCTGCGAATACAGGGCAGCCAAGGTCATCGCCGGCGCGGTGTTGCGGCCCATCGGTTCGAGCAACACGGCGGCGGGCGCGAGCTTGATTTCGAGCAGCTGGTCGAGCACCAGGAAACGGTGGTCTTCGTTGCCGACAACGCAGGGGGCGGCGAGCGAGATGTCGTCGGTGGCCAGCCCTGCCAGGCGCATCGCGGCTTGCTGAAACAGGCTCAGCTTGCCCTGCAGTGCAAGGAACTGTTTTGGGTGCTGCGCGCGCGACAGCGGCCACAGCCGCGTGCCGCTGCCGCCGGCCATGATGACCGGTAGAACAGGGATGGAAGTCATGTCTTCTCCGACGCCGCTTGCACGAACTCTGCGTAGGCGCTGCGCAGGCCTTGCGCCAGCGGGGTGCGCGCGGACCATCCGGTGCGCGTCAACAGGCTCACATCCATCAGCTTGCGAGGGGTGCCGTCGGGTTTGCTGGTGTCGAAGTTGATGTCGCCACCGAAGCCGGTGGTCTGGCGCACCAGTTCGGCCAATTCGGCGATCGTCACGTCGGTGCCGATGCCGATGTTCACCAGCGGTGGCTCGAAGCGGCCGGACTTCGTTTCGTCGCTGCCCAGCAGTGCGTCGTAGCGCTCGTCGGGCAGGTTCATCAGGAACACGCAGGCGTCGGCCATGTCGTTGCTGTACAGGAACTCGCGCCGCGGCGTGCCGGTGCCCCACACGGTCACGGTTTTGTCGCCGCGGACCTTGGCTTCGTGGAACTTGCGCAGCAGCGCCGGAATGACGTGGCTGTTGGTCGGGTGGTAGTTGTCGCCCGGGCCGTACAAGTTGGTCGGCATGGCGGCCAGAAACTTGGTGCCGTACTGGCGGTTGTAGCTCCAGCACATCTCGATGCCGGCGATCTTGGCCAGCGCGTACGGCCGATTGGTGGGCTCCAACGGGCCGGTCAGCAGCGCGTCTTCGCGCATCGGCTGCGCGGCGAGCTTGGGGTAGATGCAGCTCGAGCCCAGGAACATCAGGCGGCTCACGCCGGCCAGATGCGCGGCGTGGATCACGTTGGTCTGGACCGCCAGGTTGTCGCGGATGAACTCGGCCGGAAAGCTGTTGTTGGCGACGATGCCGCCGACCTTGGCGGCAGCCATGAACACGTAGGCCGGCTTCTCGGCGTCGAAGAAGGCCCGCGTGGCGCGTTCGTCGGTCAGGTCGAGTTCGGCGTGCGTGCGCGTGAGCAGATTGTCGAAGCCGGCTGTGCGCAGCTTGCGCACGATCGCCGAGCCGACCAGGCCGCGGTGGCCGGCCACGTAGATGCGATGGCCCGGGTTCATCAGGACACCGTGGCGAACCCGCTCGGGTTCATGCTCTGCCAGCGCCAGCTGTCGGCGCACATCGTGTCGAGGTCGCGCAGGCCTTGCCAGCCGAGCAGTTGTTTGGCCAAGGCCGGGTCGGCATAACAGGCGCCGATGTCGCCGGGCCGGCGCGCGACGATGTCGAACGGCACCGGGCGCTGGCTGGCACGTTCGAACGCACGCACCAGTTCGAGCACGCTGTAGCCAGTGCCGGTGCCCAGGTTGGCGGTGATCGAGCGGTTTGCGTCGAGCAGATAGCGCAGCGCGGCCACGTGGCCGTCGGCCAGGTCGAGCACGTGGATGTAGTCGCGCACGCCGGTGCCGTCGGGCGTGTCGTAGTCGTTGCCGAACACCTGCAGGCGCGCGCGCTTGCCGATGGCCACCTGCGTGACGTAAGGCATCAGGTTGTTCGGCGTGCCGCGCGGGTCTTCGCCGATCAAGCCGCTCTCATGCGCGCCGACCGGGTTGAAGTAGCGCAGCAGCGCGATCGCCCACGACGGGTCGGCTTGCATGACGTCGCGCAAGATGTTCTCGCCCATCAGCTTGGTGGCGCCGTACGGGTTGGTGGTGGACAGCGCCGCGTCTTCGCGGATCGGCAAGCGCTCCGGTTTGCCATAGACGGTGGCGCTGGAGCTGAACACCAGTTTCTTGCAGCCGTGCCGCTGCATGGTGTTGCACAGGTTCAGCAGGCTGCCCAGGTTGTTGCTGTAGTAGTCGAGCGGCTTGGCGGCGCTTTCGCCCACCGCCTTGAAGGCGGCGAAATGCACCACCGCGTCGATGCGGCGGTGCGCGAACAGCGCTTCCATCGCGCCGGCATTGCACACGTCGGCCTGTACGAAATCGGGCGCGGCGCCGCTGAGCGTGCGCAGCCGGTTCAGCACTTCGGGCGAGCTGTTGCTGAAGTTGTCGACCCCTAGAACGTCGAAGCCGGCCGCCAGCAGGGCCAGCCAGGTGTGCGATGCGATGTAGCCGGCCGCGCCGGTAAGCAGGATGGTGGGCTTTGTCATTTGAGGGTGAACTGCGCGGAGCAGTTGGCGGTGGAGACGGCGTAGTTGCTGGACAAGCTGCTGTCGGACAGGCGCAGCTCGCGCACGGCGTTGCAGCCGAGTTGCCAGTTGCGGGTGGGCTCGTAGTTGGCGCCGAGCGACAGGGTCTTGAGCGACTCCTTGCCGTCGATGCTTTGCCCCGGCACGCCGGCCACGACCTGGTCGTTGGTCAGCGAGCGGCGGCTGTACCGGAATGCGGCGTTGATCTTGATCTTGGCGGTGGCCGCATACGCCGCGGACACCGACGCGCTGCTGGTCAGGCGGCTGTTGTCGCCGCTGGCGCTGAACTGCGTGCCGGCGATGTTGTTGAAGCTGCTCTCCGCGCCGGTGTCGCGGCTGAAGGTGGTGTTGAAGCTCAGTTTTCCGGTCGGCAGAAAGGCCCAGCTGAGGGATCCGGTGGTGCCCGAAAAGTCGCGCTGTGACAGCGCATCGCTGGACTGGCGCCCGAAGCTCAGGCGCCCGCTGACGGTGCTCAGCCCGCTGGCGAACCAGGTGGCCGTGAGGTCCAGGTCCCTGCGGTCGAAACTGGCGGTTTCTCCGCTGGCCGTGACGATGTTGGGGTACTCGCCGCGCGTGAAGCGCAACGCCGTGCCCAGGGTCAGCAGGCCGCTGGGGCGGTAGGTGAGCCCCAGGCTTGCGGCGTTCTGCGTCACTTCGGAGGCCGCGTATTCGTCGGCCGAATAACCGAGCTGGCGGTGCGAGAACGTGCCTTCAAGCGACAGCAGCGACACCATGCCGAGTTGAATCCGCGCATTGAGCTGGCGGGTCGACTCGATGTTCTTCTTGGTCAGCTGAGGCTGGTCGACCGAAGCGCCGTAGTTGGCCAGGTTCTCATTCAGCAAGACGTTGAAGCTGCCCGACAACTGCTCGATGGTCGCCCAGTCCAGGCCCACGTTGACGGCGTAGCTGGTGTTGTTCAGTTCGACCACGTCTTCAAAGCGGGTCGCGCGCACCGTGCCGTTGGCATAGAAGCGCTGGCGCCCGAACGGCTGGTCGACGCCTGCCAGCAGGCCGGTGATCGAATATTTGTCTGGCACCCGATTGGCCGCAGTGCGATACAAGTTGGAGTCGTGCTCGAAGGCCTGGCTCACGCCGATGGAATAGGGGTTGGGTTCGGCCCAGGCGCCGGCGGGGGCGGCCAGGGCTGCGGCACAGGCACAGCCAAAGGTCAACCGGCGCAAAACGGGCATCGCGGCCATGGCGGCATGGTGGGCAAGGTGCGTCATGGGGGTTCCGTAGGTGGCGATCAATGTGGGAGGGGCAGGTCAGAACGCATGCCGGTCGAAGATCAGCACGCGAATGGTGCGCACGATGATCTGAAGGTCGAGCTGCAGGTTCCAGTTGCGCAAGTATTCCAGGTCGTATTCGACCCGAGCCTGCATCTTCTCGATGGTGTCGGTCTCGCCGCGGTGGCCATTGACCTGGGCCCAGCCGGTGATCCCGGGGCGCACCTTGTGGCGCACCATGTAGGCCTTGATCATCTGGCGATACTGCTCGTTGTGGGCCACCGCGTGCGGGCGCGGGCCGACGATGCTCATGCGCCCCTGCAGCACGTTGAAGAACTGCGGCAACTCGTCCAGCGAGGTGCGCCGGATGAAGCGGCCGAACGGCGTGATGCGCGGGTCGTTGCGCTTGGCCTGTCGCACGTCCCAGCCGTCTTCCTGGGCCGTCATGGAGCGGAATTTGTAAACGATGATCTCGCCGCCGTCCAGCCCGTTGCGGCGTTGCTTGAAGATGATCGGGCCGGGCGAGCTGAGCTTCACGCCGATGGCGATGATCACCAGCAGCGGCGCAATGAGCGTCAGGATGATCAGGGTCAGCACGATGTCGCTGAAACGTTTGGCCAGTTCGTTGGTGCCGGTGAACGGGGTTTCGCAGATGCCCACCACCGGCACGCCGTTCACGTCTTGCAGGCGGCCCTGGATGATGCTGATGCCGAACACGTCGGGCACGAAGAACAGCGAAGCGGTGGTGCCCTGCAGTTGTTCGAGCAGCGCGATGATGCGCGGCTGCGAACCGAGCGGCAGGGTGATGTAGACCTCGCGGATGCCATGCTCGGTGATGTAGCCGGCCACCGCCTTGAGGTCGCCCAGGCGTTGCGAGACGGCCTGCGGATGCACCCGGTCGTCGCTTCGGTCGTCGAAGTAACCGGCAAAGTCGATGCCTCGTTCGTTGCTGCCTTCCAGCGCCCGCGCGACCTTCACGCCGAGCGCACCCGCGCCGACGACGATCGTCGAGCGGCGCGCTTCGGCCCGCGCCGCCTCGCGCCACACGATGGCCATGCCGACGCGCACCGCCAGCCATTGAATGACGGGCGTGAGCACCACCCACGCGATCAGCACCTGCTCGTCGAAGTAGTCCAGGCTGTTCGTGGCGTAGGCGCACAGCGCCAGAATGACCACCAGGCTGATCCACGAGGTGGTGATGTCCACCGCCGCGGTGAGCTTGCCGTCATGGAAGCGGTTGCGGCCGGGGAAGGTGAGCGCAAAGACCAGCAGGCACACCGCCAGTGCGGTGCGGCTCAGGCGCTCGTCGAAGACCACGCAGGCCGCAATGAACGTCAGCACGGTCACACTCGGTTCGAGAAACGTCGCAACGAGTGACGTGACTGACTGGGGCGCGCTGCTGAAGGTTCTCTTGAATCGGCGGTCTTCGAACATCGGTGAGTGAATTTCCGCGTACACGGCGTGCGCCTGCACGAGGGGCCGGGTGGCCTTTGGGGCGGTCGATTCTCTACCAAAACCCCACATTTCCATTGTCCTCCTCCGCACAGAGGAAGCACGTCGCGTGCCTACAATCCGTGCATGTTTCACACTATCCAGGCGGCCTTGGCCCACGAGGGAATAGAGCGCGCCATGCTGCTGGTGAACCATGTGCTCGTGTCGGAGCCGGCGGCGGCGCAGCGCCTGCGCGCGCATGTGGGCAAGCGCCTGCGGCTGCAGGTGAACGGCTGGCCGGCATGGCTGCCGGCGCTGCCCGAGCTGACGTTTCGCATCACGCCGGCGGCGCTGGTCGAGTGGTGCGGCGAGCAGGCTGCGGAGCCTGCCGATCTGCAGATCGAGGTGGACGCTGCCCACCCCGCCAAGGCATTGATGCAGGCACTGGCCGGCGAGCGCCCGCACGTCGAGGTGGCCGGCGACGCCGCTTTTGCCACCGACGTGAACTGGCTCTTCGACCACCTGCGCTGGGACATCGAGGACGACCTGGCCAAGATCGTCGGCCCGGTGCCCGCGCGCGAGATGGCACGCCTCGGCCGTGGCCTGGCCGGCGGGCTGCGCGAGGCCGTGACCCGGCTCGGCGCGCTGGCAGCAGCCGTGCGCCCCGGCGGGCCGGCCGGCTGATGAGGCACCTGGCGCGCCTGATCGTCATCTGCGTGACGGTGCTGCGTTACGGGCTCGATGAGCTGGCGCTGTCGAGTTTTCGCCAGCCCTGGGTGCGCCTGGCGGTGCGCCTGGGCACGATCGGCCGCAGGCTCGACGCGCCGCGTGGTGAGCGCCTGCGCAAGGGGCTGGAACGGCTCGGGCCGATCTTCGTCAAGTTCGGCCAGGTGCTTTCGACCCGGCGCGACCTGCTGCCCACCGACCTGGCCGACGAGCTGGCCAAGCTGCAGGATGACGTGCCGCCGTTTCCGGCCGCGCAGGCGCGTGCGCTGGTCGAAAAGGCTTTCGGTCGCCCCATCGACGAGGTGTTCGCACGCTTCGACGCCGAACCGGTGGCGAGTGCGTCGATTGCGCAAGTGCATTTTGCGGCGCTGAAAGATGGCCGCGAAGTGGCGGTGAAAGTGCTGCGCCCCGGCATGCTGGACGTGATCGACGACGACCTGGCCCTGCTGCGCACCTTGGCGCGCTGGGTCGAGCGCCTGTCGATCGACGGCAAACGCCTGAAGCCGCGCGAGGTCGTGGCCGAGTTCGACAACTACCTGCACGACGAGCTCGACCT
Organism: Methylibium sp.; assembly: GCA_031382215.1. Taxonomy (GTDB): domain Bacteria; phylum Pseudomonadota; class Gammaproteobacteria; order Burkholderiales; family Burkholderiaceae_C; genus LGRD01. The sequence goes on from JANMYQ010000360.1 coordinate 56,546, forward strand.
GGTGCGCGAAGCGGCCAACGCCGCGCAACTGCGCCGCAACATGCAGGGGCTGAACCTGATCCTGGTGCCCGAGATGGTGTGGCCGCTGTGCACCCAGAACGTGATCGTGATGGAGCGCATGAACGGCGTGCCGATCAGCCAGACCCAGCGGCTGGTGGAGGCGGGGGTGGACATCCCGAAGCTGGCGCGCGACGGCGTGACGATCTTCTTCACGCAGGTGTTTCGCGACGGCTTCTTTCATGCCGACATGCACCCGGGCAACATCCAGGTCAGCATCGCGCCGGAAAGTTTCGGCCGCTACATCGCGCTCGACTTCGGCATCGTGGGCACGCTCACCGAGTCTGACAAGCAGTACCTGGCGCACAACTTCATCGCTTTCTTCCGGCGCGATTACAAGCGCGTGGCCGAGCTGCACCTGGAAAGCGGTTGGGTGCCGCCGGGCACGCGGGTGGACGAGCTCGAAGGCGCGATCCGCGCGGTCTGCGAGCCGCACTTCGATCGGCCGTTGAAGGACATCTCGCTCGGCCAGGTGCTGCTGCGGCTGTTCCAGACCTCGCGCCGTTTCAACGTCGAGATCCAGCCGCAACTGGTGTTGTTGCAGAAGACCTTGCTCAACGTCGAAGGCCTGGGCCGCCAGCTCGACCCCGAGCTCGATTTGTGGAACACCGCCAAACCGTTCCTCGAACGCTGGATGAACGAGCAGGTGGGCTGGCGCGGCCTGGTGGAGCACCTGAAAACCGAAGCGCCTCGCTACGTGCAGTTGCTGCCGCAGTTGCCGCGCCTGCTGCACCAGGCGCTGCAGCCGCGCCCGGCGGTCGACGCGCAACTGCTGGCGGCGCTGCTGGCCGAGCAGCGCCGCGGCCGTGGCGGCCCGTGGCGGGCGCTCGGCTGGGTCGGCGCGGGTTTCGTGCTCGGCCTGGGCGCGGCGCTCGCCGCGCTGCTTATTTAGCCGCCTTGAAGTTCGTGAAGGTGCGCGTCTGCACGCGCCGGACGTCCTGCGGCAGGCTGTCGGGCGCGGTCATGCCGGCCAGGGCCTGCGCGCTCAGGAAGATCGACTTGTTTTCCGCCACGTCCTTCTTGACCGCTTTCAGCGAAGCCTTGTTCGGGTTGGCGTAGAAAACCTTGTTCGTCAGCGACGCATGCACCTCCGGGCGCAGGATGTAGTTGATGAACAGGTGCGCGTTCTTCGGGTGCTTGGCATCGGCCGGAATGGCCATCGAATCGAAAAACAGTGTGGCGCCGCTGGCCGGCACCAGGGCTTCGATGGTCTGGCCGGTCTTGCCTTCGATCGCGCGCGTGCGAGCGATGTTGATGTCGCCCGAATAGCCCATCACCGCACACAGCGAACCCTTGGCCAGCTCCTCGATGTAGCCCGACGACGAGAAGCGCGTGACGAACGGCCGCACCTTCTTCAGCATCTCGCCGGCGGCAGGGTAGTCGGCCACATTGCGGCTGAAGCCGGGCTTGCCGACGTAGAGCAGCGCCACCGGCAGCACTTCGGAGGCGGAGTCGAGGAAGTTCACGCCACAGCCCTTCAGCTTGGCGGCGTACTTCGGGTCGAAGATCAGGGACCACGGGTTGGCCGGCATCGGCTCGCTGCCGAGCGCCTTCTTGACCTTGTCGACATTGATGCCCACGGTGACGTAGCCCCACAGCCAGTTCACCAGGAACTGGTTGCCCGGGTCCACCTTGGCCATCTGCTCCAGGATGGCCGGGTCGAGGTTGCCCCAGTTGCTCAACTGCGCACGGTCGAGCGGGCGGAACAGCTTGGCCTCGATCTGCTGCTTGGCGAAGTGCGCGCCCGGCACCACGATGTCGTAGCCCGTCTTGCCCGCCACCAGCTTGGCATGCAGGATTTCGTTGTTGTCGTAGTTGTCGTAGTTGACCTTGATGCCGGTCTCTTTCTCGAAGTTCTTGATCGTGTCGTCGGCGATGTAGTCGGACCAGTTGTAGATGTTCAGCACCTTCGGTTCGGGCGGATCGGCGGCCAGGGCGGGGCCGGCACTTGTCAGGCCGATCGCCAGTCCCAGCGCCAGGGTGCTGGCGAAGTTCGCGAGGTGTTGGGGAGTGAAGCGGATCACGGGAGAACTCCTTGTTCGGTCAGTCATTGAATAAGCGGCGATTCGAACCCACCTGAGAACGCCGGTTCGGCACTTGCGCCGACACGCGCCCGTATAATTCTAGGTTTTCCGTTTTGAATCAAGGGCTTAGCCATGCCAATCTATGCCTACCGCTGCGAAGCGTGTGGCCACGCCAAAGATGTGCTGCAGAAGGTCTCCGACCCGCTGCTGACCGTCTGCCCCTCGTGCGGCGCTGAAGCCTTCAAGAAGCAGGTCACGGCGGCCGGCTTCCAGCTCAAGGGCTCGGGTTGGTATGTCACCGACTTCCGTGGCGACGCCAAGGGCGCCCCCGACAAGGCCGGGCCTGCCAATGGCGATTCGGGCCAGGCCGACGGTGCCAAGTCCGATGCGACGAAGAGCGACGCGGGCAAGGGTGAGTCGGCCAAGGGCGACGCCGGCAAGGGCGAGGCGGCCAAGAGCGAGACGGCCAAGAGCGCGACCCCGGCCGCCGCGCCGGCACCTTCGTCCGGCACCGGCTCGGCGCCTGGCGGCCAATGACCCGCCCTCGCCCCCGCCCGATCCCCCGGACACCGCGGACACCGCCTTGAAAAAATACCTCCTCGCCGGCCTGCTGGTCTGGCTGCCCCTGGCCATCACGATCTGGGTGCTGCATTCGGCGCTCGGCTTGCTCGACGGCGTGTTCGGCTGGGTGCTCAATGCCACGCAGGCCCTGCTGCCGGTGGCCGCGCACGGCTCCATCGAGAGCCTGCGCAACGTGCCCGGCCTGGGCGTGGCGGTGCTGCTGCTCGGGCTGCTGCTGACCGGCGCGTTCGCGGCCAACATGGTCGGCCAGTGGTGGCTGGCACAAGGCCACTGGTTGCTGAAGAAGATCCCGATCGTCAAGTCGATCTACAGCTCGGTCAAGCAGGTGTCGGACACCTTGTTCTCGAGCAGCGGCAACGCCTTTCGCGAAGCCGTGCTGGTGCAGTACCCGCGCCAGGGCAGCTGGACCATCGCCTTCGTCACCGGCAAACCGGGCGGCGAGGCGGGCCAGCACCTGCACGGCGACTACCTCAGCGTGTACGTGCCGACCACGCCGAACCCGACCTCGGGCTTTTTCCTGATGCTGCCGCGCGCCGACGTGATTGCGCTGCAGATGAGCGTGGACGAAGCACTGAAATACGTGATCTCGATGGGCGTGGTGGCGCCGCCGGCGTTGGCTGTGGTGCCGGCAGAACTCAGCCGAAATTGACGCGGCTGGGCGTTCGGCAAACGCTCCAGCTTCAGGCCTGCGCTGCAGCGTCCTCCTCTCAAGCGCCATCGACGGGAGCCCACAGGGTGTCCCGATTGCCCACATTCGACGGAGTGAATTTCATGAGAACAACTTACTGCGGCCTGGTCAGCGAAGCGCTGATGGGACAGACCGTGACCCTGATGGGCTGGGCCCACCGTCGGCGCGACCACGGCGGCGTGATCTTCATCGACCTGCGCGACCGCGAAGGCCTGGTCCAGATCGTGTGCGACCCCGACCGCGCCGGCATGTTCAAGGTGGCCGAGGAGATTCGCAACGAGTTCTGCCTGAAGGTGATCGGCAAGGTGCGCGCGCGCCCCGCCGGCACAGCAAATGCACAACTCACCAGCGGCCAGATCGAGGTGCTGTGCCTGGAGCTCGAGGTGCTCAACCCCAGCGTCACGCCGCCGTTCCAGCTCGACGAGGAAAACCTGTCCGAGACCACGCGCCTGACCCACCGCGTGCTCGACCTGCGCCGCCCCTACATGCAGCGCAACATGATGCTGCGCTACCGCGTGGCGATGGAGGTGCGCAAGTTTCTCGACGTGAATGGTTTCATCGACATTGAAACGCCGATGCTGACCAAGAGCACGCCCGAGGGCGCGCGCGACTACCTGGTGCCCAGCCGCGTGCACGACGGCATGTTCTTCGCGCTGCCGCAGAGCCCGCAGTTGTTCAAGCAGTTGCTGATGGTGGCCGGCTTCGACCGCTACTACCAGATCACCAAGTGCTTCCGCGACGAAGACCTGCGCGCCGACCGCCAGCCTGAGTTCACGCAGATCGACATCGAGACCAGCTTCCTGCCCGAGGAAGAGATCCGCACGATGTTCGAGGGCATGATCCGCAGCACTTTCGAGCATGCCATCGGCGTCAAGCTGCCGGCTTTCCCGGTGATGCTGTATGCCGACGCGATGCGCCTGTACGGCTCGGACAAGCCCGACCTGCGCGTCAAGCTCGAATTCACCGAGCTGACCGACGTGATGGGCACGGTGGACTTCAAGGTTTTCTCGGGGCCGGCGTTGATGAAGGACGGCCGCGTGGTGGCCCTGCGCATTCCCGGCGGCGCCGAGATGAGCCGCAGCGAGATCGACGCCTACACCGAGTTCGTCAAGATCTACGGCGCCAAGGGGCTGGCGTGGATCAAGGTGAACGATGTGGCCAAGGGCCGCGAGGGTCTGCAGAGCCCGATCGTCAAGAACCTGCACGACGCTGCGTTGACCGAGGTGCTCAAGCGCACCGGCGCTGCCAACGGCGACCTGCTGTTCTTCGGTGCCGACCGGGCCAAGGTCGTCAACGACGCCATCGGTGCGCTGCGCGTGAAGGTCGGCCACAGCGACTTCGGCAAGGCGCGCAACCTGGTGCAGGGCGCGTGGGAGCCGCTGTGGGTGGTCGACTTCCCGATGTTCGAGTACGACGACGGCGCGCAGCGCTGGAACGCGGTGCACCACCCGTTCACGAGCCCGAAAGACGGCCACGAAGACTGGCTCGAAACCGATCCTGGCCGTTGCATCGCCAAGGCTTACGACGTGGTGCTGAACGGCATCGAACTCGGCGGTGGTTCGGTGCGTATTCACCGCGCGGAGGTGCAGAGCAAGGTGTTCCGCGCGCTCAAGATCGACGCCGACGAAGCGCAGCTCAAGTTCGGTTTCCTGCTCGACGCGCTGCAGTACGGCGCGCCGCCGCACGGCGGCATCGCGATCGGGCTGGACCGTTTCGTGATGCTGATGACCGGCGCCGAGTCGCTGCGCGACGTGATCGCGTTCCCCAAGACCCAGCGCGCGCAAGACCTGCTCACCAACGCCCCCGGGCCGGTGGACGAGAAGCAGTTGCGCGAGCTGCACATCCGGCTGCGCAATACCGGCGCGGCGGCTTGAGGGCATCGCGCCGCGGGTGACGATGGCTAGAATAGCTAATCGTTGCCCGGGAGTTTCATCATGGACGTGACCGCCACCGAAGCCAAGAACCGTCTCGGGCATGTGCTCGAACAGGCGCAGCGCGAGCCGGTGTTCATCGAAAAGTCCGGGCGGCGCCACAGCGTGGTGCTGTCGGTGGAGCAGTACGAGAAACTGATCGAAGCAAAGCGGCCGGCCGGCAAGGCCGACGCGGGGCGACGCTTCTACGAACAGTACAAGGACTGGGTCGACATGCAGAACGAACTCGTCGAACGGCATGGCATCTTTGGCGAGGAGTACCGCATCTGGTAGCCGCTCATGGCTCAGTTCGACGTCTACGCCAATCCGAACGCTGTACAGCGGCAGGCGTTTCCGTTCCTGGTCGACATGCAGAGCAACCAGTTGAGTCATTTCACCACTCGCCTCGCGATGCCGCTCGCCCGCTTGCCGGCCAGGCCTGCATCCGCCCCGCGGCGGCTGGCGCAGACGGTCTCAATCGATGGTGAGGCGCTCTTTCCTGCGGCCCACCTCTGCGCGGCCATGCCCGCCCGTCTGCTCGCCAAGCCTGTGGCATCCCTCGTTCGCGACCCCTCACATTTGATCGACGCGCTCGACGCCGTGGTCAGCGGTGTCTGACTCCCGTCCCCCCAAGATCCCGCAATCCGTGCTGGTGGTGATCCACACCGCCGAGCTTGAGGTGCTGCTGATCGAGCGGGCCGACCGGCCCGGCTTCTGGCAGAGCGTGACCGGCTCGAAAGATGCTGTCGATGAACCGGCGCACACCACCGCGGTGCGCGAGGTGCTGGAAGAAACCGGCATCACCATCGGCAGCGCCGAGGTGCCGCTGGCCAACCTGCGCGACTGGCACCTGAGCAACGTGTACGAGATCTACCCCGTGTGGCGCCACCGTTATGCAGCCGGCGTGACGCACAACACCGAGCAGGTGTTCGGCCTGTGCGTGCCGCGCAGCGTGCCGGTGCGCCTGAGCCCGCGCGAGCACCTGCAGCACGCCTGGCTGCCGTGGCGCGAGGCGGCCGACCGGTGTTTTTCGGCTTCCAATGCCGAGGCCATCCTGCACCTGCCGCGCTTCCTCTGATACAAGGTGCGTGGCTGCGGCGGCGTCTCGCCGCGGCTCCCTTCAGGCCATTGAAAACACTCAGGCGATAGAGGCAACCGGTTCGCATGCGCGCTTCGCAACTTTCCCACTTCAGCCATTCCACCCTGCTGCCGACGCATGTGTTGCGCGTGGCCACGTACAACATCCACAAGGGTGTGCGCGGCATGGGGCGCAGCAAGCGGCTGGAGATTCACAACATGGTGCTGGGCATCGAGGCGCTCGACGCCGACCTGGTGTTCCTGCAGGAGGTGCGGCGCATCAACCGCGCCGAGGCGCGCCACTTTCCCGACACCCACATGGGCTGGCCGCGGGTTCCGCAGGCCGAGTACCTGGCGCCCGAGGGCTACGACGTGGCCTACCACACCAACGCCGTCACGCGCCACGGCGAGCACGGCAACGCGCTGCTGTCGCGCTGGCCGCTCGGCGACGTGGGCCACCACGATGTGTCCGACCACCTGTTCGAGCAGCGCGGCCTGCTGCATGTGCAGGTGGAATGGAACGGCGTGCCGCTGCACACCATCGTGGTTCACCTCGGGCTCATCCACGCCAGCCGCGTGCGCCAGGTGCAGCAATTGGCCGAGTTCATCAAGCGTGAGGTGCCGGCCAACGAGCTGCTGATCGTGGCCGGCGACTTCAACGACTGGGGCGAGCGGCTCGACGTGCCGATGCGGCGCTGCGGCCTGGCACGCGCAGTGGTGCCGGGGCAGGCGACCGCCCGGCTGAACACCTTTCCATCGCGCATCCCGATGTTCTCGATGGACCGCATCTACACCCGCGGGCTGCGTTGCGTGGGTGCCTCGGTGCCGCGCGGGCCGGTGTGGGCGCGCATGTCGGACCACCTGCCGCTGCTGGCCGAACTCGAATTGGAGTGAGCGTGGGCCGCCCCGACCGCAACCCGGCGCTGCGCCCCGACCACCAGTTGACCCTCCTCAAAGGCGGCGAGGCCTTGTTCCCGGCGCTGATCGCGGCCATCGACGCATCTCGCTCCGAGGTGCTGCTGGAGACCTACATCTTCGAGTTCGGAGGTTCGGTGATCCCGGTGGCTGAAGCGCTCGAGCGGGCCGGCGCGCGCGGCGTGACGGTCTGCGTGGTGGTCGACGGCGTGGGCACCGGCGATGTGCCGCCTGCGTGGCAACAGCGCTGGCGCAGCGCCGGCGTGCGCTGGCGCGTGTTCAACCCGGCGCGCGGCTGGCGCTTGCTGATGCCGCGGGGATGGCGCCGCATGCACCGCAAACTGTGCGTGGTCGATGGCACGGTGGCGTTCTGCGGCGGCGTCAACCTGCTCGACGACTACTACGACCCGAACCACGGCCGGCTCGTCGAACCGCGGCTGGACTTTGCGGTGCGCGTCACCGGGCCACTGGTGGCCGACGTGCACGGCACGATGATCCGCCTCTGGTGGCGCCTGCAGGTCGCGCGCGAGGCCACCAAGTACGACTTCGAAGGTGCGCTGAAGGCCGTGCGCAGCGCCGCGCAAGCCGGCGTGGACATGAAGGTCGCCAGCACCGACGCCGCTCATGAGGCAGTGGCCGCGCTGGTGCTGCGCGACAACGTGCGCTACCGGCGCCGCATCGAAGGCACCTACCGCGTGGCCATTGCGCAAGCCCGCAGCGAGATCATCATCGCCAACGCCTACTTCGTGCCCGGCGTGCAACTGCAACGCGCGCTGCTGCGTGCGGCGCGCCGCGGCGTGCGCATCACCCTGCTGCTGCAGGGGCGCTACGAGTACTTCATGCAGTACCACGCCAGCCGCGCGGTCTACGGCATCCTGCTCAACGCGGGCATCCAGATCATCGAGTACGAGGCCAGCTTCCTGCACGCCAAGGTGGCGGTGATGGACGCCGCCAACGGCGCGCTCGCCACGGTGGGCTCGTCCAACCTCGACCCACTGAGCCTGCTGCTGGCGCGCGAGGCCAACGTGTTCGTGCGCGACGATCGTTTTGCCGCCGAGTTGCGCAGCCACCTGCTGCACGCCATTGCCCACCAGGGCCGGCGTGTCGAGCCCGAAGCGCACCTGCAGCGGCCCTTGACCACGCGCGCGCTCACTTGGGTGGCGTATGGGCTGATGCGCTTTGCGCTGCTGCTGACGGGCAATCGGTACTGAGCGGAGTGCGCGCGATGCATCCGCCCGACCTGATCGTGCAACGCCCCGAAGGCCTGTACTGCCCGGCGGGTGGCTTCTACATCGACCCGTGGCGCCCGGTCGCGCGCGCCGTCATAACCCACGCCCACGCCGACCACGCCCGCCGCGGCCACGCCCACTACCTGGCCGCCGCTCCGGCAGAAGGCGTGCTGCGTTCGCGGCTTGGCAGCGACATCACCCTGCAGCCCCTGGCCTACGGCGCGGAGGTCGACCACTTCGGCGTGCGCATCAGCCTGCACCCTGCGGGCCACGTGCTCGGCTCGGCGCAGGTGCGGCTGGAGCACGGCGGCCAGGTGTGGGTGGCGTCGGGTGACTTCTACGTGGCCGGCGATGCAAACGATGCGGACGATGCGCGCGAACACAACGCCACCTGCGCGCCCTTCGAGCCGGTGCGCTGCCACACCTTCCTCACCGAAAGCACTTTTGGCCTGCCGATCTACCGCTGGCAGCCGCAGCAGGAGGTGTTCGACAGCATCAACCGCTGGTGGCGCGCCAACGCCGACGCCGGCCGCGCCAGCCTGCTGATGGCCTACAGCTTCGGCAAGGCGCAGCGCATCCTGAAGGGCGTGGATGCGAGCATCGGCCCGCTCATCGTGCACGGCGCGGTCGAGCCGCTGAACCGCGCCTACCGCGAGCAGGGCGTGGCACTGCCCGCCACCCAGTTCGTCACCGACGTGGCCGACAAGGCCAGCCTGAAGCGTGCGCTGGTGGTGGCGCCGCCTTCGGTGCAAGGCAGCCCGTGGCTCAAGCGCTTCGGCGAGTACAGCGACGCTTTCGCCAGCGGCTGGATGCAATTGCGCGGCGCACGCCGGCGCCGTTCGGTGGACCGCGGCTTCGTGCTGTCCGACCATGCCGACTGGCCGGGCCTGCAGCGCGCCATCAAGGCCACAGGCGCGCGGCGCGTGATCGTGACGCACGGCTACGAGGCGGTGATGGTGCGCTGGCTGGCCGAGCAGGGCCTGCAGGCTGGCGCCTTCGCGACGGAGTACGGCGACCAGGATGACGAGGCGGAACCCGCGGCGGTATGATTCCTACTTCCAATTCCTACCTCAGCACCCAAGGAGCCCATCGTGCAAGTCAGCGAAAAAGGCCAGGTCACCATCCCCAAGCACATCCGCACGGCAGCCGGCGTGCTGCCGGGCAGCGAGGTGGCCTTCTCGCTGGAAGCGGGCAAGATCGTCATCAGCAAGGTCGCCGGCGCCGTCAAGTCGGACCGGCGCAAGGAGCTGCGCGCCGCGGCCGCCAAGGTGCGCAAGAGCCTGAGCCCGGAGTTCCGCCAGATGAGCGCCGACGAGGTCATGGCCTTTCTGCGCTCAGACGCGCCTGCCAGGGTCTCCGGGCGCGGCAAGCGCTGAGCTCGTGGCATACGACGGTGCAGCGGGGTTCCTTGTCGACAGCAATGTCTGGATCGACTGTATCGATGCGTCCAGCCCGTGGCATCACTGGGCGGTCGATCAGCTTCAGGCCTGCAGCGAGCGTGCGCCGCTGCACATCAACCTGGTGATCTACACCGAGCTGCTCGTGCCCGGGCCCGACGTGGCGGCGCTCGACGCGATGTTCGACGTGTTCGACACGCAGCGCAGCGCACTGCCTTGGGCGTGCGCCGCGTTGGCGGCCAAGGCGTTCGGCTTCTATCGCCAACGTGGCGGCGTGCGCCGCTCGCCGCTGCCGGACTTCTTCATCGGCGCCCACGCCGCCGTGGCCAACCTGACCGTGTTGACGCGCGACCGCAAGCCCTACCGAAGTCACTTTCCGCGCCTCCAGCTGGTCTGTCCGGCCTGAAGGAGCGGGTCGGTGAGACGCTTCGCGCAACTCTTCGCCGAGCTCGACGCCAGCACCGCCACCGGCGCCAAGGTTGACGCGCTGAAGCGGTACTTTGCCCAGGCCGCGCCTGCGGACGCGGCCTGGGCGGTGTATTTCCTGGCTGGCGGCAAGCCGCGCCAGGTCGTGCCCACGTCGGCCTTGCGCACGCTGGCGTGCGAACGCGCAGGCATTGCCGACTGGTTGTTCGAAGAGTGTTACCAGGCCGTCGGCGACCTGGCCGAGACCATCGCCCACGTGCTGCCGGCGCCGCGCAGCGTCAGCGAAGTGGGGCTGACGGACTGGGTCACGTTGCGCCTGTTGCCTCTGCGCGGCGCCGAGCCTGGCGAACAGGTGCAGCGCATCGGAACGTACTGGGACGAACTCGACGCGCCGGGGCGCTTTTTGCTGACCAAGCTGATCGGCGGGGGTTTCCGCGTCGGCGTCAGCAAGCTGCTGGTGCAGCGCGCACTGGCCGAACATGCCGGTCTCGACGCCAAGCTCGTGGCCCAGCGCATGATGGGCTACACCGACACCAAGGCCTCGCCCGATGCGACGCGCTACGAGGGATTGATCGGCGCCGCACAGGCCACCGAGCCGGCGCAGGGCGGCCAGCCGTACCCGTTCTTCCTGGCGCATGCCATCGACGCGACGCTGGCCGAGTTCGACACCCGGCTCGGCCCACCCGGCGACTGGCTGGTGGAGTGGAAGTACGACGGCATCCGCGTTCAGGTGGTCAAGCGCGCGGGCCAGGTGTGGGTCTGGTCGCGCGGTGAAGAGCTGGTGACCGAGCGCTTCCCCGAGGTCGTGGCGCTGGCCCAGGCGCTGCCCGACGGCAGCGTGCTCGACGGCGAGATCGTGGTGTGGAAAGACGGGCGCCCTGCGCCGTTCAACCTGCTGCAGCAACGCATTGGCCGCAAGACCCTGACCAAGAAGGTCCTGGCCGACGCGCCGGTCAACTTCATTGCCTACGATCTGCTGGAACGGCAGGGCATCGATGTGCGCGAAACACCGCAGCGCAAACGCCGCGAGTGGCTCGAGGCTCTTGCCGCCACCACAGCGCTGCTGATCTCGCCACTGGAAACCCGCGCGAGCTGGGCCGAACTGGCCGCGCTGCGCGAAGAGTCGCGCTCCCGCGGCGTCGAAGGCTTCATGCTCAAACACGCCGATGCGCGCTACGGCACCGGCCGAAGGAAGCAGGACGATCTGGCCGGCGGGACCTGGTGGAAGTGGAAGATCGCGCCGCTCAGCGTCGACGCGGTGCTGATCTACGCCCAGGCCGGCCACGGCCGTCGCGCCAGCGTCTACACCGACTACACCTTTGCAGTGTGGAACCGCGCGCCGCACGATGCCGCCGAAGCACAGGCCGTGGTCGATGCGATCGAACAGCGCGTGCCGCCGGTTGCCGACACCCTGCAACTGGTGGCCTTCGCCAAAGCCTACTCCGGCCTCACCGACGAAGAATTCGCGCAGGTCGATCGCGTGATCCGCCAGACCACGCTGGAGAAGTTCGGCCCGGTGCGCAGCGTCAAGCCCACGCTGATGTTCGAACTCGGCTTCGAAGGCATCAACCGCAGCCCGCGCCACAAGAGCGGCATCGCGGTGCGCTTCCCGCGCATGCTGCGCCTCCGCGCCGACAAGCCGCTGCACGAGGCCGACAGCTTGCAGACGCTGGAGGCGCTGCTGGCCGGCTGAGTTTGCTCCCTCTCCCTCTGGGAGAGGGCAGGGGTGAGGGCCAGCGAGTGACCCACAGTGCCGGGTGCCGCCCCTCACCCAACCCTCTCCCCAAGGGGGCGAGGGCTTCAGGCCAGCGCCATCAGCTCCTGCGCGAGTTCGACCGGCATGTCCACCATCACGTCGTGGCCGCACGAAAAGCGGATCACGCGCCAGGCGGGGTCGTTCTCGAACCGGGCCGCGTACCAGCGGAACGGGCTCGGGTCCCAGCCGTCGGCCAGCATGTACAGGCGCTGCTTCACCTGCGCGCCGGCGCCGGTCAACAAGGCCGGCATCTCGAACGTGGCCAGCGCCTGCGGCATGCAGCGCCGGTCGACCCAGGCTCGCTGGGCGGGGGCGACGTTGAAGGCTTCGGCGGCGCGCGGCTGCATCATGCCGTTGCCGTTGCCGTTGCTCAGCGCCTGGATGCGAATCCGCGCAATGGCCTCGGCCGCATCTGCGGGCGACCGGGCCTTGCGGTATTGGTCGATCATCGATTCACCGTGCTCGGGCACGTAGGCGTCGAGGTAGGCCAGCGCCTTGATGCGCTCCGGCAGGCGGTCGGCCACCATCGTGATCACCATGCCGCCATACGAATGGCCGCACAGGATCACGTCGGTCAACTCTTCCGCCTCGATGCAACCGCACACGTCGCGCACATGCGTTTCGAGCGTGATGTGCTGGCCCGAAAGGTGCGCGCGTTCACCCAGGCCGGTGTGGGTGGGCGTGAACACGGTGTGGCCGGCGGCGCGCAGTGCGGCCGCGGTGTCTCGGTAACACCAGCCGCCGTGCCATGCGCCATGAACCAGAACGAAGGTCGCCATCAGAGAACTCCTCGGGACGTCGTCGACAACATTGAAAGCAGCGTTTCAGCGGGCCGCAGCGCGCCGACCTCGATGCCGTTCCAGTTGCTCATGCGTGGGTGGCTGAGCGAGTGCATCAGCGCGGCGTCGCCATCGTCGAGCCCGACAAAGGCTTCGATCAGCGCTGCCATCACCACCTCGGCGGCGCGGGCCGTGTTGCCGTCGTCGATCTTGATCGCCACGCCGAGACCGCGCTGCGGCAAGGCAGCGCAATAAACGCCTTCGGCGCCGACCTTGCAGAACACGCGCTCGCCCAGGCGCTGCATCACCTGGGTATCGAAACGGTCGGTGCCGGCCACCATGAAGGGCGCCTTGGCCACCGCCTGGCGCAGGCGTTTGGCGGCACGGGCGTGGCCCTCGCTCAGGCCCGTGGCGGTGGCCACGCGCGCGAACGCAAGCGCCAGGTTTCGCAGCGGAATGCCGAAGGTGGGGATCGAACAACCATCGACACCGCGCGCCGCGCGGGCCAGGTCGAAGCCGGTGGCGGCTTGCAGCGCACCCGTCACTTCGCGCATGACCGGGTGCTCGGGCGCCACGTAGCCGCGTGCGTACTGGCGCAGGTTCAGGCTGCCGTTGCCGCCAGCGCCGCCGTGCAGCGCGCACGCCAGGCACAGGAAGCCAGCGTGTTTGCCCGAGCAGTTGTTGTTCAGCGCGTCGGGTGGGCGGCCCTGCACGGCCAGTGCGCCCACGTCGGCCTCACGCTTGGGCGGGTGCGTGCCGCACTCCAGCGCGGCCAGGTCCAGCCCGGCCTTGGCCAGCATGCGTGCCACGACCTGCGTGTGCGCGGGTTCGCCGTTGTGCGATGCGCAGGCGATGGCCAGTTCTTCGTCGTTCAGGCCGAGCCGGTCGGCCGCACCGCTTGACACCAGCGGCAGGGCCTGCAGCACTTTCACGGCCGAGCGGGCGAAGATCGGGCGTTCGATGTCGCCGATGCTCGCGACCGTCGCGCCGTCGGCGTCAAGCACGGCCAGCGCACCGCGGTGGCGCGACTCGACCGTGTCGCCACGCAGCACTTCCACAAGGATCGGGTTCATCGCGCGCGCTTTCGAATGTTGCCGGGTTGCCGTTGGCAGACTGTAGCTTGCCGGGCGCTGGCGATGTCTCGGCGACAATCGTTTTCGAATGTTCCCCCGGCCCTTGCGCGTAGTGCTGGCCGACACGCCACCGCGCCGAATGGACCCGAACCCCCGCCACTTCCCCCTGCTCGCCGGCATCGACTTCACCAGCCGACCCACGCCACGCAAACCCATCACGGTGGCGCTGGGGCGCATGGAGCGCGGCGTGGTGCGGCTCGACCGGATCGAGGAACACACGAGCTTCGAGGGCTTCAGTGCGTGGCTGAAGAGCCCTGGCCCTTGGCTCGGCGCCTTCGACTTTCCATTCGGCCTGCCGCGTGAACTGGTGCTGGAGCTGGGCTGGCCCACGCAGTGGCTGGAGTTGATGCGCCACTACGCGCAACTCTCGCGCGAGCAGGTCCGTGCCACCTTCGCTGCCTTCTGCGATGCCCGCCCGGCCGGGCACAAGTTTGCGCATCGCGCCTGCGACATCCCGGCCGGCTCGTCGCCGTCGATGAAGTGGGTCAACCCGCCGGTGGCTTACATGCTGCATGCCGGCGTGCCCTTGTTGATCGAGGCCGGCGTGCATCTGCCCGGCCTGCATGCCGGCGATACGACCCGAGTGGCGCTCGAAGGCTACCCCGGCCTGCTGGCGCGCGAGCTGCTGGGCACCCGCTCGTACAAGAGCGACGACAAGGCCAAGCAGACGCCCGAGCGGCTGATCGCCCGCAAGGACCTGCTCGAAGCGCTGGAGCAAGGCCGCACCCGCCTGGCGCTGCGCCTGCGCCTGAGCCACGCGCAGCGCGACGCGCTGGTGGCCGACGCATCGGGAGACCGGCTCGACGCCGTGCTGTGCCTGGTGCAGGCGGCCTGGGCGAGCGAGCGTGAACACTTCGGACTGCCGGCCGTCATCGACCCGCTGGAGGGCTGGATCGTCACCGCACCGGCCACGCCGCGATGAACTCGCGTTGTTCGTCGGTCTCGGGCGACTGCAGCACGTGGATGCGTTTGGCCATCACCTGCCACTTGTGGCGGATGACCGCGAAGGCTTGATCGGCGCCGAGGCCCTGCTCGCGCAGGAAACAACCGACCACCGTGCCGGTGCGGCCGATGCCGGCGCGGCAGTGCACATAGACCGTGCCGCCTGAGGCCAGCGCTGCGTCGATGGCCGCGAGCGTGCCGCGCATGCCCGCCATCGATGGCACGCCGAAGTCGGCCACCGAATGGCGCTGCGCGCTCGCCACCACGCCGCGCGCGGCACCGGCCTGTGCCAGCTCGGCGGCATACGCGGGCAGGGCTTCGCTCTCGTGCGTGAGGTCGATGCAGTGCGTCACGCCGGCATCGAGCAGCGCCTGCATCTGGCGCTCCCGGAGGCGCGGTTCGTCGTCCGCCGGGTAGTGGCCGGCCAGCACGCGGCCCGGCACCAGCCAGTAGCAGTTGGCGTGCGGGCGCGGCTGTGCATCGCCGGGGGCGGTGAACTGAGTGGCGTTGAACTTTGTCAGCACGATGCGAGCAGTGTGCCAAACCCGCTGTCGGCAGTCACGCTTCTTGCTAGCGTTTACCCCGGTTGGACACACGCACCGGAAGGGGGCCCACGATGCTCAGAACGTTCCCGCACCGGGCAGGGCGGCTGCGCCTGTGCGCGTTGGCCATCGGTTGCGTCTGCCTGATGGGCGCGTGCGGCGGCGCTGCCGAACGAGGTGCATCGCGCGATCTGCACGCTGTGCACGCTGCCGGTGCGGGCCGCGTGCACGCCCTCATGGTGGATGCGCCGGCCGAGCCGCAGCCGGTGCAGGTGCCAGTTCCGGTGCCGGTGCCGGCGCCCGATTCCACGCCGCCCGCGGCCCCTATTCCGCGTGCACCGCTGATCGGCGTGAACATCCACGCCGGCGGCGGCAACCCGCAGGCCAACCAGAAGCTCGCCGACGTGATGGCGCAGCGCCGCCTGACCAGCGCGCGTATGGACTTCACGCCCACGGCCGATGTGGCCGACTTCCGCGACCAGGTGCAACGCCTGACGGCGCGCGGCATCGCGGCCGAGGTCAGCCTGCAGACCTCGTACCAGTGGGACCATTCCTGCCCGCAGGCGCTGGCCACGGTCGAGCAGGACGCCCGCGACCAGACCGTCGTGCTGGTCGAACGCATCATGGACGTGGTGCACGACTTCGAGCTGCTGAACGAAGTGCACTTGCGCAAGGACACGGGGGCCCAGGTGCCGCCGTACCAGGGCACGCCGGCCGCAGGTTATGCCGGTGCGCCGTGCTACCGCACGCTGGCCGCGGTGCTGCACGGCATGAGCCGGGCGATCGTCGACTTGCGCGAGGCGAGCGGCCTCCCGCTGAAGATCATCCTCGGCACCGTGTCGAACGACTTCGGCTTTCTGAGCTTCATGGAGCAGCAGGGCGTGGTGTTCGACGTGGTCGGCTATCACGCCTATCCGCGCGTGGAGCAGGCCTTGCTGAACGACGACCTGTGGTACGGCTTGGGCGGCGCGCTGGCGCAACTGGCCAAGTTCAAACGGCCGGTGCGCATCAACGAATTCAACTGCGGTGAGATCTACACCGCAGGTTATGAGAACCGCAGCGACCAGCCGGTGACACGGGCCTGCCTGGCCAGCGTCCAGAAGCACCTGCGCAGCCTGCTGACGCAGAACGTGGTCGAACTCGAATCGATCCACGCCTACGAGCTGCTCGACCGGCCCGAGCAGCCAGTGCCTGAAAACCGCTTCGGGCTGATGCAGGATCTGGACACTCCCAAACTGCACCTGGCCTTGTATTCGGCCTTCGCCGGGGGGGTGGTGTCAATCGCCGAGCGGCGCCAGCTCAACGCGCTCGGGTTAATGGGGCGCGCCGCGCGGGTCGGCGTGAACATCCATGCCGGAGGCGGCAATCCGATCGACAACCAGCGCGTGGCCGACGTGATGGCGCAGCGCCGCCTGGCCAGCGCGCGCATGGACTTCACGCCCGCGACCGACGTGGCGAATTTTCGCGACCAGGTGCAGCGTTTGCACGCGCTCGGCATCAGCGCCGAGACCAGCCTGCAGACCTCGTACCAATGGCGCCACGACTGTCCGCAGGAGCTGGCCTTCGTCGAGCAAGACGCGCACGACCAGACCGTGCTGATGTTGCAGGGCATCGTGGACCTCGTGCACGACTTCGAGCTGCTCCACGAGGTGAGCCTGCGCAAGGACACGTCTGCACAAGTGCCCCCCTACAAAGGCACACCGGCCGCGGGTTACGCCGATTCGCCCTGCTACCGCAGCCTGGCCGCGGTGTTGCGCGGCATGAGCCGCGCCATCGTCGCGCAGCGCGAGGCCTCGGGTCTGCCGCTGAAGATCATCCTCGGCACGGTGTCGAACGACTTCGGCTTCCTCGAGTTCATGCAGCAGCAGGGCGTGGTGTTCGACGTGGTCGGCTACCACGCCTACCCGTGGGCCACGCACGCGCTGCTGGGCGAAGACCGCTGGTACGGCGCCGACGGCGCGCTGGCGTCACTGGCCGCGTTCGGGCTGCCGGTGCGCATCAACGCCTTCAACTGCGGCGAGATCTTCAAGCCGGGTTACGACGACAGTGCCCTGCTGAGCGGCCCGCCGACCGGGGATGCGAACGCCTGCCTGGCGGCGGTGCACAAGCACCTGGCGCACCTGCTGGCGCAAACGGTGGTGCCGCTGGAAGTGATCCACGCCTACGAGTTGACCGACCGGAGCAGTGAGCCGGCGCCGGGCGACCGCTTCGGCCTGATGGTCAGCCTGGACCGCCCCAAGCTGCTGCTGGCGCTGTTCGCGGCCTATGCCGGCGGCTTCGTGTCGGCCGCCGAGCGGCTGCTGCTCGACGCGCTCGGCCTGGCAGCGCCCTGAGATCAAGCGCCCATCAGTGCGCCAGGATCTTGGACAGGAAGTCGCGCGTGCGCTCGCTCTTCGGGTGGTGGAAGAACTCTTCCGGCGTGTTCTCCTCGACGATCTGCCCGTGGTCCATGAAGATCACGCGGTCGGCCACCGAGCGGGCAAAACCCATTTCGTGCGTCACGCACAACATGGTGATGCCTTGCTGGGCCAGCTCCTTCATCACGTCGAGCACCTCGTTGATCATCTCCGGGTCGAGCGCCGAGGTCGGTTCGTCGAACAGCATGATCTTGGGCGTGAGGCACAGCGCGCGCGCGATCGCCACACGCTGTTGCTGGCCGCCTGACAACTGCAGCGGGTACTTGGCGGCCTGCTCTTCGATGCGCACACGTTTGAGCTGCTGCATCGCGCGTTCTTCGGCCTCTTTCTTCGGCAGCTTGCCAACCCACATCGGCGCCAAGGTCAGGTTCTGCAGCACCGTCAGGTGCGGGAACAGGTTGAACTGCTGGAACACCATGCCGACGGTCTGGCGGATCGCGTCGATGGCTTTCACGTCGTCGCTGAGTTCGGTGCCGTCGACCACCAGCCGGCCTTCCTGGTGTTCTTCGAGCCGGTTGATGCAGCGGATCAAGGTCGACTTGCCCGAACCCGACGGGCCGCAGATCACGATGCGTTCACCCTTGGCCACTGAAAGGTGAATGTCACGCAGCACGTGGAAGTTGCCGAACCACTTGTTGACCTTGTCGAACTCGATGATCGGAGTGGATGTCGAAGCGTCGCTCATTGGCGTCGGGTCCCGGTGTTGAGGTGGCTTTCGACCCACCGGCTGTAGCGCGACATCGCGTAGCAGAACACGAAGTAGATCGCCGCGACGAAGAGCTGGCCTTCGAAGAAGAACTTGCGCCAGTTCGCGTCGCCCAGCGCCAGTTGCAGCGCGCCGGTCAGGTCGTACAGGCTCACGATGGTGACGAGCGAGGTGTCTTTGAACGCCCCGATGAAGGTGTTCATAATGGCCGGCACCACCAGCCGCAGCGCCTGCGGCAGCACCACCATCAGGCAAGTCTGCCAGTAGCCCAGACCAAGCGCCTGCGCCGCTTCGACCTGGCCTTTGGGCAAGGCCTGCAGCCCGCCGCGCACCACCTCGGCCAGGTAGGCGGCGGTGAACAAGGTCATGCCCACCAGCACGCGCACCAGCACGTCGATCGTGGTGCCCTGCGGCATGAACAGCGGGAACATGAACGAGGCCATGAACAGCACCGAGATCAACGGCACGCCGC
>JANMYQ010000006.1:0-2939 GCA_031382215.1 Methylibium sp.
GATCTCGTAGGCCAGGCCCATGTGGCCGCGCTTGTAGTTCTTCTCGGTCGAGATGAACTCCTTGCCATAGCTCCAGTGGCGGTAGTTCACTGGCATGCCGACCGACGCGTACGCGTCCATCATCTGTTCGGCGGTGATGATCTCGAGCTGGTTCGGGTAGGTGTCGAGCCCGAAGCGCTGCGCGGTTTCGCGGATCACGGTGTGGTACTGCTCGATCAGCTCGAACGACCAGTCGCTCGGCGCCGGCAGCGGTTGCGCGGCGCGCGGCGGCTTGACCATGTCGGCCGCGCGCATGGCGCGGCGGGTGCTCAGCTCGGCCGGCCTGGAGCCTTCCGGCGTGATCGAGGGTCGTGTCGCCGTGGAGGTGCGTGTCATGTCGCTGCGCCTTCCTTCTTGAACAACTCACGAAACACAGGATAGATCTGCGCCGCCTCGGTGACCTTGCGCATCGCAAACACCTTGGTCTGCTCGGCCAGTTGCGCGTATTCGTCCCACAGGTTCTGCTCTTCTTCGGCCACCTGCACATAGGCGAAATAGCGGCACAGCGGCAGGATCTTGTCGGCCAGCAACTCGCGGCAGCGGCCGCTGTCGTGGTGCCAGTTGTCGCCATCGCTGGCCTGCGCGCCGTAGATGTTCCACTCGGCTGTCGGGTAGCGGGTCCGCGCGATCTCTTCCATCAGCACCAGTGCGCTGGAGACGACCGTGCCACCCGTTTCGGTGGCGTGGAAGAAGTTCTGCTCGTCCACTTCCTGCGCCTGCGTGTGGTGGCGGATGAAGACGATGTCGATCTTTTCGTAGTGGCGCGTCAGGAAAAGGTACAGCAGGATGAAGAAGCGTTTGGACAGGTCCTTGCGGCCTTCGTCCATCGAGCCGGAAATGTCCATCAAGCAAAACATGACGGCCTTGGACGTGGGCACCGGCACGCGCACGCGGCTGCGGTAGCGCAGGTCGATCGGGTCGAGGTAGGGAATGCGGCCGATGCGGGCGCGCATTTTCTCGATCTCGATCTCGAGGTCATCGATCTCGCGCTTGAGCAGTGCCTGGTTCGGCTGCCGCTTCAGTTCTTCGAGCCGGTCTTCGAGCAGCTGCAGCTCATGGCGCGGCCCGGAGCCGATCGCGATGCGCCGGCTGATGGCGCCGCGCATCGAACGCACCACATGCAGGTTGGACGGGTTGCCGTCGCTGGAAAAGCCGGCGCGGTGGGTCTTGTACTCGGGCGTTTCGGCCAGCGTGGTGCGGGTCAGGTTGGGCAGGGCCAGGTCGTCGAAGAAGACCTGCATGAACTCTTCTTTGCTGAGGTGGAAGACGAAGTCGTCGTCCCCCTCGCCGGAATCGCTGGCCTTGCCACCGCCGCCCGAGCCGCCGCCTCCCTTGGGGCGCTCGATGCGGTCGCCGCGAACGTAGTCCTGGTTGCCCGGGTGCACCATTTCGCGCTGGCCGCCCTGGCCGTGGCCGAACACCGGCTCGCTGATGTCGCGCTTCGGGATGTGAATGTCTTCGCCATTCGCGATGTCGCGAATGCTGCGCCCATCGACAGCGCGCTTGACCGCCTCGCGGATCTGCTCCTTGTGGCGGCGCAGAAACCGCTCGCGGTTGCCGATCGACTTGTTCTTGCCGGCCAGCCTTCGATCAATGATCTGTTGCAAGGCTTCTCCCTCAGCAATGACCGACCAGGGAATCAGGAACTCTTGCGAACGCGCAAATACCACTCGCACAGCAAGCGAACCTGCTTGCTGGTGTAGCCCTTGGCCACCATGCGGGTCACGAAGTCTTCGTGCTTCTTCGCTTCGTCGGCGCTGGCCTTTGCGTTGAAGCTCACGACCGGCAGCAACTCCTCGGTGTTGGAGAACATCTTCTTCTCGATCACCGTGCGCAGCTTTTCGTAGCTGGTCCAGGTCGGGTTGTTGCCGGCGTTGTTGGCGCGCGCACGCAGCACGAAGTTGACGATCTCGTTGCGGAAGTCCTTCGGGTTGCTGATGCCGGCCGGCTTTTCGATCTTTTCGAGTTCGGCGTTCAGCGACGAGCGGTCGAACACCACGCCGGTATCGGTATCGCGGTACTCGTGGTCCTGGATCCAGTAGTCGGCGTAGGTCACGTAGCGGTCGAAGATGTTCTGGCCGTATTCGCTGTAGCTCTCCAGATAGGCGGTCTGAATTTCCTTGCCGATGAATTCGGCGTAACGCACCGACAAGTGTTCCTTGATGAAGGCCAGGTACTTCTGTTCGGTTTCGGCCGGGAACTGCTCGCGCTCGATCTGCTGCTCCAGCACGTACATCAGGTGCACCGGGTTGGCGGCGATCTCGGTCGAGTCGAAGTTGAAAACCTTGGAGATGATCTTGAAGGCAAAGCGCGTCGAGATGCCGCTCATGCCTTCATCGACACCGGCGTAGTCGCGGTATTCCTGGAAGCTCTTGGCGCGCGGGTCGGTGTCTTTCAGGTTCTCGCCGTCGTAGACCAGCATCTTCGAGTACAGGCTGGAGTTTTCGGGTTCCTTCAGCCGCGTCAGCGCCGCAAACTGCGACATCATCTTGAGCGTGCCCGGCGCGCAAGTGGCCTTGGCGAGCGACGAGCCGCGCAGCAGCTTTTCGTAGATCTTGATTTCTTCGGACACGCGCAGGCAGTAAGGCACCTTGACGATGTAGATGCGATCCAGGAACGCTTCATTGTTCTTGTTGTTGCGGAACGCTTTCCACTCGCTCTCGTTGCTGTGCGCCAGCACGATGCCGTCGAACGGAATGGCGCCGAAACCTTCGGTGCCCTTGAAGTTGCCTTCCTGCGTGGCCGTCAGCAGCGGATGCAGCACCTTGATCGGCGCCTTGAACATTTCAACGAATTCGAGCAGGCCCTGGTTGGCCAGGCACAGGCCGCCGGAGAAGCTGTAGGCGTCAGGGTCGTCCTGCGCAAAGGTTTCGAGTTTGCGGATGTCGACCTTGCCGACG
>JANMYQ010000097.1:0-37767 GCA_031382215.1 Methylibium sp.
GCAGCGCGGCGGCCACGATCCGCAGAAGGTCTATGCGGCCTACCACCGCGCCGTCAACACCAAAGGCCAGCCGACGGTGATGCTGATCAAGACCGTCAAGGGCTTCGGCATGGGCAAGAGCGGCGAGGGCAAGAACACCGCGCACCAGACCAAGAAGCTGACCGACGACGACATCAAGAGCTTCCGCGACCGCTTCAACATCCCCATCTCCGACGAGCAGATCGCCGGCGGCATTCCGTTCTACAAGCCGGCCGACGACACGCCCGAGATGCGCTACCTGCACGAGCGCCGCAAGGCGCTGGGCGGTTACCTGCCGCACAGGCGCACCAAGGCCGACGAGAAGCTGGCGGTGCCGCCGCTGGACACCTTCAAGGCCGTGCTCGACCCGACCGCCGAAGGCCGCGAGATCAGCACCACGCAAGCGTACGTGCGCTTCCTGACCCAGTTGCTGCGCGACAAGGACCTGGGCCCGCGCGCCGTGCCCATCCTGGTCGACGAAGCACGCACCTTCGGCATGGAGGGCCTGTTCCGCCAGATCGGCATCTACAACCCCGCGGGCCAGAACTACACGCCGGTCGACAAGGACCAGGTGATGTACTACCGCGAGGCCACCAACGGCCAGATCCTGCAGGAAGGCATCAACGAGCCTGGCGGCATGAGCAGCTGGATTGCTGCGGCCACGAGCTACAGCACGAACAACCGCATCATGGTGCCGTTCTACGTGTACTACTCGATGTTCGGCTTCCAGCGCATCGGCGATCTGGCCTGGGCCGCCGGCGACATGCAGGCGCGTGGTTTCCTGCTCGGCGGCACCTCGGGCCGCACCACGCTCAATGGTGAGGGCCTGCAGCACGAAGACGGCCACAGCCACATCCTGGCCGGCACGATCCCCAACTGCATCAGCTACGACCCGACCTTCGCGCACGAGGTCGGCGTGATCCTGCACCATGGCCTGAAGCGCATGGTCGAGAACCAGGACAACGTCTACTTCTACATCACGCTGCTGAACGAAAACTACCCGATGCCGGGCCTGAAGGCCGGCACCGAAGAGCAGATCATCAAGGGCATGTACCTGCTCGAAGAGGGCGCCAAGAACGGGTCACCGAAGGGCCCCTCCGGGTCCGCGCGCGTGAACCTGCTGGGCAGCGGCACGATCCTGCGCGAAAGCATCGCCGCCAAGGTTTTGCTGAGCAAGGAGTGGGGCGTGTCGGCCAACGTGTGGAGCTGCCCGAGCTTCAACGAACTTGCCCGTGATGGGCAAGACGCCGAGCGCTGGAACCTGCTGCACCCGACCGAGAAGGCGCGCGTGCCCTTCGTCTCGCAGCAGCTCGAGAAGTACGCCGGCCCGGTGATCGCGTCGACCGACTACATGAAGAACTACGCCGAGCAGATCCGCGCCTTCATTCCCAAGGGCCGCACCTACAAGGTGTTGGGCACCGACGGTTTCGGCCGCAGCGACTTCCGCAGCAAGCTGCGTGAGCACTTCGAGATCAACCGCCACTACATCGTCGTCGCGGCGCTGAAGACGCTGGCCGACGAAGGCACGGTGCCGATGGCCAAGGTGGCCGAGGCGATCCAGAAGTACGGCATCAACGTCGACAAGATCAACCCGCTCTACGCGTGACAAGGCGCCTGAGAACGAAAACAACACTGGAGACGAAACATGGCTGTGGTTGAAGTCAAGGTTCCCGACATCGGGGACTTCAAGGAAGTGGACGTGATCGAGTTGCTGGTCAAGCCCGGCGATACGGTGAAGGCCGAGCAATCGCTCATCACGGTGGAGAGTGACAAGGCGTCGATGGAAATCCCGTCCTCGCATGCGGGCGTGGTGAAAAGCCTGCTGGTCAAGATCGGTGACAAGGTGGCCGAAGGTTCGCCGGTGGTGCTGCTCGAAGCCGAGGGCGGCGCTGCCGCTGCGGCGCCTGCGGCCGCAACAGCGCCTGCCGCTGCTGCACCGGTAGTGGCTGCTGCGGTTGCGCCTGCTGCGCCTGCGCCTGTGGCCGCTCTGGCTGCAGCGGCCGGCGCGGGCCCGGTCAACGTGGTCGTGCCCGACATCGGCGACATTGACGAAGTGGCGGTGATCGAGGTGTTCATCAAGCCGGGCGACACGATCAAGGTCGAACAGAGCCTGATCACGGTCGAGAGCGACAAGGCGTCGATGGAGATCCCGTCGTCGCATGCCGGCGTCGTGAAGGAAGTGCTCGTCAAGCTGGGCGATAAGGTGGCCAAGGGTTCGCCGGTGGTGGTGGTGATGGCAGCAGGCGCACCGCCTGCCCCAGCACCGGCTGCGGCAACTGCATCGGCACCGGCAGCAGCAGCAGCAGCATCGGCACCCGCAGCGGCCGTGCCCGCCGAGCGCGCGGCACCGACCGCCGCACTGCCTGCCCATGAACCGACGGCCACCAAGGGCACGTTGCCGCACGCCTCGCCGACGATACGCAAGCTGGCGCGTGAACTCGGCGTGCCGCTGGAAGAAGTTAAGGGCAGTGGCCCCAAAGGACGCATCACGCAGGAAGACGTGCAGGGCTTCGTCAAGGGCGTGATGGCCGGCAGCGTGCAGACCAAGGCGCAGGTGGCTAAAGCACCGGCGGCTGCGGCGGCGGGTGGCAGTGCCTTCCCCGGGCTGCTGGCCTGGCCGCAGGTCGACTTCACGAAGTTCGGCGCGATCGAGCGCAAGGACCTCTCGCGCATCAAGAAGATCAGCGGCGCCAACCTGCACCGCAACTGGGTGATCATTCCGCACGTCACGAACCATGACGACGCCGACATCACCGACCTCGAGGCCTTCCGCGTCTCGACGAACAAGGAAAACGAGAAGTCCGGCATCAAGATCACGATGCTCGCTTTCCTGATCAAGGCCAGCGTCGCGGCGCTGAAGAAGTTCCCCGAGTTCAACGCCTCGCTCGACGGCGACCAGATCGTGCTGAAGAAGTACTTCCACATCGGTTTCGCCGCCGACACGCCCAACGGCCTGATGGTCCCGGTCATCAAGGACGCCGACAAGAAGGGCGTGATGCAGATCAGCGCCGAGATGAGTGAGCTGGCCAAGAAGGCGCGCGACGGCAAGCTGAGCCCGGGCGAGATGAGCGGCGGCTGCTTCTCGATCTCGTCGCTCGGCGGCATCGGCGGGCGTTACTTCACGCCGATCATCAACGCGCCCGAGGTGTCGATCCTGGGTGTGTGCAAGAGCAGCATCGAGCCGGTGTGGGACGGCAAGGCGTTTCAGCCACGGCTGATGCTGCCGCTCAGCCTGAGCTGGGACCACCGCGTGATCGACGGCGCGGCGGCGGCGCGGTTCAACGCGTACTTCGGGCAGATCCTGGCCGACTTCCGACGCGTTCTCTTGTGACGACCGTCGTGGTGGTACGCAAGGGCGGCACCGTGGCCATCGCTTCCGACTCGCTCGTGACCTTTGGCGACACGCGGCTGGCGCATGGTTACGAAGCGAACGAGAAGCTCTTCAAGGTGGGCGACTCGTGGATCGGCATGTCGGGCACAACGGCGCACTTCCCGGTGCTGCGCAAGGCGCTCACCGCGCTACCGGCCGACGAGCTGAAGCTGCATTCGCGCGACCAGGTGTTCGACACTTTCCTGAAGCTGCACCCCAAGCTAAAGGAAAACTTCTTCCTCAACACCAAGGAAGAAGACGCCGACCCGTACGAGAGCATGCAGTTCACCGCACTCATCGCCAACCCGGCCGGCATCTTCGGCGTGTACTCGTACCGCGAGGTGTTCGAGTTCGACCGCTTCTGGGGCATCGGCACCGGCCGCGCGTTTGCGCTGGGGGCGATGCACGCATCGTTCGAGCGTGCCAAGTCGGCGCGTGAGCTGGCCGAGATCGGCGTGCGCGCGGGCTGTGAATTCGACAAGAACTCCAGTGGGCCGATTCGTGCCCACACCATCAAATTGAAAGAGGCATGACATGGCCCTCATCGACATCAAGGTTCCCGACATCGGCGACTTCAAGGACGTGGCCGTCATCGAATTGCTGGTGAAACCGGGCGACACGGTCAAGGCCGAGCAGAGCCTGGTGACCGTGGAGAGCGACAAGGCTTCAATGGAGATCCCGTCGTCGCATGCCGGCGTGGTGAAGGCGTTGAAGCTGAAGATCGGCGACACGGTCAATGAGGGGTCGGTGATCCTTTCGCTGGAGGCGGCGGGAGCTGTCGCAGCCGTGCCGGCCAGTGCGCCTGCAGCGGCGGCTCCTGCGAAGGCCGCGCCGGCAGGCGCCACTGCGAACGCAGCCGCGCCCGCGCCGGTGGCGTCGAGCTACGCAGGCGGTGCCGATGTCGAATGCGACGTGCTCGTTCTCGGCGCCGGCCCCGGCGGCTACTCGGCGGCGTTCCGCGCTGCCGATCTCGGCATGAAGGTGGTGCTGGTCGAGCGCTTTGCCACGCTCGGCGGCGTGTGCCTGAACGTTGGGTGCATCCCGTCCAAGGCGCTGCTGCACGTGGCCGCGGTGATGGACGAGGTCAAGCACTTCGAAGCCATGGGCGTGACTTTCGCGCCGCCGAAGGTCGACCTGGCGAAGCTGAAGACGCACAAGGAAAAGGTCATCGGCAAGCTCACCGGTGGCTTGGCGGCGATGGCCAAGATGCGCAAGGTGACGGTGGTGCAGGGGACCGGCGACTTCCTGGATCCGTTTCACCTGAGCGTTGTGCTGGCAAAGGGTGGGACTCAAACCATCAAGTTCAAGCAAGCCATCATCGCCGCCGGCTCCGAAGCGGTGAAGCTGCCCTTCCTGCCCAAGGACGACCCGCGTGTCGTGACCTCCACCGGCGCGCTCGAATTGCGCCAGAACCCGAAGCGCATGCTGATCGTCGGCGGCGGCATCATCGGGCTGGAGATGGGCACGGTGTACTCCACGCTCGGCGCGCGGCTCGACGTGGTCGAGATGCTCGACGGCCTGATGCAGGGCGCCGATCGCGACCTCGTCAAGGTCTGGCAGAAGATGAACGCACCGCGCTTCGACAACATCATGCTCAAGACCAAGACGGTCGGCGGCGAGGCGACCAATGACGGCATCCTGGTCAGATTCGAAAGTGCCGATGGAAGTGGGGGCGCGCCGAAAGAACCGCAGCTCTACGACATGGTGCTGCAGGCCGTCGGCCGGGTGCCCAACGGCAAGCGCATCGGGGCCGACAAGGCAGGTGTGGCGGTGACCGACCGTGGCTTCATCCCGGTGGACATCCAGATGCGCACCAACGTGCCGCACATCTTTGCCATCGGCGACATCGTCGGCCAGCCGATGCTGGCGCACAAGGCGGTGCACGAGGCACACGTGGCGGCCGAAGTGGCGGCCGGCGACACCAAGGTGGCGTTCAATGCACGCGTGATCCCGAGCGTGGCCTACACCGACCCTGAGGTGGCGTGGGTCGGCCTGACCGAAGACGAAGCCAAGGCTCAAGGCATCAAGGTCAAGAAGGGCTTGTTCCCGTGGAACGCCTCGGGCCGTGCGATTGCCAACGGTCGCGACGAAGGCTTCACGAAGCTGCTGTTCAGCGAAGAGACGCACGCGATCGTCGGCGGCGGCATCGTCGGCACGCACGCGGGCGACATGATCGGCGAGGTGGCGCTGGCCATCGAGATGGGCGCCGACGGGGTGGACATCGGCAAGACCATCCACCCGCACCCGACCTTGGGCGAGAGCATCGGCCTGGCGGCGGAAGCCTATGAAGGCGTGTGCACCGACCTGCCGCCCGTCAAGCGGTAGAGCGAAGGGCGAGGGGCCCCGTTCACGGGGATCAACCAGCGAAGCGCTTGGCGAAGGAGCGGGCTCGATGCCCGCGACTGAGCATTTGCCTCAGCTACGCGCGTGCGTGACGCCGCCGTCCACCACCAAGGTCGACCCGACCACGTAGTCGCCGGCGCGCGAGGCCAGGTAGATTGCTGCGCCGGCCATGTCTTCATCGCGCCCGATCCGGCCGGCGGGAACTCGCAGCGACACATCGTCGGCATGGTCGCGTGCGTCGCGGTTCATGTCCGAGGCAAACGCACCGGGGGCAATGGCGGTGACGACGATGTTGTCCTTGTTGAGGCGCAGGGCCATGCGCCGGGTCAGGTGGATCAGGCCGGCCTTGCTGGCGGCGTAGGAATAGGTTTCCTGCGGGTTGACCGAAACGCCGTCGATCGAGGCGATGTTGATGACCTTGGCGGGCCGGGTCTTCGCCGCCTCGCGCAACAAGGGCGCCAGAATCTGGGTCAGGAAGAAGGGTGCCTTCAGGTTCAGGTCCAGCACCTTGTCCCAGCCCTTCTCGGGGAACTCGTCGAAGGCCTCGCCCCACGCGGCGCCGGCGTTGTTGACCAGGATGTCGAGCCGGTTCTCGTGCTTTGCATAGGCCTGCGCCAGCGCTTGCGCACCCTCGGTGCTCGACACATCGCCCGGCAACGACACGCAATGGCCCGCCTTGGCCAGCTCGGCCGCCGCGGCGTCGCAGGCCGACGCCTTGCGCGCCGAAATGTAGACGCGCGCGCCCTGGGCCAGAAAGCCCGCGGCGATCATGCGGCCGATGCCGCGCGAACCGCCGGTGATCAGGGCAGTGCGCCCTTCGAGCGAGAACAGGTCGTTCATCATGGAGTGATCTCCTTCAACCGATATCGGCGGTGTGAAT
Organism: Methylibium sp.; assembly: GCA_031382215.1. Taxonomy (GTDB): domain Bacteria; phylum Pseudomonadota; class Gammaproteobacteria; order Burkholderiales; family Burkholderiaceae_C; genus LGRD01. The sequence goes on from JANMYQ010000097.1 coordinate 6,612, forward strand.
GACGAACCGGCCCAGGCGCCGGTCTTCGAAATAGCGCTTCAGTGTTTCGCGCACGGTGCGAAAGGCCAGTTCGTCCCAGGGAATCTGGTCCTCCCGGAACAGGCGCGCTTCGATGGTTTCGGGCCCGGGGTCGAACTCGGTGTCCAGCAGGCGGGCTCGGTAGTACAGGTGAAGCTGGCCGACGCGCACCACGTTCAGCACCGTGAAGAGCGCTTGCAGCTCGATGTGTCCGGCCTCTTCGATGGTTTCGCGCACCGCGCCCTCGGCGGTGCTCTCACCCATTTCCATGAAGCCGGCCGGCAGGGTCCAGAAGCCGTAGCGCGGTTCGATGTTGCGCCGGCACAGCAGCACCTGGTCGTCCCAATGCGGCACGGTGCCGACCACGTTGATCGGGTTCTCGTAGTGGATGGTCGCGCAGACCGTGCAGGTGGCGCGTTCGCGGTTGTCGTCGGCCGGAACGGCGTAGACCGCGGCGCCGCCACAGACCTTGCAATGTTTGATGCTGCGGGCTTGGAACATCGGGAAGAGTTTACCTACCTACATGGCATCATCCGAGCGTGCCCCTTTCACCTGTGGAGACCCTGCTCATGACCTACGTTCTTCCCGCCCCGCCCGTGGCCAGCGTTCCGGTTCTCGGCGGCGCGCCCGGCGAGCAGTTTGCGGTGCGCCGCATCTACTGCGTGGGCCGCAACTATGTGGAGCACGCCATCGAAATGGGCCACAGCGGCCGCGAGGCGCCGTTCTTCTTCCTGAAGCCGGCCGACACTGTTCTGCCGGTGGCCGAGGGTGCGCTCGGGCGCATGCACTACCCGAGCCTGACGAAGAGCCTGCACCACGAAGTGGAATTGGTGGTGGCCATCGGGCAGGGCGGGCGCAACATCGCTGCCGCCGACGCGCAGCGCCACGTCTGGGGTTACGCAGTGGGTCTGGACATGACGCGCCGCGACCTTCAAGGCGAGGCCAAGAAGCTCGGCCGGCCGTGGTGCGTCGGCAAGGGTTTCGACGAGTCGGCGCCGATCGGGCCGCTGCGGCGCGTGGCCGACTGCAAGCTCACGGCTGAGTCGAAAATCGTGCTCGAAGTGAACGGCGCGCCACGCCAGGCCAGCGTGATCGGCAAGCTGATCTGGAACGTGGCAGAGATCATCGAACACCTGTCGCAGGCCTGGGAATTGGCGCCGGGCGACCTGATCTTTACCGGCACGCCCGAAGGCGTGGCGGCGGTGGTGCAGGGCGACACCTTGAGCGCGCGGATCGACGGCGTGGGCTCGCTTCAGGTGCAGATCGTGCCCGCCGCGAACTGAAGGGACGCGCCATGCAGCTCTACAACTACTTCCGTTCGTCAGCCTCGTACCGGGTGCGCATTGCACTGGCGCTGAAGGGGCTGGACTACGACTACCTGCCGGTACACCTGGCGCGCAACGAGCATCTTGTGGAGGGCTACTCCGAGGTCTCGGCGGCGCGGCTGGTGCCGATCCTGAAGGACGGCGACAAGCTGCTGAGCCAGTCGATCGCGATCCTCGAATACCTCGACGAAACCCACCCGAAACCGGCGCTGCTGCCCGGCGATGCGCTGGCGCGGGCGCGCATCCGAGCGCTGACCTTGGACGTGGCCTGCGAGATCCACCCGCTCAACAACCTGCGCGTGCTGCGCTACCTGGTGCACGACCTGAAGGTCAGTGAAGACGACAAGAACCGCTGGTACCGCCACTGGGTCGAGAGCGGCCTGGAAGCGCTGGAGCGGCAACTCGCCGGCCACCCGTCCACGGGCCGCTTTTGCCATGGCGACACGCCGACGATGGCCGACTGCGCGCTGGTGCCGCAGATCTCCAACGCCCAGCGCTTCGACTGCCGGCTCGACCATGTGCCCACGGTGATGCGCATCTACGCCGAATGCATGCAGCTCGATGCATTTGCCAAGACGCAGCCTTCGGCCTGCCCGGACGCTGCGTGAGTTTTCATCCAGACTGGCTCGTGCCGGCCTGGCAGGCGCCTGGCCTGGCGGCCGTGATGACGACCCGGCTGGGGGGCGTGAGCAGCGGGCCTTTCAACAGCATGAACCTGCGCGACGGGCTGGGTGACGATGAGTCTGCCGTGGCGGCCAACCTTGCCGCGCTGGCGGGGGCCATCGGCGTCACGCCGGTGTGGCTCAACCAGGTGCACGGGGCGCGCGTGCGACGCTTGACGGCGGCTGATGCGCAAGCAGGCCGGGTCGGTGAAGAGGCCGACGCGAGCCTCACCACCGAGCCCGGCATCGCCTGCGCGGTTCAGGTGGCCGACTGTCTGCCGGTGTTGTTCGCTGCCCCGCAAGGCCGCGGTGTGGCAGCCGCGCATGCGGGCTGGCGTGGGCTCGCGCACGGTGTGCTGGAGGCGACGGTGCTGGCGCTGTGCGAAGCGGCGCGCTGCGAGCCGGCGCAACTGCAGGCCTGGCTGGGCGCGTGCATCGGGCCGCGCCAGTTCGAAGTCGGCGCCGATGTGTTGCAGGCCTTCGGCGTGTCGCCCGGTGCCGGCGGGCCGGCGCGGTTCTTGCGCCACACCCCGGGCAAGTGGCTGGCCGACCTGCCGGGCCTGGCGCGCGACCGTCTTCAGGCCGCTGGCGTGTTGCGCATCAGCGGCGGCGGGTGGTGCACGGTCGAGGCGCCATCACGGTTTTTCTCGTACCGGCGCGACCGCGTCACCGGTCGCATGGCCGCGCTGGTCTGGCTCGACCGACCGATCGCCTGACGGCGCTGCGGGCACGGCGCGTTGAGCGGCAAGCCGGGCCAGGCTGGCTCGGCGCCGCGCCGGTGTGCTCAACAGGTACAGCACGATCACCAGCGGCAGCACGCCATACAGCACGAACGTGACCAGCGCGCCCAGCAACGAACCGTCACTGCTGGTGGCTTCGGCGACCGTCATCATCACCGCCACGTACATCCACCCGATGGCCACGAGAATCACAATAGGCATGCCACATTCCAAAAGCTGAAAACTACAATAGAAAAGACATTCGTCGGCGCCGGGCGCCCGGGTAAGCCCACTTCTGACCCGCCTCGACTTGATCACACAATTCCCGCCCCAGGCAACGCGTGAGGAGACCCATGAAGAATTCATTGTCCGGCAAGGTTTCGCCCCCCGACGCTGCCGAAGCCTTTGCGCACAACGCCAGCGAGGCCATGAAGGCCTTGTCCAGCCTGAACCTGCCGCTGACGGCGCTGACCCGGATGCAGGGCGACTACCTGAAGCAGGCCACCGACCTGTGGAACCAGTCGCTCGAAGCGCTGACCCCCGGCGCTAGCACGGCTAGCGCGGCCGCCGCGGCCAACACGGTGCCCAAGCCCACCGACCGGCGCTTCTCGGCACAAGACTGGGCCAGCAACCCCGCGGCAGCCTACACCGCGCAGATGTACCTGCTGAACGCCCGCACCCTGATGCAGATGGCCGACCAGGTGCAGGGCGACGAAAAAACGCGCCAACGCGTGCGCTTTGCAGTGCAGCAGTGGGTCGATGCGTCATCGCCCAGCAACTACCTGGCGCTCAACCCCGAAGCCCAGCGCAAGGCGCTCGAGACCAAAGGTGAAAGCATCGTGCAGGGCCTGCAGCACCTGTGGCAGGACGTACAGCAAGGCCACATGTCGCAGACCGACGAGAGCGTCTTCGAGGTCGGCCGCAACGTGGCCACCACCGAAGGCAGCGTGGTGTTCGAGAACGAGTTGTTCCAGCTGATCGAGTACAAGCCGCTCACGGCCAAGGTGTACGAGCGGCCGGTGCTGTTCGTGCCGCCGTGCATCAACAAGTACTACATCATGGATCTGCAGCCGGAGAATTCGCTGATCCGCTACACGGTCGAGCAGGGCCACCGTCTGTTCGTGCTGAGCTGGCGCAATGCCGACGACAGCATGGCCGAGTTCACCTGGGACCAGTACATCGAGGACGCGGCCATCCGCGCGATCGGCCTGGTGCAAGAGATCTCCGGCTCGACCAAGATCAACACCCTGGGCTTCTGCGTCGGCGGCACGATCCTGACCACCGCGCTGGCCGTGCTGGCCGCGCGCGGCGAACGGCCCGCGGCGAGCATGACCTTGCTGACCACCTTGCTCGACTTCAGCAACACCGGCGTGCTCGACCTGTTCATCGACGAGTCGATGGTGCAGATGCGCGAGATGAGCATCGGCCCGGCCAGCCCGAACGGCGGCGGGTTGCTGAAGGGACAGGAACTCGCCACGACCTTCAGCTTCTTACGCCCGAACGACCTGGTATGGAACTACCTGGTCGGCAACTACCTGAAGGGCGAAACGCCGCCGCCGTTCGACCTGCTTTACTGGAACAGCGACAGCACCAACCTGCCGGGGCCGATGTACTGCTGGTACCTGCGCAACACCTACCTCGAGAACAACCTGGTCACGCCGGGCAAGGTGACGGTGTGCGGCGAGAAGATCGACCTGGGCGCGGTGAACCTGCCCAGCTACGTGTACGCCTCGCGCGAGGACCACATCGTTCCGTGGGACGGCGCTTACGCCAACACCCGGGCGCTGAAGGGCCCGGTACGCTTCATGCTCGGTGCGTCGGGCCACATCGCCGGCGTTATCAACCCGCCAGCCAAGGGAAAGCGCAGCCACTGGGTCGGCAGCGGCACCAGCCTGCCGGCCAAGGCGCAAGACTGGTTCGACAAGGCCAAAGAGCACCCCGGTAGCTGGTGGACCGACTGGTCACAGTGGCTCAAGGGCCACGCCGGCAAGCAGATCGCGGCGCCCAAGGCGCCGGGCAACCGCAAGTACAAACCCATCGAGGCCGCGCCGGGCCGCTACGTCAAGCAAAAGGCCTGAGCGCCCGCACGCCCTGGAACTGCACTTCAATCATTCCAAAGGAGAGAGAAAGCATGAGCAAAAAAGTAGCGTACGTCACCGGCGGCATGGGTGGCATCGGAACCACCATGTGCCAGCGGCTGCACAGGGACGGGTTCACCGTCATCGCCGGCTGCGGCCCGAGCCGCGACTTCGACAAGTGGCTGGGTGAGCAGAAGGCGCTCGGTTATTCGTTCTTCGCGTCGGTCGGCAATGTGGGCGACTGGGACTCCACCGTTGCCGCGTTCCAGAAGTCCAAGGCCGAACATGGGCCGATCGACGTGCTGGTCAACAACGCCGGCATCACGCGTGACGGCATGTTCCGCAAGATGTCGCGGGCCGACTGGGATGCGGTGATCGAAACCAACCTGACCAGCCTGTTCAATGTGACCAAGCAGGTGATTGACGACATGACCGACCGCGGCTGGGGCCGCGTCATCAACATCAGTTCGGTGAATGGCGAAAAGGGCCAGTTCGGCCAGACCAACTACTCGGCCGCCAAGGCCGGCATGCACGGCTTCACGATGGCGCTGGCGCAGGAAGTGGCCAACAAGGGCGTCACCGTCAACACCGTGAGCCCGGGCTACATCGCGACCGACATGGTCAAGTCGATCCGCCAAGACGTGCTCGACAAGATCGTCGCCGGCATCCCGGTCAAGCGCCTGGGCACGCCAGACGACATCGCGTCGATCGTGTCGTGGGTGGCATCGAGCGAGTCGGGTTTTGCCACCGGCGCTGACTTCTCGGTCAACGGCGGCTTGCACATGGGGTGATTCGCTGACGCGAGTCAGACCATCGCGATGAGTCGGCTGGCGGCGGCCTCCAGCGCTTCGGCGCTGCCGTCCCAGCCCACTTCGAGCGCCGGCGCCGAGAAGCCCCGGAAGTTGCGCTTCATCGACTGCAGGTAGATCGGGTCGTAGTGCGCGAGCAAAAGCTCGCGAACCACCTGCTCGGTCTGGCCGGCGCGCGCTGCCTCTTGCCAGCCGTTGATCACTTCGTTGCCGCGCAACATGCGCAGGGCATCGAGCCGCTGGCAGAACGCCGGCGTGTCGGTGACGAAGTGCTGGTAGTCGCGCATCAACAAGGCGACCCGGGCCTCGAGCGGCAATTCGAACGCCACGCACGGTGATGCGCGCATCGGTTCGATCAGCGCCTGCGGCACGCGCAGGTCACCGACCTTCTTGCTTTCGCTCTCGATCCAGACCACGCGCGCCGGGTCGAAGCGGCGCAAGCTGTCCCACACGCGCGAGTCGAAGTGTTTCTGGCTCGGTTGCGGGCTGCCTGGCACCAGCCCCAGCACCGAGCCGCGATGGTTGGCCAACGCCTCCAGGTCCAGCACCTGCTCTCCGCGGGCCGCCAGCACCTGCAGCAAGTGGCTCTTGCCCGAGCCGGTGGTGCCGCAGACCACCCGGTAGTGAAAGCGCTGGGGCAGCACTTCGAGTTCGGCCAGCACCGCGCGCCGGTACTCGCGGTAGCCGCCCTCGAGAACGTGGACCCGAAAGCCGATCTGGCTCAACACCTGCGCCAGCGCGCCGCTGCGCTGGCCGCCGCGCCAGCAGTAGACCAGCGGCTTCCAGTCCTTGGGCGCTTCCATCAGCTCACGTTCGATGTGGCCCGCAATGTTGCGCGCCGCCATGACCGCGCCGCGCTTGCGGGCAACGAAGGGCGAGACCTGCGCGTACTCGGTGCCGACGATGTGCCGCTGCTCGTCGTTCAGAGTCGGCCAGTTCACTGCGCCGGGCAGCCGGTCTTCGGCGTGTTCGCTCTCGGAGCGGGCGTCGATCACGGCGCTGAACTCGTGCAGCCGCGCCAGTGCGTCGGCGGCGGGGATGGGGATCAGCGCCACCGGGGCTAAAGCCTCTTAGCCGCTGATCGCGTCGAGCAGCTCACTCTCGATCTGGATCTGTTTGCGGTTGTGCTGCAACTCCGAGCCGTCGATCAGGAAGGTGTCTTCGACGCGTTCGCCCAAGGTGGAAATCTTGGCGAGTTGCAGGTTGATCCGGTGGTGGGCGAGCACGCGCGCAATCGAGAACAGCAGCCCCGAGCGGTCGCTGGTGGACACGCCGAGCAGCCAGGCCTGGGCTCGTTCGTCTGGCCGCAAGGTGATGCGCGGTGTGATCGGGAACGACTTGACGCGGCGTGATACGCGCCCGCGCTTGGGCTCGGGCAGTGGCCCGGTGGCGCGCAGCGCTTCACCGAGCTGCGTTTCCACCAGCGAGATCACGTCGCGGTAGTGGTCTTCGAGGTGCGGGCAGATCACCTGGAAGGTGTCCAGCGCATAACCGGCACGCGTGGTATGGACCTTGGCGTCGAGGATGTTGAAGTCGGCGGTGTCGAAGTAGCCGCAGATGCGCGCGAACAGGTCGGCCTGGTCGGGCGCATACACCAGCACCTGCAGCCCTTCGCCCAGCGACGACAACCGCACCCGCACGACCGGCTGCTGCGCCTGCACGTGGCCGGCCAGTGCGCGCGCATGCCAGGCGATGTCGCCGGCATCGTGGCGCGCAAAGTAGCTGATTGCGAGCGTCTTCCAGAGCGGTGTTTCGATGTCGATCGGCAGCGACAGCAGGTTCAGCGCATGGCGCGCTTCCTGTTTGCGCGACTCGATCTCGGCGTCCAGGTTCGGCCGGGCACCGCCCAGCGCGCGCAAGGTCTGGCGGTACAGGTCCTCCAGCAGCTTGCCCTTCCAGGCGTTCCACACCTTCGGGCTGGTGCCGCGGATGTCGGCCACGGTCAGCAGGTACAGCGCGGTCAGGCGGCGTTCAGAGCCCATCTTGGTGGCGAAGGCCTGGATCACGTCCGGGTCCGACAGGTCTTCCTTCTGCGCCACGCGCGACATCGTCAGGTGTTCCTTGACCAGGAACTCGATCAGCGCGCTGTCTTCGCGCTCCACGCCGTGGTCGCGGCAGAAACGCCTTGCTTCGCGCGCACCCAGGTCGGAGTGGTCGCCACCACGGCCCTTGGCCACGTCGTGGAACAGCGCGGCAATGTAGAGCAGCCAGGGCTGGTTCCACGAGGCGCCGAGCTGCGAGCAGAACGGGTACTCGTGCGCATGCTCCGGAATGAAGAAGCGGCGCACGTTGCGCACCACCATCAGGATGTGCTGGTCGACCGTGTAGACGTGGAACAGGTCGTGCTGCATCTGCCCGACGATGCGCCGGAACACCCACAGGTAGCGCCCCAGCACGCTGGTCTGGTTCATCAGCCGCAGCGCATGCGTCTGGCCGCCGGGTTCGCGCAGGATCTGCAGGAAGGTGGCGCGGTTCTGCGGGCTGCGCCGGAACTCGGCGTTCATCTGGTCGCGCGCGTTGTACAGCGCGCGCAAGGTGCGAGCGGACAAGCCGCGAATGCCCACCGTGCGCTGGTAGGTCAGGAAGGTTTCGAGAATCGCATGCGGGTCGCGGTGGTACAGGTCATCACTGACGACTTCGAGCATGCCGCCGCGTTCCAGGAATTTGTCATCGATCGGGCGCATCGCGGCGTCTTGCGAGCCCTGGATGCGTTCCTCGATGTTGAGCATCAGGATCAGGTTGAGCTGCGTCACGGCCTTGGCGGCCCAGTAGTAGCGCCGCATCAGCACTTCAGAGGCGCGCTGCGTGGCAGTCGGCTGGTAGCCGAAACTTTCGGCCACCGCCGTCTGCAGGTCGAACACCAGCCGGTCTTCGTGCCGCCCGGCCACCATGTGCAGCCGGGCGCGGATCAGCTTGATGAGCCCTTCGTTGCGCTGCAGCTGCTTCACTTCGAACGGCGTGATCAGGTCGTTGGCGGCCAGCGCATGCCAGTTCTTGCCCAGGCCGGCAGCACGCGAGATCCAGATCACGAGTTGCAGGTCGCGCAGGCCGCCCGGGCTTTCCTTGCAGTTCGGCTCCAGCGCGTAGGGCGTGTCCTCGAACTTCTGGTGCCGCTGCAGCATCTCGAGCGTCTTGGCGCGCAGAAAGGCCTTTGGGTCCATCGCTTGCGTGTTGGCGTGGCGGAAGGTGGTGAACACGCGCCGCGAGCCGCACAGGTAGCGCGATTCGAGCAGCGCCGTCTGCACCGTCACGTCGCGCTGGCCCTCGGCAATGCATTCGTCCACCGTGCGCACGCTCGAGCCGATCTCCAGGCCGATGTCCCAGCAGGAGGTGATGAAACGCTCGATCGCCGCCTGCACAGAGGCCACCACCGGCGCAGGGATGTCGCCGGAATCGCCACCCGGCGCGGCCGGCCACAGGCCCGGCGGCAGCAGCACCAGCACATCGACGTCGGAATACGGGAACAGTTCGCCGCGGCCATAACCGCCCACCGCCACCAGGGCGGCGTGGGCCGGCATCTGCGCCAGCTCCCACAGTTCGGCCAGGGTTTGGTCGACGTGCTTGGTCAGCGTTCGCAGCAGCAGGGTTGCCGCCGGCACCGTGGCCCTGGCGGTGCGGAAGCGCTCCATCACCGCCGCCTTGCCGTCGCGGAAGTGGTGGCGCAACTGGCTCAGGCTGCGCGCGCCCGGCTCGGGCAGCGGCGCCACGGCCAACGGGGTCGGAGCCAACATCAGCACTTGTTCGGAAGCAGAGGCGCCCAAACCGCGCTCGGTCAAGCCGTCACGAATGCCGGCGGCGGCGGGCTGCCGGCCGACAGGGTCATGACCTCGTAGCCGGTCTCGGTCACCAGCACCGTGTGCTCCCACTGGGCCGACAGCGAACGGTCTTTGGTGACGATGGTCCAGCCGTCGCCGGTTTCGCGAATGTCGCGCCGGCCAGCATTGATCATCGGCTCGATCGTGAACATCATGCCCGGCACCAGCTCTTCCATCGTGCCCGGCCGGCCGTAGTGCATGACCTGCGGTTCTTCATGGAACTTGCGGCCGATGCCGTGCCCGCAGAACTCGCGCACGACGGTAAAACCGTTCACTTCGGCGAAAGTCTGGATCGTGTGGCCGATGTCGCCCAAGCGCACGCCGGGCTTGACGCGCGCGATGCCTTTCCACATGGCCTCATACGTCAGCTGGCACAGGCGCTTGGCGGCGATGGAGCCGGTGCCAACGACGAACATGCGGCTGGTGTCGCCGTGCCAGCCGTCCTTGATGACGGTGACGTCGATGTTGACGATGTCGCCGTTCTTCAGCGGCCGGTCGTTCGGGATGCCGTGGCAGACCTGGTGATTGATCGAGGTGCAGATCGACTTGGGGTAGGGCGTGTACCCCGGCGGCGCGTAGTTCAGCGGCGCGGGAATCGCCTGCTGCACGTTGACGATATGGGCGTGGGCAATGGCGTCGAGCTGGTCGGTCGAGATGCCTGGCGTCACATGCGGCGTGAGCAGGTCCAGAACCTCCGAGGCCAGCCGGCCGGCCAGGCGCATGCCCTCCACGTCGGCGCCGGTCTTGATGCTGATGGTCATGGCGCGGATTATCCCATCGCCAAGGCGACCTCGGCGCCACGCGGGCTCAGGTCGGGGCGGGCGGGAAAAGCCGGTCGAATGCGCTCTCGGGGAGGACCTCGACTTCCAGGCCACGCTGCAATTCCAGCGGGTCGCGCGCCTCCCGCGGCGCGCGCGGCGCCGGCTCGGGCCGAACCTGGAGCATGTGCTGGTCCAGGCGGGTCTCGCGGCGGGCCGCCTGGCGCGCCCGTTCGGTGGCGGAAAGAGTTTCCCTCGGCGAGTTGAACCAGAACGGGGAAGTGCGCTGCATGGCCCCACTTTCGCCGATCACCCTGGCGCGGCAAACCCCGCGACTGCGGGGTGCCGGCGCGGCAGCCTCCTTAGAATCGCCAGCGGTGCGAAGGCAGGGTGTCGCCGTGCCGTCTTTAGCCCCAAACCTCAACAGCGCTCAACAGCGTGGCCGTCTGTGACCTCTTCTTCCCAGCACCTGCAATCCCTTCCCGGCGGCAACGCCTTGTCCGAGTTCCGCGCCCAGGCCCTGCTGCCACGGCTTCAGGCGGTGTCAGCGCGCATCGTTGCGGTGCAAGCGCGGCATGTGCACTGGGCCTGCTGCGACGTGCCGCTGGCCGCCGCCGAGCTCGACAAACTCGCCGCACTGTTGCGCTACGGCGACCCGTACGTTGGCCCTGACAGCGGTCCCGACGGTCGCCCGGGCGAAGCGCCCCTGCTGACGGTCGCGCCGCGTCTGGGCACGGTGTCGCCGTGGGCGTCGAAAGCGACCGACATCGCGCACAACTGCGGTCTGGCGGTGCGGCGCATCGAAAGGGTCACCGAGTACCGTCTTACGCTCAAGACCGGCCTGCTCGGCGGCGCCAAACCGCTTACCGCCTCGGAGCTTCAATCCTGCGCCGCGCTGCTGCACGACCGCATGACCGAGAGCGTGCTGCTCACGCGCGAAGACGCGGCCCACCTGTTCGACGAACGCACCGGCCAGCCGATGGAGCACGTGGACGTGCTCGGCCGCGGCGAGGCGGCGCTGGCCGAGGCCAACACACGCTTCGGCTTGGCGCTGTCGGCCGACGAGATTCAGTACCTGGAGCAGGCCTTCTCGCGCCTGAAGCGCAACCCGACCGACGTGGAACTGATGATGTTCGCGCAGGCCAACAGCGAACATTGCCGGCACAAGATCTTCAACGCGCAGTTCACGATCGACGGCGTGGCGCAGGAGCGTTCGATGTTCGGCATGATCCGCCACACCGAGCAGACCTCGCCGCAGCACACCGTGGTGGCCTACAGCGACAACGCCTCGGTGATGGAAGGCGGCTCGATAGAACGCTGGCTGCCGGCCGGCTACACCAACGCGCCGGCGTACGCAGCACGGAGAGAAACCGTGCACGTGCTGATGAAGGTGGAAACCCACAACCACCCGACCGCCATCTCGCCGTTCCCCGGTGCCGCCACCGGGGCCGGCGGCGAGATTCGCGACGAAGGCGCCACCGGCCGCGGCTCGCGCCCCAAGGCGGGGTTGACCGGTTTCAGCGTCTCCAACCTGCACCTGCCCGGCACGAACGAACCCTGGGAGCGTGCGCCCTACGGCAAGCCCGAACACATCGCCAGCCCGCTGCAGATCATGCTCGACGGGCCGCTCGGTGGCGCCGCCTTCAACAACGAGTTCGGGCGGCCCAACCTGGCCGGCTACTTTCGTGTTTACGAGCAGACGGTGGGCGAGGGCGCGGCGGCGCAGCGGCGCGGTTATCACAAGCCCATCATGATTGCCGGCGGGCTGGGCAGCATTGCCGCGTCGCAGACGCACAAGCTGCAGTTTCCGGCCGGCACCTTGCTCATCCAGCTCGGCGGGCCGGGCATGCGCATCGGCATGGGCGGCGGCGCGGCCAGTTCGATGGCGGCCGGCGCGAACGCCGCCGAGCTCGACTTCGATTCGGTCCAGCGCGGCAACCCCGAGATCCAGCGCCGTGCGCAGGAGGTCATCAACCATTGCGCGGCGCTGGGCGCCGTCAACCCGATCCTGGCGATTCACGACGTGGGCGCGGGCGGCATCTCGAATGCCTTCCCCGAGCTGGTGGACGGGGCTGGCCGCGGCGCACGTTTCGACCTGCGCAAGGTGCCACTGGAAGAGAGCGGCCTGGCGCCCAAGGAAGTGTGGTGCAACGAGAGCCAGGAGCGTTATGTGATGGCGGTCGAGCGCGACTCGCTGCCGCTGTTCCAGGCGATGTGCGAACGCGAGCGCTGCCCGTTTGCTGTGGTCGGCGTTGCCACCGATCAGAAGCAGTTGCTGCTCCAGGACGGCGACGCTGGCGAGCGCTCCATCGACATGCCGATGGACGTGCTGCTCGGCAAGCCGCCCAAGATGCACCGCGACGTGCAGCGGGTTGTGCGCAGCTCGCTGGCGCTCGATCTCGGCGAGGCGACCCTGGATCGGCTGGCCTACGACGTTCTGCGCCACCCCACGGTGGCCAGCAAGCGCTTTCTGATCGCCATAGGCGACCGCACGGTGGGTGGCCTGAGCCACCGCGACCCGATGGTCGGCCCGTGGCAGGTGCCGGTGGCCGATTGCGCGGTGACCCTGGCCGACTTCAGCGGCTTTCGCGGCGAGGCGATGAGCCTGGGCGAACGCACGCCGCTGGCCGCGCTGAACGCGCCAGCGTCGGGCCGCATGGCGGTCGGCGAAGCGCTGACCAACCTGCTGGCCGCGCCGTTCGAGCTGTCGCGCGTCAAGCTCAGCTGCAACTGGATGGCGGCGTGTGGTGAGGCCGGTGAAGACGCTGCGCTGTACGACACGGTGAAGGCCGTTGGCATGGAGCTCTGCCCGGCGCTGGGCATCGGCGTGCCGGTGGGTAAAGACAGCCTGTCGATGCGCACGCGCTGGAACGACGGCGGTGAGGCGAAGCAGGTCACCGCGCCGGTGTCGCTGATCGTGACAGCCTTTGCCACGCTGGCCGACGTGCGGCCCACCTTGACTCCGCAACTGCAAGGCGGCGACACGACCTTGATCCTGATCGACCTGGGTCAGGGCAAGTCGCGCCTCGGCGGTTCGATGCTGGCGCAGGTGCTGGGCCAGTTCGGCAATGAGGTGCCCGACCTCGACGACCCGTCACTGCTGAAGGCGATGGTCGCGGCGATCAACCGCCTGCGTGGCGAAGGCAAGCTGCTCGCCTACCACGACCGCAGCGACGGCGGCCTCTGGGCTACTGTCTGCGAGATGGCCTTTGCCGGCCACCTGGGCGTGAGCCTGAACGTGGACATGCTGGTGCTCGAAGGTGACGGCATCAGCGACAGCCGGGCCGAATACGGCGATGCCAAGAACTGGGCCACCCAGGTGGGCGCGCGGCGCGCCGAACGCACCCTGCAGGCACTGTTCAACGAAGAACTGGGTGCCGTGATCCAGGTGCCGACGGCGGTGCGCGACGAGGTGATGCAGACCTTGCGCGAATTCGGCCTGAGCCGCTTCAGCCACTTCATCGGCAAGCCCAACGACAAGGGGGTGATGGAGGTCTGGCGTGACGCCAAGGCGGTGTTCAGCGCACCGCTGGCCGGCCTGCACCAGGCCTGGGACGAGGCGAGCTGGCGCATGTGCCGGCTGCGCGACAACCCGGCCTGTGCCGACGCCGAACATGCCGCGGCGGGCCGGGCCGAGGACCCTGGGCTTCACCTGCACCTGACGTTCGACCCGCAACCGCAACCGCTGTCGCCGCCGGCACTGAACCTCTCCCGGCCGAAGGTCGCGATCCTGCGCGAGCAGGGCGTCAACAGCCACGTCGAGATGAGCTACGCGATGGACCGCGCCGGTTTCGACACTTTCGACGTGCACATGAGCGACCTGCAGGCCGGGCGTGCGCGGCTCGACATGTTCCAGGGCTTCGTTGCGTGCGGCGGCTTCAGCTACGGCGACACGCTGGGGGCGGGCGAGGGCTGGGCCCGCTCGGTGCTGTTCAACCCGGCGCTGGCAGAGCAGTTCGCGGCCTTCTTCAACCGGCCCGACAGCTTTGCGCTGGGCGTGTGCAACGGCTGCCAGATGATGGCGGCCCTCAGCCCGCTGATCCCGGGCGCGCAGGCCTGGCCGAAGTTCGCGCGCAACAAGAGCGAGCAGTTCGAAGCGCGCTTGTCCCTCGTCGAGGTGCTGGACAGCCCGTCGATCTTCTTCACGGGCATGGCCGGCAGCCGGCTGCCGGTGGCGGTGGCGCACGGCGAAGGTTTTGCCGACTTTTCGCAGCGCGGCGACCCTGCCGGGGTGCAGCGTGCGATGCGCTTTGTCGATCACGCCGGCCAAGCGACCGAGGCTTACCCCGCCAACCCGAACGGCAGCCCTGACGGCCTGACCGCAGTGACCACCGCCGACGGCCGCTTCACCGTGCTGATGCCGCACCCGGAACGTGTGTTCCGCAACGCGCAGATGAGCTGGACTTCGGGCGACAAGAGCGCACCCAGCCCGTGGATGCGCATGTACGAGAACGCCCGCCGCTGGCTGGCTTGACCGTTCAGCCGGCGAGCAAGCGCTGCGAGGCACCTTCGATCGCGGCACGCAACTCGGCGTAGCTCCGGTTCACCGGGAACTGCGGGAACTGCGCGACGATCGATTCCGGCGGGTGGATGAAGAAGCCGGCGTCGGCGGCCAGCAGCATGCCGGTGTCGTTGTACGAATCGCCGGCCGCAATCACCTGGTAGTTCAGGCTCTTCAGCGCGTTTACCGCGATGCGTTTCTGGTCGGGCTGGCGCAGCTTGTAGTCGCGCACGAAACCGGCGTCGTCGATCACCAGCCGGTGGCACAACAAGGTGGGGCGGCCGAGCTGCCGCATCAGCGGGTCGGCAAATTCATAGAAGGTGTCGGACAGGATGAAGACCTGGAAGCGCTCGCGCAACTCGTCCAGGAACTCGCGCGCGCCGGCCATCGGCCCCATGCCTGCGATCACGTTCTGGATGTCGGCCAGCTTCAAGCCGTGGCGTGCCAGCAGGTCCAGGCGAAAGCGCATCAGCTTGTCGTAGTCGGGCTCGTCGCGCGTGGTGCGCGAGAACTCTGAAATGCCGGTGCGCTTGGAGAACTCGATCCAGATTTCCGGGACCAGCACACCTTCGAGATCGAGGCAAACCACCTGCATGAACGGCGACTCCTTCAGGCCGGACCGAAGGCCTTGTGCAATGGGCCAGGGTAGGCCTGAATGAGCCGCCTTCGGTGCGCATTTGCATAGGCGCTTCCCTACGGCGGCTCAGTGCGAGCGCCGGGTTGGTCTCGTCCCGGGGCGGGATGGTAACGCAAGGCTGCGCTATCGTCGCCGAGTGAGCTCAGCTTCATCACCCGACCCAGCGCGCCCGGAACGCTTCGACCGCCTCGACGCCTTGCGTGGCGCCGCCATCGTGTGGATGGCGCTGTTTCACTTCTGCTTCGACCTGAACTACTTCGGGCTGATCAGGCAGAACTTCTACACCGACCCGTTCTGGACTGTGCAGCGCGCCTGCATCGTCACCTTGTTCATGTTCTGCGCCGGCTTCGGCCAGGCGATCGCGTTTGAACAAGGCCAGCGCTGGCCGCGTTTCTGGAAACGCTGGGCGCAGGTCGCCGGCTGCGCGCTTCTGGTGAGCCTGGGCTCGTGGTGGATGTTCCCGCGCAGCTTCATCAGCTTCGGCGTGCTGCATGGGCTGGCGGTGCTGCTGCTCATCGGCCGCCTGAGCGCCGGCTGGGGGCGCTGGCTGTGGCTTGCGGGGTTGGTGGCGGTGGCGCTGCCGCAGCTCGTGCAACACCCCTGGTTCGACACCCGCTGGACGAACTGGCTCGGGCTGGTCACCCGCAAACCGGTGACCGAAGACTATGCGCCGGTGCTGCCGTGGCTGGGCGTGGTGTGGTGGGGCCTGGCAACTGGCCAATGGGTGCTGGCGCGGCGGCGCCCCTGGGTGGCCGGCGCGCTGAATGGCGCGCTGGCGCCGCTGGCGACCTTGGGCCGCTGGAGCCTGAGCTTCTACATGCTGCACCAGCCGGTGCTGATCGGGCTGCTGATGGCGTTGACGGTGGCGGCGCGCTGAATCGCGCTCCGCCCAGCACGGTGGCCACAAAAGTGCTGCGTTGCTTACAGACATTTACACATCGCCCTTGAATTCCTTTCGCCAACGGGCCGACAACCTTTTCACAGCGCGCCCCGCAGTGGCACGCACAGTCAAGAGGAAAAGGAGCCCGCCATGTCGATCACCACTTCGCTTTCGTTCACCTTCGTGAACACCTATGGCTCGCAGCCTGCCAAGCCGGCTGCTGCCGCCGAGCGCCCTGAGCAGGCAGAGATGACCCACTCGCACTCGTGCGGCGAAAGCCGGCCGGCGACCCGCCAGAACCGCCTGGTCGAAGCAATGATGTCGGCCCTGCGCGAACTCGGCTTTGGCAACGAAGCCCAGCCGGCTGCCGCCGCGGCAACCCCTTCCCCGGCCCCGGTGGCCAGCACCGCCGCCGATGCGGCCACTGCCGTGGCCAGCGCCGAAGCCAGTGCCGCCGCCGCTGTGACCGCCAGCGCCGCGGCCTCGGACACCAGCGCCACCATCAGCGCCGCCAGCAATACCCCGGTCGCAGCGACCGAAGCCGCCGCCCAGCCGGCAGTCAGTCTCGAATCGGCCGTGCGCCAATTTGCGCACGAACTGTTCAGCGCGCTGCGCCAGGTCGGCCGCGGCGAGTCGTCGGAGCAGGGTTCGCGCAATCGCATCGACGGTGATGGCGGGCGCCGCCACCACCACGGCCACCACGGCTGGCGCCGCGAGGGTTACGGCGACATGGCGCAGCGCCTGGACGCACTTTCACAGACCTTTGCCGCTCCGGCGGCCGTGGCCGCAGCCGGCCCTGCGCCGGTGTCGACGTCGATCTCGATCACGCTGACGATTCAGAACGGCGTAGCACAGCAGAATGGCGCGGCCCCGCAGAACGGCGTGGCCCCGGCGCCCGCCGAATCCGTGACGACGAATCCCGCCGTTGACGCAAACGCCGCCACGGCTGAAACCGCTGCCGCCGCACAAGCCAGCGAAGCAGTGCAAGCCGCTCCCGCCGCCAGCGCACCGACCACGGCGCAGGAAGTGGCGCGCAACCCGCTGCTCGACGCGTTCTCGCAGCTCTTCGGCGCGCTCAAACCGCAAGCCGCGCAAACCGACATGGCCGACAAGCTGCGCAGCTTCCTGCAGACGCTGGCCCAGGCCATGCGCCCCGACAGCATGAACCACGCCACCCAGATGCCGCAGGTCGGTGCGCTGGTCAACGTCACGGCCTGATCCGCTGCTCCCCGACCACGCCGGGCCCTGCGCCCGGCGTTGCCCTGTCCGGCGTGCCGCTACCATCGGCAGATGAGCCAGAAGATCCTGTTCGGTTTCCACGCGGTCACGGTGCGCCTGAAGGCGGCGCCGAAATCGGTTCTCGAAGTCCACGTCGATGCCACGCGGCGCGACCAGCGCATGCGCCAGTTCGTCGAGCGCGCCCGCGACGCCGGCGCGCGCCTGATCGACAGCGACGACGAGCGCCTGCTCAAGCTCTGCGGCAGCCAGCGCCACCAGGGTGTGGTTGCGCGTGTCGAAGCGCTGGCGCTGAGCCATTCGCTCGACGACACGCTAGACGCCGTCGATGGCGACCCGCTGCTGCTGGTGCTGGACGGCATCACCGACCCGCACAACCTGGGCGCCTGCCTGCGCGTGGCCGATGGCGCTGGCTCGCACGCGGTGATCGCGCCCAAGGACCATGCCGTCGGCGTGAACGCCACGGTCGCCAAGGTGGCCAGCGGCGCCGCCGACACGGTGCCGTACTTCATGGTCACCAACCTGGCGCGCACCCTGAACGAGCTGAAGGAACGCAACATCCGGATCGTCGGCACCAGCGAAGACGCGCCGCAGTCTCTCTACGAGATCGACTTGCGCGGCCCGCTGGCACTGGTGCTCGGTGCCGAAGGCAGCGGCATGCGCCAGCTCACGCGCAAGACCTGCGACCAGCTCGTGCGCCTGCCGATGCACGGTGCCGTGGAAAGCCTGAACGTGTCGGTGGCCAGCGGCGTGTGCCTTTACGAAGCCCTCCGCCAACGCACCCAGCGCGCCTAGCTCACCCCACGCTGAAATTTGCCCGAAACGCCGAAGGAGACGACATGCCCGTGATCGATGTCAAGCACCCGCTGGTCAAGCACAAGGTCGGCCTGCTGCGCGAGGACGACATCTCGACCAAGAAATTCCGCGAGCTCACCAACGAGCTGGCGCGCCTGCTGGCCTACGAGGCCACGGCCGACTTTCCGCTCGAGAAGACCACCGTGCAATGCTGGAGCGGCCCGGTCGAGGTCGACCAGATCAGCGGCCGCAAGGTCACGGTCGTGCCCATCCTGCGTGCCGGGCTGGGCATGCTCGACGGTGTGCTCGACATGATTCCGAGCGCCAAGGTCAGCGTGGTCGGCCTGAGCCGCAACCACGAGACCCTGCAGCCCGAGAACTACTTCGAGAAGTTCGTTGGCCACCTGGAGCAGCGCACCGCGCTGATCATCGACCCGATGCTGGCCACCGCCGGCTCGATGATCGCGACGATCGCGCTGCTGAAGAGCCGCGGCTGCAAGGACATTCGTGCGCTGGTGCTGGTGGCCGCGCCCGAAGGCATTGCCGCACTGAACAAGGCGCACCCGGACGTGCGCTGCTGGACCGCGGCGATCGACAGCCACCTCAACGAAGTGGGTTACATCATTCCCGGTCTGGGTGATGCCGGAGACAAGATTTTCGGGACCAAGTGACGTGGATCTGAAAGGGAATTTCGTTTACATCGCGACACAGGTTTCTTCTTGTGCCTGACACATCGGGCCACTAGCCTGTATCGGATGAAAACAGATGCGCAAAAAGCCACAGAACTCCCCATCGCCCGCCCGCCGTTCCGGTTCTGGATGACCGGTTGCATGGCGGTCGTCATGTCCTCGTTTGCAGGCACCACGCTGGCCCGCACCGAGTTGCGTGGCCTCACCTGCCACGCCAGCCGCTACAGCGTGGCCGAGACGGTGCAACGCATCGAAGCGTCGGCCCAGCGCCACGGCCTGCAGATGTTCGCGCTGGTGGACCGAGGCCCTTCCGGCAGCCCGTCCGGCAAAGATGTTCCCGAAGGCACGAACTGGAAAGTGGTTGTACTGGCTTCTTCCGAAGGCGTCACTCCCGTATTGATGGACCGGCCGGGCGGCCAGCATGCCGTGCCGATGAGCCTGGTGGTGCGTGCCAACGGCCGCGGTGGCAGCGACGTGCTGGTCGGCTCCAGCGCCAGCGACGAAGCCTTGGCCGGCCTGCCGACCCCCGTGCAGCGCGACTTGGCCGAACTGCCCGGGCTGGTGGCCGAAGCCTTGCGCTGAGCGGTCCTCAGATCCAGCCCTCTCGCCAACCCCTCACACCCACCCCAGCGCCCCCACCACGGCGCCCAGCCCGACCAGCCACATGGGGCTGAGGCGCGTGCGCAGCATCACCACCACGCTGACGGCGATCAAAGCAATCGCACCGAGCCGATGTTCGGGCGCGCGCAGAAAGGGTTCGGCCAAGACCCAGCCGGTGGCCAACAGCAATCCGATCGTGAGCGGCGCCATGCCGCCAGTGAACGCGCGCACGCCGCGGGTCTCGCGCCGCTGGTGGCCCCAACGCCCTGCCGTCAGCGACAGCACGGTGGACGGCAGCAGAATGCCCGCCATCATCACCAGTGCCCCGACCGCGCCGGCGATGTTCCAGCCCATCACCGCGACGAACAGCACGTTCGGGCCGGGCGCCGCCTGGGCGATCGCGATCGACGCGCTGAATTGCGTGTCGGTGAGCCAGTGCTGCTGCGTGACCAGGTAGCGGTGCATGTCGGGCGCAGTGGTGATGGCGCCGCCTACCGATAGCAGGCTCAGCAGCAGAAAGTGACCGAACAGCCCGAGCAGGTCGACCCAGTTCAGCCCGTTCATGGCAGCCAGTTCATCGAGACAGCCTGCGCCAGGCCAGCGCGACGGCCAGCGAGCCCAGCCCGACGATCACGCCGGCCAGCGGCCAGCGCAGCCAGGCCACCGCCAGCAAGGTCAGCAGCACGAACGCACCACACAGGGCCGGGCCGAGCGGGTTCTTCTTCAGTGCCAGCATCAGCTTGAAGGCCGTGGCGAAGATCAAGCCCGCAGCCACCGCACCCATGCCGCGCAGCGCACCACTGACCGCTGGCGCCTGCGCGAACTGGGTGTACAGCGTGGTCATCAGCAACACGATCACCAGCGGCACCGCCAGCATGCCGGCCAGCGCGGCAAAAGCGCCGCGCAGGCCGAAGTAGCGGTCGCCCAGCATCAGCGACAGGTTGATCACGTTCGGCCCCGGCAGCACCTGGGCGGCCGAAACGAGCTCGAGAAACTCTTCGCGTGTGAGCCAGCGCCGGTGCTCGACGAGCTCGCGCTGGGCCACCGCCAGCACCCCGCCGAAGCCCTGCAGCGCCAGGCGGTTGAAGGCGAAGAACAGTGCGGTCGGCGAGTTCGGCCGCTCCGGCTCAGCAGCGTCGGCGGGTACGGCACTCAAACCGACGCCCTCGCGCTGCGCCGCCCGACCCACAAGCTCAAGGCCAGCGCCGCGAGCACGCACATCAGGCCGACCCAGGGCAGCGGCGCGTAACCGCCGTTCGCGATCAGCCAGCCGCCGCCGGTGGCCCCCAGCGCCTGGCCGAGGTACATGGCCGAACTGTTCAGCGCCATCAACGCCGAGGCCAGCGCCGGTGCCACGACGTTGAGGCGCGCCTGTTGTGCCGAGTTGGCCGAGAAGCAGCCCAGGGCCCAGGGAATGATCACCACCACCATCGTCATCACCGTCGTGGCCAGCGGCCACAGCAGCAGCGACAGCGCGATCGACACCGTGGCCAGCGCCACCGCCCGGTTCGCGCCGATGCGCTCGATGTGGCGCGACAGCAGCAGGTTGCCGATCAGCCCGAACACGCCGAACCAGGCAAACAGCAGCGTGATCTGGGCCGGGCTGGCGCCAAGCACCTGGCGGTAGTAAGGCGCCATGTACGAGAACACCGTGAACTGGCCGGCACTCTGCAAGGCCGTCACGGCGATGATGAACATCAGCAGCGGGTGCGTGAAGACCTCTTTCCAGGCCTTCAGCGACAGGGCTGCCGGCTTGACCCCGTCGGGCAGCGATGTGAACACCGCCCAGGCGGCCAGCACCGACAGCGCGGCCACGGCGCCGAAGGCCACGCGCCAGCCGTGCACTTCGCCCAGCCAGGCGCTGAGCGGCATGCCCAGCACCGAGGCCACCGACCAGCCCAGGAAGATGAAGGTGATCGCGCGGCCGCGTTGCTCGGGCGGCGCCATGAAGCCCATGGCCGCAGCGGCCTGCGGGGTGAACACCGCAGCGCCCAGCACGGTGGCGGCACGCACCGGCCAGAGCGCCGCGTAGCTCGGCATCAGCGCGCACAGCGCGTGGCCGGCGGCGTACCAGAGCAGCGTCCAGGCCAGCAGCCGGCGGCGGTCGAAACCGGCCACCCAACCAGCCAGCAGCGGCGCGCCGAAGCACATCACCGCGCCGCCGATGGAGATGAGCTGGCCCGCCAGCGGCACCGACACGTTCAGCGAGCGGCTGATGTCATTGAGCGTGCCCGCCACCACGAACACGCCGCAGCCAATGACGAAGTTGCCGAACAGCAGCGCCCAACGGGCACGGCTCAATCCGTCGGCCGATGCAGACACCGCGTCCGCCGCGTCGCTCATTCGGCGCAATTCATCGAATCACCCGAAGCGCCTCGGGATTGACGATGTTCGTCGATTCGCTCTTGATGAAGTTCACCACGTTCTCGAACGCAGCCTTGAAGTACATCTCATAACCGTCTTGCTCTACATAACCGATGTGCGGCGTGCAGATGGCGTTCTCCAGGCGCAGCAGTGGGTGGCCCTGCAGGATGGGTTCGGTCTCGAACACATCGACCGCGGCCATGCCGGGGCGGCCGCGGTTGAGCGCCGAGACCAGCGCGCCGTCTTCGATGATCTCGGCGCGCGAGGTGTTGACGATCAGCGCGGTCGGCTTCATGCGCGAGAGCGAGTCGAGCTTCACGATGCCGCGTGTCGTGTCGGACAGGCGCAGGTGGAGCGTCAAGACATCGCAGGCCTCGAAGAAGGCTTCGGCGCTTGGGGCGGGCACGTAGCCGTCTTGTTCAGCCTTGGCGCGCGAGGCCGCGCTGCCCCACACCGTCACCTGCATGCCGAAAGCCCGGCCGTAACCCGCCACGAGCTTGCCGATGCGGCCATAACCCCACACGCCCAGGGTGCGCCCGCTGAGCGCCTGGCCAAGCCCGAAGTTGCCCGGCATCGACGCCGCCTTCAGGCCCGACTGCTGCCACACGCCGTGCTTGAGGTTGGCGATGTATTGCGGCAGGCGGCGCATGGCGGCCATCACCAGCGCCCAGGTGAGTTCGGCGGTGGCCACCGGCGAGCCCACGCCTTCGGCCACCGCGATGCCCAGCCGTGTGCAGGTGGGCACGTCGATGTGCGAGCCGACCTTGCCGGTCTGCGAAATCAGCTTGAGCTTGGGCAGCTTTTCGAGCAACTGGCGCGGGAACTGCGTGCGTTCTCGGATCAACACCAGCACGTCGGCGTCGCGCAGCCGGATCGCCAACTGGCCGATGCCCTTGACGTTGTTGGTGAAGACCTTGGCGTTCAAGTCTTCCAGCAGCGAAGCACATTTGAGCTTGCGAACCGCGTCCTGGTAGTCGTCGAGGATGATGATGTTCACGAGAGGCGACAACGGTGAAATGGCGGACATTGTGCACTCGCCTGTCGTTGCCGGTGCGCACGCTGCAGGCGCGCGAAAGTCGCGCTAGCATGCGCGCCTTGCCCCGATTCAATTTTCAAGGAGTACCCATGTCCATCTCGATGTATTCGGCCAGCGTGCCGGTGTTTGTTCGCATGCTCGGCAACCTGGACGCGTGGCTCGAAAAGGCCGAAGCCCATGCCCGCGCGAAGAAGTTCGAGACCAGCGTCTTCCTGGACGCGCGCCTGGCGCCCGACATGCTGTCGTTCACCAAGCAGATCCAGATCGCCTGCGATGGCGCCAAGTTCGGCGTGGCACGGCTGGCGGGTGTGGAGTCGCCCAAGTTCGAGGACAACGAAACCACGTTGACACAATTGCGCGAGCGCATCGCCAAGACCGTGGCGTATGTGCAGTCGGTGTCGGCAGCGCAGATCGACGGGACTGAGGCCAAGGACGTGGAACTGCCGCGCCGCGACGGCACCATGACGCTCAAGGGCGAGTTCTACCTGAAGCACTTCGTGATGCCCAACTTCTACTTCCACGTGACCACGGCGTACGCGCTGCTGCGCCACAACGGCGTCGATCTGGGCAAGAAGGACTTTCTGGGCGCCCTGCAATAAGGCGTGCCAGATTACTGGCCCGAGCTGAAGATGCTGTCGAACTCGCGTTCGAGCTTCATGCGGTGGCTCCCGGTGCGAACGTGATCGGCCGGCAACGAGGCCAGGATCACGGCGCGCAGGCTCCACAACTCCCACGCTTCGCTGGCGCGCCGCACCTTGTGCTGCAGCAGCGGGGCGGTGTCGCTGGCGATGTCGGATGCGGCGCTCATGTAGAACTGTTTCATCTCCACGAACGCACGGCGTGCGGCGATGCGAGCCAGGCGCTCTTGCGGCAAGCCGGCGCCCAGGCCGGGCGGCATGATCGAAAACGGCGCCGGGCGCTCCGAGGACAAGGTGGGATGCATGACGCGCCTATGCCCTTCCGGCGCCGGGCCGGCTGGCCGTTGCGCGTGCCACCTGGCGCGGGAAATGCGCTCCGAGCATGGCCATGCGTTGGTTGGCCTCGGCCTGGTCGCGATGGTGAGCGACGAGGTGGAACACTTCGGCGCGCAGGAACCACAGTTCGCGCAATGAGCGCGCCAGGCGGATGCGCCCCAACAGGTCACCGGCTTGCTGGGTGCGGATGTCGGCCAGGCTGTCGATGAAGTCCTGGCGGGCGCGCTCCAGTGGCCGCGCACCGCCGAAGCCGATGCCGCCCTCGCGCTGGACCACGGCGCCGAGCACCGGCGGCAGGGAGTTCGTGAGCCAGTCACGCAGACCGCCGCGGGGCGCCGGCGCTGATTCGTCTTCGCGCGGCGGGCACACCTGGTTTTCGCTGTCTTTCGGGTGGCGCAATACCGCCGAAACCGACGAAATGAGCAGTCTCTTCAACATAGCGTGAATTTTCCGCTTGACCTGGCCGCGCCACAATGGCGAGACCAGTGACGATTGTTTCAAGGCGTTCGTCGCCCGATGCGCCGATAAGGCGCGCACAAACCGGCCAGATCGGGCCCGCACACAACGCGACCGAAGGCCGAATAACAGGACAGATCGGCATGAAGTGGGTCAAACGTTCAATGCTCGCGCTGCTGCTCTTGCTGGGCTTGGCCGCGGCCGCGCTGTGGCTGTACAGCCGCCTCTCGCTGCCTCAGACCGAGGGGGCACTCAGCGTGGCCGGGCCGCACGCACAAGTCAGCATCGAGCGCGATGCGTTGGGCATCCCCACCATCCGCGCCAAAAGCATCGACGACGCGCTGTTCGGCCTGGGCTTCGCCCATGCGCAAGACCGCCTGTGGCAACTCGAAACGCACAAGCGCATCGGCTCGGGCCGGCTGGCGCAGGCCTTCGGTGAGCCGGCGCTCGAGAACGACAAGTTCCTGCGGGCGCTCGGCGTCAAGCGCGCCGCAGCGAAACAGTGGGCCCAGGCCAGCCCCGAAGTGCATGCGGCGGTGCTGGCCTACACCGCCGGCATCAATGCCTACATCAAGGAGTCGATGACGGCGCGCCCGCCCGAGTTCGTGGTGCTGGGGTTGCGGCCCGAACCCTGGATGCCTGAGGACACGATGGCCTGGGCCATCATGATGGCGTGGGACCTGGGCGGCAACTGGTCGACCGAGATGCTGCGCATGCGCCTGGCGCTCAAGCTGCCGGTGGCGCGCATCAACGAGCTGATCCCGCCGTACCCCGGCGATGCACCGCTGGTCACCGCTGACTACGCCACGCTGTTCCGCGAACTCCGGCTCGATGGCCGGCTCGGCAACCAGGCGCTCAACGCTGCGCCGCCGTCGGGTGTCGAGGGCGTTGGCTCGAACAACTGGGTCGTGCACGGCTCGCGCACCGACACCGGCAAGCCGCTGCTCGCCAACGACCCGCACCTGAAGCTCAGCACACCGGCGCTGTGGTATTTCGCCCGCCTCGAAGCGCCGGGGCTGAAGGTGGCCGGGGCGACGATGCCCGGCCTGCCACTCATGGTGCTCGGGCAGAACGAGCACATCGCCTGGGGCTTCACGAACACCGCGCCCGACGTGCAGGACTTGTACCTCGAGCGCATCAAGCCCGACGACCCGGCGCAGTACCAGACGCCCGAGGGTTGGGCAGTGTTCGAGTCCTTCACCGAAACGATCCAGGTCAAGGGCGGAGCCGACGTGAGCCTGCGCGTGCGCGCCACCCGCCACGGCCCGGTGATCTCTGACTCGGGCAACGCCCAGGGGCTGATCGGCACGGCCGACAAACCCGGCTACGCGCTGGCGCTGCGCTGGACCGCGCTCGACCCCGACCCTGGCACGCTCGAAGCCGGGCTGAGCTTCAGCCGCGCCACCTCGGTGGCCGAGTTCATTGCCGCATCGAGCACCTACATTGCGCCGATGCAGAACATGGTGGTGGCCGACCGCAGCGGCCACATCGGCGTGGTGTCAGCCGGGCGGGTGCCGGTGCGCAAGCCCGACAACGATTTGAAAGGCCAGGTGCCATCGCCCGGCTGGGACGCCCGCTACGACTGGGCCGGCTTCGTCGAGCCCACGCAGACACCGCGCGAGACCGACCCTGCGCGCGGCTGGATCGCCACCGCCAACCAGCGAATCCACGGCCCCGACTACGCGCACTACCTGACCAGCGAATGGGCCGTGCCGTACCGCATGCAGCGCATCGAACAACTGCTCGCGGCCAAGCCCAAGCACAGCCTGGACAGCTTGCGCGCGATCCAGGCCGATGTGCTCTCGCTCGGCACCCTGCGGCTGTTGCCCTTGATCCGCAAGGCGCAGTCGGCCCACCCACTGGCCGCCGCGGCGCGGCGTGAACTGGCCGCCTTCGACGGCACGATGGCCGCCGAACGCGCGGCGCCGCTGATCTTCTGGGCCTGGGCGCGCCAGCTCACGCTGACGGTCTTTGGCGACGAACTCGGCCGCCCGATGCTGGACCGCACGCTGGGCGGGCGCAGTTTTCGCGACGCGCTGGAAGGCGTGCTCGAACGCGACGACGGGTTCTGGTGCGACAACAAGACCACGCCAGCCACCGAAACCTGCGCCCAGCAGATCGATGCCGCCTTCACCCACGCGCTGGACGAACTACAGGCGGTGCACGGCGCCGATGTGTCGGCCTGGCAATGGGGCAAAGCCCACCAGGCGCGCTCCGAGCACCGGCCGTTCAGCCGCGTGAAGGCGCTTGCTCCGTGGTTCGAACTGCGCACGCCGGTGGGTGGCGACACCTACACGGTAAACGTGTCGCGCGTGGCGATGAGGCCCGACGCCGCCACCGGCGAGCTGTACCTGGACGAACACGGCCCGTCGCTGCGCGCGCTGTACGACCTGGGCGACCCGGCCAAATCACGCGTCATGCATTCGAGCGGCCAGTCGGGCAACGTGTTCTCGCCGCAGTATCGAAGCTTCGTCAAGCCTTGGGCTGCGGTGGAATACGTGCCGTTGTGGGGTGCGCCTGCCGACCAGACCTTGCTGCTGAGCCCGAAGTAGCCGCCAGATCAGACCAGCTTCTGACCAGCGTCAGACTTGCCCGAATAGCGCTTTGCGCTGCGGCGTGTAGTGCCACCACGGCGCGGCCGGCGAGCCGCGCATGAAGTCGGTGGCGGCCATGAAGGTGTCGAGCACGCACGGGTCCTGGCGCTGGCCGGTGGCGGCGCACAGGCGCTGGTAGAGCACAAAGGCGTCTTTGCCGCGCAGGTCTTGCGGTTCGTGGATGCCGATCAGGCGAAGGTCGGCCGCCAGCGCCGGGCCGATGTTGGGCAGTTGCTCCAGCGCCTTGCACTCGGCCGCGCTGGCTGCTTTGGGCGATTTGATGACGGAGGCCATGGTGTCCTTGGTGTGCTTCCCAGCGGTCACATCAGCATGTGGTTGCGGATCAGCCCGACGGCCAGGCCTTCGAGTTCGAACTCGACTTCACCCTCGCCGCCCTGGCCCGCGTGGCCTGGCAAGGGCACGACGATGGTCCTGAAGTCGGGGTTCTCGGGCATCAGTTCGATGGCGGTCTTGGTGCGGCGGAAGCGTTTGACCGTGACTTCATCACCCAGCCGGGCCACGACGATCTGGCCATTCTTGGCCTCCTTGGCCTTCTGCACCGCCAGCAGGTCGCCGTCCATGATGCCGGCGTCGCGCATGCTCATGCCGCGCACTTTCAGCAGGTAGTCGGGCCGGCGCGGGAACATGCTGGCTTCCATCAGGTAACTTTGTTCGATGTGTTCCAGCGCCAGGATCGGCGCCCCCGCCGCCACCCGGCCGACCAGCGGCAAGGTGAGCTGCGCCAGGCTGGGCAAGGGCAGGCTGTACTGCCGACCGCGCGATTCGTTGAGCGCACGCAATGTGTCAGACTTCAAACGGATGCCGCGCGAGGTGCCACCCACCAGTTCGATGACGCCTTTGCGCGCCAGCGCCTGCAGGTGCTCTTCGGCCGCGTTGGCTGACTTGAACCCGAGTTCGTTGGCGATTTCGGCCCGCGTGGGCGGCGCGCCAGTGCGCTCGATCGCGCTTTGAACCAGGTCGAGAATCTGCTGCTGGCGGTCGGTGAGCTTGGGGGTTTCTTGCACGGCGGTTCCTTGGCTTGGCGTTCGTGAACATCAGCGGCGCTGGCAATTCATCCAGTATCTGTATTTTTATCCAGCTTCGGCAAAAATGCAAAACATTCCTTCCAAGGTCGTCGTGCTCGGCACCGGCGGCACGATTGCGGGCACGTCGGCCGACGCTTCAGACAACGTGGGCTACACCGCCGGCCAGCTGGCCGCAGCGGCGCTCATTCAGGCCATCCCGGCGCTGGCCCGAGTGCCGCTGAGCGTCGAGCAAGTGGCCCAGGTCGACAGCAAGGACATGAGCCACGCGCTCTGGGCCCTGCTGGCCCGGCGCTGCGCCCACCACCTGGCGCTGCCCGACGTGGCCGGGATCGTCATCACCCACGGGACCGATACCTTGGAAGAAACCGCCTGGTTCTTGCAACGCGTTCTCGCGCCCGAAAAGGCAATCGTGCTGACGGCGGCGATGCGGCCGGCCACGGCGCTGTTGAGCGACGGGCCGCAAAACCTGGTCGATGCGGTGACGGTGGCCCGCACACCCGACGCGGGCGGCGTGGTGGCCGTGCTGAGCGGCACGATCCACAGTGCGCGCGACGTACGTAAGGTGCATGCCTATCGCGTCGATGCCTTCAACTCTGGCGACGCAGGGCCGCTCGGTGTGGTTGAAGAGGGAGCGGTTCGCATGTTTCGCGCCTGGCCCGCGGCCGATGCCGTGGGTGTGGGTGTGGGCACCTTGAACGCGGACACCGCGTCATGGCCGCGCGTGGAGATCGTGATGAGCCACGCTGGCGCCACCGGCGCCGTCGTGCAGGCGCTGCGCGCGAGCGGCGTTCACGGCATCGTCGTGGCGGCCACCGGCAACGGAACGGTGCACCAGGACCTGGAGGCCGCGCTGACCGACGCGCAACGCGCCGGGGTGCAGGTGCTGCGCAGCACCCGATGTGCCAGCGGGCGCGTGCTGGCCTGCGAGGGCGCAGCGCTTCCGTCGGCCGATGACCTGACGCCTGTGAAGGCGCGTGTCGAGTTGATGCTGCGGTTGATGGCGGAAGGTCCGCCACTCAGCCCTGTGTAGCGCGCCTGCTCGCCTGCTCGCCTGCTCGCCTGCTCGCCAGATCGGCGTGGCGCGCCGTTGCGTCGGCGACCCTCACGATCGGTTGAAACCAGTCGTGACGAAATACATGTTCAGTGCGTAACGAGACGTTAGAACACCACGAAACCCCCTGACCTCGGGGGGCAATTGCTCATTACCCGGCTCGTAGCATCTGGGCACAAGACCCGTGCAATTCGGCCTCAGGTGCGTGTGACCATGGTCATTGCCGCAGCTGCTGCCGAGCTTCACCTGTCTTCATCCACAAAGCCGAAGACAGGGAGTTTTTTTCATGAGCGGAACAACGGGAACATCGGGCAACGACAACCTCAACGGAGGTTCGGGCAACGACATCATCAATGGCGGTGCCGGCAACGACATCATCAGCGGAGGTGCGGGCAGCGACACCCTCGACGGTGGCAGCGGCAACGACAGCCTCAATGGCGGGTCCGGGAACGACACGCTGATCTACAACCTCAGCGAGAACCTCGACGGGTCGAAGGACATCTACACCGGTGGTTCCGGCATCGACACCGTGCGGCTCGAACTGACATCCACCCAGTGGGCCGATGCTGCAGTCCGCGTTCAATTGCAGAACTACGTGGCGTTTCTTGCCGCGGTCAAGACGAACAACCAGGGCGAAGTTTCCAACGGTATCGCCAGTGATTTCAAGTTCACCTTCGCGAATGGCACGACCTTGACCGTCCAGATGATGGAGAACCTGGCCGTCTCGGTGCAGTCGACGCCCGGTGGTCCCTATGTGCCCATCGACTTTTTGGCCTCCTTGATCAGCGGCAAGGCCACCGGCTCGGTCGTCGAAGACGGCGGAGCGAGCAATGCGATTGTTGGCACACCTACGGCCACTGGTGATCTGTATGCCGATGACTTGAACGGCCCCGACGACGCGTTTCAGGCGTTGTCCGGAGGGGCAACGGCGAACGGCTATGGCACCTACAGTGTGACTGCCAGTGGCGTGTGGACCTACACGCTGAACAACAGCAACGCAGCGGTGCAGGCGCTCAACACCAGCAGCGTGCCACTGACCGACACGTTTACTGTGCTCAGCGCCGATGGCACGGCCAAGGTGGTGAGCATCACCATCAACGGCGCCAACGACGCGGCAGTCATCAGCGGCACCAGCACCGGCACCGTGGTCGAAGCCGGCGGCGCGGCCAACGCCACACCCGGCACGCCGACCGCCACTGGTGATCTTCTCGCCACCGACGTGGACAACGTCACCGACGTGTTCCAGGCGGTGAGCGCCGGTGCAGCCACCACCAACGGCTACGGCACCTACGGGGTGAACGCCGCTGGCGTGTGGACCTACACACTGAACAACGCCAATGCGGCGGTGCAGGCACTCAACACCAGCAGCGCGCCACTGACCGACACGTTCACTGTGTTCAGCGCCGATGGCACGGCCAAGGTCGTGAGTGTGACCATCACCGGCACCAACGACGCGGCCGTCATCACCGGCACGGCGCTGGGTGCGGTGACGGAAAAGAGTGGCGTGCTCAACGGCACGGCCGGCGTGGCCACGGCCACCGGCGACCTGGACGCCACCGACGTGGACAACTCGGCGGCCTTCGCGGTGCAGACCGGCGTGGCCAAGACGTACGGCACGTTCAGCATCGACGCCAGCGGGGCATGGAGCTACACGCTGGACGACAGCAACACGGAAGTGCAGGCGCTCAACAGCGGCGGCGTGCTGCACGAGCTGGTGACGGTGGCCACGGCCGACGGCACCACCCAAGTGATTGACGTGACCATCAACGGCGCCAACGACGCCGCCGTGATCACCGGCACCAGCACCGGCACTTTGATCGAAGCCGGCGGGGCGGCCAACGCCACGCCTGGCACCCCGACCGCCACCGGTGATCTGCTGGCCACCGATGTGGACAACGCCACCGACGTGTTCCAACCGGTAGGCGCCGGCGCGACCACAGCTAACGGCTACGGCACCTACGGCGTCAACGCCGCCGGCGTGTGGACCTACACGCTGAACAACGCCAATGCGGCGGTGCAGGCACTCAACACCAGCAGCACGCCACTGACCGACAGCTTCACCGTACTCAGCGAGGACGGGACCGCGCAGGTGGTGAGCGTCACCATCAACGGC
>JANMYQ010000101.1:0-5879 GCA_031382215.1 Methylibium sp.
GATGTTGGGCTGCCAGGTCATGAACCAGTCGGTCGAGAACGGCAGCTGGCCCTTGCTGGGCGACTTGCCGGCCACTTCCTTGTACAGGCGCAGCAGGCGCTCGTAGGACAGGTCGGTCTCCGACTCCAGCACCTGCAGGCGGGCGCCCAGGTTGATGAGCGTCACAGCGCGCTGGATCTGGCTGGCTTCGGTGAGGATGCTCTTGGTGCGCATGATGTGGGTTCCCTGGAGTCGTGTTTGAAAGGTGCTTGTTCGGTCAGGCGGCTTCTTGATGGCGGCCGGCCATCAGGATGCTGGCGTGCAGGCGGCTGGTGGTTTCGTTCGCGGCGCTCTTGCCGTGGTTGGTCAGCAGGCCCCACACCACGTCGTCGTCCATGCGGAAGCGGCACAGCAGCGTGTTGCCGGACGCCACCTTCATCATCTGCGACGGCGACAGCAGGCCGATCATCTGGGCGCTTTCTTCCGAGATGCCCAGGCGGTAGAGCGCCTGTTCGCGGTCGGTGCGAATCAGGTTCTGGGCCAGCATCAGGTACGAAAGGTTGGCTTCGCGGATGTCGGTGAGGGTCTGGTCGGCGTTCATGTTGTGGTTCCCTTGAGCGTTGTTCGTGAGTCGGCGGTGAATGTCTGCGATCTCTGTCTTGGCGTTGGCTTGTGTCTCAACGTGAAACGGATTGTGATGACCGGAACTGGGATGCAACATCAGCCCAGTTCTGTCGCTTGAGTCCAGATTCTTCTGCGTCCGGTGTCAGGCATCTTCCTACACGCTGACAGCCCGGTACCTGCTTCCCACGGGGCCGCATGCGCTACACGGGCCAGGTCGGAAAAGCCCAGCAAAGGCCCCGTTCATGCAGGCTTCGCCGGGTGGTGGTGCCGCCCAGAATGTGCCGAATCGACCCTTCGAATGGCGCATTCGTGACTTCATCCATGGAAACTCAGACAGCACCGGAGAGCCCCGCCGCCGAGCTTGAGCGCGAAATGGCGCTCGCCTGTTCCGGCGCGATGCAACTCACCGAGCTGATGGAGCGTGCCCAGCGCCTGCACCAGAGCGGCCTGGCCGAAGCCTCGGCGCGCCTGTACGAAAGCTGGATCGCGCACACCGAGTCGCCGCTGCGCCACGTGGCCTGCTTCAACTGGGGCACGGTGCTGGGTGCGCTGCGCCGCCATGCCGACGCCGAGGCCGCTTATCGCCAAGCGCTCGGCTTCGAGCCCGGCTTCTTGCAGGCGCGCCTGAACCTGGGCCACCAGCTCGAGCAGCAGGGCCGACATGCCGATGCGCTGTCCCAATGGCAGCTCGTGGTGGAGCAGACGGTCGCACGAACCGTGGCACCCGCGGCAGACACGCTGAGCTTGCGCCTGCACGCGCTGAACAACCTGGCGCGCTTGTGTGAACAAGTGCGCCGTTTCGACGAAGCCGAGGCCTGGATGGTGCAGAGCCTGCGCCACAACCCGGCCCAGCCCGACGTGGTGCAGCACTACGTGCACATCCGCCAGAAGCAGTGCGAGTGGCCGCTGTACGCGGAAGTGGCCGAGGTGCCCGCCGTCACGCACAACCAGTTGCTGGTCGGCACCTCGCCGCTGGCGATGCTGAGCGCCAGCGACGACCCGGCCCTGCAACTGATGGCCGCGCAGCGCTTCGTGCACGAGCGTGTTCCCAAGCCGCCCGCGCAGCCGCTGTACGCTGCCCAGACGCCGCGCCAGGGCCGCATCAAGGTCGGTTACCTGTCGGGCGACCTGTGCCTGCACGCCGTGGGCCTGCTCACCCCCGAGTTGTTCGAACTGCACGACCGCAGCCGCATCGAGGTCTACGGCTTTTGCTGGAGCCGTGATGACGGCACGCCGCAGCGCAAACGGCTGGTGAACGCACTCGACCGCCATGTGCCGATCGGCCACCTGTCGGATGCCGATGCCGCGTTGCTCATCGCCAACCTGGGAATCGACGTGCTGGTCGACCTGCAGGGCCTGACGAGCGGCGCACGCCCTGCCATCCTGGGCTTTCGGCCCGCGCCGGTGCAGGTGAGCTACCTCGGTTTCCCCGGCACGTCGGCGTTGCCGGGCGTGGACTGGATCATCGCCGACCGATTCGTGATGCCGCCCGAGCTGCTGCCCTACTGCACCGAGAAGCCGCTCTACCTGCCCGGCTGTTACCAGGTCAGCGACCGCCAGCGCGAAGAAGCGCCGACCCCGCAACGTTCGACCTACGGCCTGCCGGATCACGCTTTCGTGTTCTGCTCGTTCAACAACAACTTCAAGTTCACCGAAAGCATGTTCAAGCGCTGGATGCGCATCCTGCACCAGGTGCCGAACAGCGTGCTGTGGCTGCTGGCCGACAACGAGTGGGCGCGCGAGAACATGCTGCGCGCCACCGACGCTCAGGGCGTGGCACGCGAGCGCCTGATCTTCGCGCCGCGCGTGAGCCCGGCCGAATACCTGGCGCGCTTCCGGCTGGCCGACCTGGTGCTCGACACCTTCCCGTACAACGCCGGCACCACCGCGAGCGACGCGCTGTGGATGGGCACGCCCATCCTCACCTGCTCGGGCCGGACCTACATCTCGCGCATGGCTGGCAGCCTGCTCACGCACGTCGGCCTGCCCGACCTGGTGACCACCTCGCTGGACGACTACGAACGGCTCGCGGTGCAACTGGGCCAGAACCCGCTGCGCATCGCGTCGTACAAGCACTACCTGGCGGAGCATGGGCGGCAGTCGAGCCTTTTCGACATTCCGACCTTCGTGCGCCAGCTCGACGCCGAGTTCGAGCGCCTCGCGCTCGCGGCAAGGACCTGAGTCCCCGTGCAAGCCCGCCTCGAGCCCCGCTTCGACGCCGCCGCGACACCGTTCGCGGCGCGTGGCGCTGCCGTGGCCGAACCGGGACTCGCGCCTGAGTTCCTCGCAGCACCGCCGGCCCCAGGCGGCGCTCCTGCAGGCCCGGTCGAACCCCCCACCAGCGCCATCGACGACGCGCTGCTGCACTCCGTCGTCTGGCTCACGCGCCACCACGGGCGCGAGCGTTCGGCCGAGTCGCTGCTGGCCGACCTGCCGCTGACCGGCCCGATGGGGCCGGACCAGGCGATCCGCGTGATGCGCGAAGCCGGCTTCAACGCCGGGCTGATCCAGCGCCGCATCGGCGAGATCCATTCCCTGCTGCTGCCCGCCGTGCTGCTGCTGAAGAACGGCGACGCCTGCATCGTGGTGCGGCGCCTCGACACCGCCACTTCTCAAACCCAACCCGACCGCTACGAAGTGGTGATGCCGGGCGCCGATTACATCAGTTGCGAAGCGAACGAAACCGAACTCTCGGCCGAATACACCGGCTTTGCCTTCGTCGCCACGCCGGTCGTGCAGGCACCGGTGAGCGCGCACGACGACGGCCTGCTGCGCGACCCCGGCAGCCACTGGCTGTGGGGCACCCTGCGCCGCTTCATGCCCTACTACCGCTCGGCACTGCTGGCCGCGCTGATGAGCAACGTGCTGATGCTGGTGAGCGGGCTGGTCATGTCGGTGGTCTACGACAAGGTAATTCCGCACCAGGCGCTGGTCACCTTGTGGGCACTGGCCAGCGGTGCCTTCCTGGCGCTGGCTTTCGACCTGCTGGCCAGGCAATTGCGCAGCCACCTGATCGACATGGCGGGCCGCAAGGCCGACCTGATCATCGGCTCGCTGCTCTTTCGGCAAACCCTGGGCGTGCGCATGGAACACCGCCCCGCGTCGGCCGGCTCGTACGCCCACCACCTGGGGCAGGTGGAGGTGGTGCGCGACTTCTTTGCTTCGGCCACCCTGTCGGCCATCAGCGACCTGCCCTTCATCGTGCTGTTCGTCGCGATGATCTTCATCACCGGCGGCCCGCTGGGTTGGGTGATGGTGCTGGCGATTCCCGTCATCCTGGGGCTGGCCGCAATCATCCAGGGCCGCCTGAAACGCACGATGAGCGCGAACATGGCGCAGCAGGCCGACCTGCAGGGCGTGCTGGTCGAAGCCGTCGAGGGCCTCGAAGACCTGAAGGCCGCCGGCGCGCAGGGCCGCTTCCTGAACCGCTATGAAAACGCCACCGCCGCGGCGGCCGAATCGGCATTACGCGCGCGCTGGCTGTCGAGCTGGACGAGCAACATCTCGATGGCCGCGCAGCAGCTTGTCACCCTGGTGATGCTGGTGTGGGGCGTGTACCTGATCAAGGACGGCACGATCACCGGCGGCGCGCTGATCGGCGCCGTGATGTTTGCCGGCCGCGCGGTGGCGCCGCTGGGCAGTGTGGTGAGCCTGGCCACGCGCTACCACGGCGCGCGCGCGGCGATGGTGTCGCTCGACCGGCTGATGGAACTGCCGACCGAACGCGAGCCGGGCAAGAACTACATCGCCAACCACAAGCTCAGCGGCCGCATCGGCCTGCACGAGCTGAGTTTTGCCTACCCCGACCAGGGCGACGATGCATCGCCGCGGGTGCTGAAGGGCATCAACCTGCACTTCGAGCCGGGCGAGCGCGTGGCGATCCTCGGGCGCATCGGCAGTGGCAAGTCGACCGTGCTGCGCCTGCTGGCCGCGCTGTACCAGCCGACCGAAGGCATGGTGCAGGTCGACGGCATCGACCTGCGCCAGATCGACCCGGCCGACTTTCGCGCGCGCGTCGGCTTCGTGTCGCAAGAGCCGCGCCTGTTCAACGGCAGCCTGCGCGAAAACGTGCTGATGGGCCGCGCCAACATCGACCCGACCCATCTGATCCAGGTGGCCCGGCTGACCGGGCTGGACCGCGTGGTCGCCTCGCACCCCAAGGGTTGGGAGCTGTCGGTCGGCGAGATGGGCGGCATGTTGTCCGGCGGCCAACGCCAACTGGTGGCGCTGGCGCGCTGCCTGGTGACGCGCCCGCAGATCTTGCTGATGGACGAACCGACGAGTTCGATGGACGCGCAGTCGGAAGTGATTTTCCTGCGACAACTCAAGGAAGCCGCGGGCACGCGCACGCTGGTGATGGTGACGCATCGGCCCGCCGTGCTCGATCTGGTGCAACGCGTGGTCGTGATCGACGCCGGCAAGGTGGTGCTGGACGGGCCGAAGAATTTGGTCTTGGCGGCGTTGTCAGGGGCTGTGCCGCAGGGTGCGCCGGTACCGCAGCGCCCTGCCCCGCCGGCAGTGCCTACTCGTGAGGCGGTGGCGTAGGAATGGAATCCTTCACGCTGCGCCAGTCTGCGCGAGCAAAGGCGCGTTCGGGCAGGCCGGAGGGCTTCGCTGAGGCGGTCGGCCGGGTACAGCCGACTGCGCTGCGGTGCTCGGTCTCGCGGCCCGTCGCCGAACTCACTTCGCTCACTTCGTTCGACTACGTTCAAACAGGCGGCGACAAGTCAGTTCACGAAGCGCGCTGCGCGCGCGGGCCACGAGCCCTGCGCTCCTCGCCGCCTCAGAGGCGCCCTCCGACCTGCCCGAACGCACCTTTGCGGCACCGTCTTTTGCTCTCCCAGGAAAAGCCACAAGCGGTCGCACTCGCGGCGGGCGGTGCCCGGCGGGGGCGATTTCTGGGGCGGCGAGCAGCGCAGGGCTTGCGGCCCCGCGCGGAGCGCGTTCGTAGACTGACTTGTCGCCGCCTGTTTGAACGTAGAGAGCGAAGCGAGCGAAGTGAGTTCGGCGACGGGCCGCAAGACCGAGCAGCGCAGCGGAGTCGGAGCGCCAGCGCAGACCGCCCCAGCATGAGCCCCCGCCGGGTACCGCTCGCCGCGAGCTCGCACACGACGACCCTTTGAAATGTTCGGCACCAAAACCGCAGCTACGCGCCCGCCACAAAAGTCGGACACGGCGTACCTGTCACCGCTGCGCGCCGCGCAAGTGGTCGACGCCACGCCGCGCACCAGTTGGGCGCTGTACCTGATGGCGCTGGCGATGATCACCGCCATCGC
>JANMYQ010000133.1:0-2716 GCA_031382215.1 Methylibium sp.
GCGTGAAGTGCTGGTTGGTGCGCAGGTCGTAGAACCACACGCCGCGGGTCTGCGCCGTGCCGTCCTTGGGCCGCGCATCGAAGAACACCACGTTGGCCTTCACGCCCTGGGCGTAGAAGATGCCGGTGGGCAGGCGCAGGATGGTGTGCACGTCGCAGGTCTCCAGCCACTTGCGCCGGATCTTCTCGCCCGCGCCGCCCTCGAACAGCACGTTGTCGGGCAGCACCACCGCCGCCTTGCCGCGCGTGCCCAGCATGTTGACGATGTGCTGCAGAAAGTTGAGCTGCTTGTTCGATGTGGTGGTCCAGAAGTCGCGCCGCTCGTAGGTGAGCGCATCGCGGTCGTCTTCGCCTTCGGCATTGGTGAAGGTCATGCTGCTCTTCTTGCCGAACGGCGGATTGGCCAGCACGTAGTCGAAGGCGCGCGGCGGCTCGGTGAGCAGCGCGTCGGCGCGCTCCACCGTGGGCTCGCCTTCCAGCTCGTCGATGTTGTGCAGGAACAGGTTCATCAGGCACAGCCGCCGCGTGCCC
The DNA here is from genome assembly GCA_031382215.1 of Methylibium sp. Lineage (GTDB taxonomy): Bacteria > Pseudomonadota > Gammaproteobacteria > Burkholderiales > Burkholderiaceae_C > LGRD01. The sequence continues at coordinate 531 of JANMYQ010000133.1, forward strand.
GGCACGATCTCGTTGCCGAAGAAGGTCTGCTCGCGCAGGAAGGCGGCCTGTCGCTTGTTCAGCGTCTGCCCCTCGCGCGTGAGCCACTGGTAAGCGCCGAGGAAGAAACCGCCGGTGCCGCAAGCCGGGTCGGCGATCGTCTTCATCGGCTCGGGGCGCAGGCACTCCACCATTGCTCGGATCACCGCGCGCGGCGTGAAGTACTGGCCGGCGCCGCTCTTGGTGTCTTCTGCGTTCTTCTGCAGCAGACCCTCGTACAGGTCGCCCTTGGTATCGGCATCCATGCCCACCCAGCGCTCGGCGTCGATCATCTGCACCAGGCGCGCCAGCTTGGCCGGGTCTTGAATCTTGTTTTGCGCTTTGAAGAAGATCGCCCCCAGCATGCCGCCCTCGCCGCCCAGCCGGTGCAGCGTGACCAGGTACTGTGCCTCCAGCGGCTCGCCGGTCTTGGCGCGCAGGGCCGGCCAGTCGAAGCCGGCTGGCACCTGCGTGGCCCGGCCGTAGGGCGGCTGCGTGTACTCGTGCGCCATCTTCAGGAACAGCAGGTAGGTCAGCTGCTCCAGGTAGTCGCCGTAGCCCACGCCGTCGTCCTTGAGCGTGTGGCAGAAGTTCCAGACCTTCTGGATCAGGGCGGAGGTGTTCATCGGGGGTGGGTTGGGTGGGCCATCAAGTGACCATCAAGTACCACGTGCGGCGGTAAGTTGTTGATTTTCAAGGTGTTGGCGGCTGGACGGCGGACGGGCGACCGGCTCCAGCCCGTAGCCCGTCAAGGACGCGCCTCGGGCACAAGCTCCTGTGTTAGCGACCTTAGCTCCGGTGTAAATGCGCTTAGCTCCGGTGCTGAGGCGGTCAAGCTCCGGTGTTAGTGGCAGCGTCACCCAATGAACCCAAGCGTCTGGAGCGCGACCTGAAGCTCATCTTCCATGCGACGGAAGGCAGCAAGCCGCCGAAGTTGGTCGAATGAGCTGGTTTCGCCGATCAGGCCAAGGTATGAGCTGACCGACGTTGCTCTTCGCCTGCCCCGTGACGCTCGAAAAGCCGCCTCCAGCGTTGCCTTGGGGTTCGTCAGGCTGTCGGCACCATGCGCATTGGCTTCGGCCAGGCCCAACTCTTGATCGCCCCGAGTGGTTCCGAATGCGCTCCTGACCGCTTGCGAGTCCGCCAACACCCACGCTTCCGTCATTCGCACCGGCACCACCGCCACGCTGTGCGCGCCCCATTCGGCCTCGAGCAGTGCCCGCGCCGGCAGAACGCGCTCCGAGAGCGCACGCTGCTCGTCGCTGTCCGCATCGGCATGGATGAACAAGACCGACCACGCATCGCGCGCGTCCCGCGCTGCGGCGGCAATGCGCTCCTCTCGCGGCTGGCCGCGGGTGGCGGGCAGGTCTTGCAGATCGATCACATCGCTCACCTCAACAGGCTGATGGCCTTCCGTCAGGCACATCTGCGTGCATGCGCGCTGCAACAGCGGCTGCAGGAAGCGGGCGTCGCTGCGGCCTTCGGCGTACAGGGCAGTTCCCAACCAGCGCACCTTCCCGTCCTCAACCTTCTGCGTGTGCGGCTTCGAGCACGGCACGGACTTCGTAGTCCGACACGTAGACCGCCTGATGTTCCGGCGCAGGAAAGAGCTTGCTCTGCGGATCGGGTTTTACCGGACGAAGGCGCGTGCGGCGGCGCTGCACTGAAGCGCCCGGGTCGGAGACCGTTGCGCTGTCGGCGAACAGCACGGCCCCGCTGATTGCGTGCAGGCCGGCGTCGATCAATGCCGCGAGAACGACGGGCGAGTGGCTGTTCACCAGCAGCTGGCTGAGCGGGGGCGGCGGTGCTTCGATTTCTTTGGCATCCACATCGCTGACCATGCCGCGAAGGCGTCGCACCAGGTCCTTGACTCGGCCGGGCTGCACTCCGTTCTCGGGCTCCTCGAAGCAAACCGTGCCCCGGTGCCGCGGATCGTGCAGCAGCGTCAACAACGCCAGCACGCGCAACGTCCCATCAGACACCACGCGCGAACTGAACGGCATGCCGTCGCGCATGGTGAGTTCGATGCGGTACTCGCGGCTGGATTTGTCCAACTCGGCATTCAGCTTCGCCACGCCCGGAATCAGACTGTTCAACTCGGCCGCGATGTCGTCGAGCGCGCCGTTCGGGTGCTCGGGATCGGCTGTCTCGATCTTCAATTGCGTGAG
>JANMYQ010000168.1:0-6693 GCA_031382215.1 Methylibium sp.
ACGCGATCTTCAAACAAGACCCGCGCTCGCGTGTGGCCGCCGAGACGCTGTGCAACACCGGGCTGGTGGTGCTGGCCGGCGAGATCACGACCAACGCGCACGTCGACTACATCCAGGTCGCGCGCGACACGATCAAGCGCATCGGCTACGACAACACCGAGTACGGCATTGACTACAAGGGCTGCGCGGTGATGGTCTGCTACGACAAGCAGAGCAACGACATCGCCCAGGGCGTGGACCACGCCAGCGACGACCACCTGAACACCGGCGCCGGCGACCAGGGCCTGATGTTCGGCTACGCCTGCGACGAAACGCCCGAGCTGATGCCCGCGCCGATCTACTACGCGCACCGGCTGGTCGAGCGCCAGGCGCAACTGCGCAAGGACGGCCGCCTGCCCTTCCTGCGCCCCGACGCGAAGAGCCAGGTCACGATGCGCTATGTGGACGGCAAGCCGCACAGCATCGACACCGTGGTGCTGAGCACCCAGCACGACCCGGACCAGAGCGAAACCTCGCACAAGATGAAGGCCTCGTTCGTCGAGGCGATCATCGAAGAGATCATCAAGCCGGTGCTGCCCAAAGAGTGGCTGAAGAACACCACGTACCTGATCAACCCGACCGGCCGCTTCGTCATTGGCGGCCCGCAGGGTGACTGCGGCCTGACCGGCCGCAAGATCATCGTCGACACCTACGGCGGCGCCTGCCCGCACGGCGGCGGCGCCTTCAGCGGCAAGGACCCGAGCAAGGTCGACCGCTCGGCCGCCTATGCCGCACGCTATGTGGCGAAGAACATCGTCGCCGCCGGCATCGCCAAGCAGTGCCAGATCCAGGTCGCCTACGCCATCGGTGTGGCGCGCCCGATGAACGTGACGATCTACACCGAAGGCACTGGCAAGATCAGCGACGAGAAGATTGCGGCGCTGGTCAACGAGCACTTCGACCTGCGCCCCAAGGGCATCATCCAGATGCTCGATCTGCTGCGTCCGATCTACGAGAAGACGGCGGCGTATGGGCACTTCGGGCGCGAGGAGCCGGAGTTCGCGTGGGAGAGGACAGACAAGGCAGCCGTGCTGCGGGCGGCGGCGGGGCTGTAAGCCCGCTGCGCTTGCGCCGCGCGCCTCACCCCAAGCCCGCCAGCTCCCGCTCCAGCCCTTCGATCAGCGGCGGGAAGTTCTTCGTCACCGTGGCAAAGACCAGCGCGTCGTCCACAGTGTCGTAACCATGGGCCAGCCGATTGCGCATGGCGATCGCCTTGGCGCTGTCGGGCAGCCGCCCGCGAAGTTCGGGCGTGTCTTCAAGCGCACGACGGCAGGCTTCACCAACGATCTCGACCTGACGCTCCACCGCCGAGCGAAGCAACTCGTCCGACAAATACTCCGCAAGCGCCTTTCCGTCGAGAAAGCGACGGGCCAGACGCGCTGCATACAGCGCGTCGTCAAGATGTTTCGGCAACCGCTCGGACATAGAGATCGCGCCGGCTCGCATCGACCGCCCGGCGCAGGTACGGATTGCGGATCGGCTGGTTGGTGAGCAGGTCCACCTTGCGGCCCAGCAAGGACTCAAGCCCGTCGGCCAGCGCGAAGTAGTGATCCGAGATCGCCTCGCGCGCCACCGGCCCGAAGGTAACGATCAGGTCGAAATCACTGCGTTGCGGATCGAACCGGCCATCCGCCGCCGACCCGAACACTTCGAGGCGCTCCACATCGTGAACGTGGCACAGCCGCGCGATCTCGTCGCGATGTTCGATCAGAGCCTGGGCAAGCGGCGGTCGCATGTTTCGATTATCGGCGCGCGCGCCTCAGCGTGGGTCCTGCTCCACCGCGAAGCGGGCTGACCAGACGGGCGACGCGACTCGCCCGTCGCGCTCACTCCACGAACTCGGCCCGCACCAGCTTCCACCCCTGAGCCAGCCCGCCATTGCGCGAGCAGCCCAGCGCCTCGGGCGCGGCGCCCGGGGCGAGTTCAGCGCGCGAGCGGTCGCCCGTGCCGCTGCCGCCCACGGTGCGGTCGAGCCAGACGCGGATGCGGCGCGTCGGGTGGCTGCTCTTCAAGAGGATCTGAACGCCGCTGCGCGCGACGCAGTTGCCGGCCGACTCTTCGACAAACTGCACATGGGCGGAGGCGACTTCCTGAGCATGCGCAGGCGTGGCGGCCAGGCACGCGACTGCGGCGACGGCCTGAAAGAGGGCTCTGGCGGCGTGGCTCGCGAGGACTGGCATCAATCCGCCTTCAGGCCCAACACCCGAGCCGCCTTCATCAGTCGCGTATCGAAACATGCAAACGTCACCTCGCCCGGCATTTCGAGGTGTACCAGTTGCGCCGCCGCCAGTTGTACGGCGTCGTAGGCACGCAGCGCGAAGGTGTCGGCGTAGTCGCCCGCCAGTTCGACAAGCTCCTGCGTCACCTCCAGGGTGAGGTAGCGAGGCCAATCGGCCTCGAAGCGTCCGCGCGCCAGGGCGAGCGCTCCGGCGTCCTCAGGATGCTCGCGCGCCTGCCGGGCCATCGCCGAAATGCACTCGGCCCACGCAATGCGGCACACCGCAACGATGTCGCTGGCGGCTGCCTGCTCGACGACCGCGTGGGTTCCTTCCTCGGCGACATACAACTTGACGAGCGCCGACGTGTCGCAGAACAGGATCAACCGCGGTCCTCCAGGACCATCTCGCTCAGCGGCCTGCCGGTCGCCACCAGCCTCACGGCCGGTTGCAGCGCGGGCTTGCCACCGCGCCACTGCGCAGCACCGCGCGTCAGCAACCGGGCGACACCGGAGGGCTCTGCCACCGGGATGCCGACGATACGTGCCACCGGCTTGTCATGCGACGTGATCTCGATGACCTCGCCCGCACGGGCCTGCGCGACGTAGCGGGACAAACCCGCCTTGAGTTCATGCATCGCGATTCTCATTGAAGCCTCATTTTTAGTCACTCACCCGTCAAACGGACCCTATTTTAGTACCGGATGAGAGCAATCGGGGCCGAACGGGTCGAACCACCGAACGGGCGCACGGCGCGGCAGCCTGAAAAGGCCGCCGCGTTGCGCTCATCCGGCGTTCAACGCAGGCTCAATCCACCCACCACCAAGCCCGCGCCAGCCCAGTGAACCGAGCGAACAGCCCGCTGTTGGCAAAGCGCCCGTCCAGCGGCGTGGCAGCACCGAAGGCCGCGTAGGCGCCGCTGCGCGACAGGGTCACCGGCCCGACCGATCCGGTCGTCTGGTTGGTCACCACGCGCAACTCGCCCGTCACCCAGTTCTTCAACAGCACGTTGCTGACGCCGGTGACCCCCGCCGCCGCGCCCAGGTTGTTGGCCGCCGTCGAAAAAGCAACCCAGTTGCCATCGGCCGACAAGGCGACGCGCTCGCCCTGGCCGAGCGGGCTGTCGGCGTTGCCCTGGGTGCCGGCCGCGTCGACGCTGGCGCGCACCACGGCGCCGGTCTGGGTGTCGACGACGAACACGTCCTGCAGGCCGTTGGTGTCGCCGGCCACCACGTTGCTGGCGGTGGTGGCATAGGCCACATAGCGGCCGTTGCCTGAAATCGCCGGGGCGACCACGCGGCTGGCGCTCTCGGTGCCCTGGTTGCGCTCACCCCCGCCGCTGGTCAGGCTCACGCGGGTGCGCGCGCCGCTGGTGGTGTCGAAGACGAAGATGTCCCACAGGCCGTTGCTGTCGCCGGCCACGATGTTCGATGCGAACGACCAGAACGCCAGCCGCTTGCCGTCTTCCGACAACGCGGGCCGCCCACCGCCCACGCCCAGGCCGGCGGCGCTTGCGCTGACGAGCGTATTGGTGGCGCTGGCCAGGTCGCGCCGGTACACGTTGATCGTGCTCGTGCCCGACACACCGGCGGTCAGGTTGCTGGCGCCGCTGGAGAACGCCACCACCTTGCCGTCGCCCGAGACGGTGGGCTCGAAGCTTTCGGCGTTGGCCTCGGCACCGGCCGTGCCCACGCTGACGCGCTGGATGCCGGCGGGGTTCACCGCCGACCAGACGAAGACGTCGCGCACGGTGTTGGTGTCGCCGGCCACCAGGTTGCTGGCATACGACTCGAACGCCACGGTCAGCCCGTCGGCTGAAACGGCCGGCGCCCAGCTGTCGCCATTGCCCTCGGCGCCCGCCGCGTTGGCGCTGACGAGCACGGTCTGGCCGGTGAGCCGGTCGCGCCAGAAAACCTGGCGGCGCGCGTTCGTGGCGCCGCCCATGCCGGCGGCGTTGGATACGAAGGCGACGAAGCGGCCCTCGCCGTAACCCTCGGTGGTGGCGCCCACCGGCCCGGCGCTGCCGCCGATGACCGGGGCGCTGCTTTCGAAGTAAGTGGCGCGCACGGCGTCGTTGCTGCTGCGGCTGACCAGGTCGTGGCTCACTTCGCAACCCACGCGAACCGCGGTGGCGGCCACCGGCATGGTGCCGGTGGCGCCCTTGTAGACCTGGCAGGTCTGGCCGGCCGGTGCAGTCTTGACGCTCACCTGGTAGGCCGCGCCATCGGCCAGCCGGGTGGCGAAGTTGAAGGGCGTCTCGTCGTACCGATCGGTGTTGCCGGCCGAGGCGGTGACGGTGGCGGCCAGATCGTCGCCGCCGTTGTTCTGCAGCACCAGTTGCGCGCCGATCGGCCCACGCACGGTGCCCAGGAGCAACGTGCCCACGGCCGGTGCCGGTGCCGGTGCCGGTGCCGGTGCCGGTGCCGGGGCGGGCGCGGGAGCCGGCGCAGGGGCCGGCGCAGGCGATGGCGCGTTCCCCGTCGGATCGGGCTCGGACGTGCCACCCCCGCACGCTGCGAGGGCAGCGGCGGTGGCGACGCTGGCCATCAGCGCGGTGATGCGATGGCGCGCCGCGGTGGCGCCCGGCCCGGTCGGGTCGGCCGCTTGGCCCGAAGAAGTTTCGAAATGAAGTTGCTGCATGACGGCCCCCTGAGTGATACGCCGCAGCACCATGCTGTGGTCGTTGGGGGCAGTGTTGAGCGCAGGCCGTTATGAAAGCGTTATGGCGGCCCGGCGCTGTGGCGCGTCACCCGCCCAGCCGTGCCGCGAGCGCCTGCAACTCGCGATTGACGGGGTTGCGGTGCAGGAAACTGTCTTGAAACGCGCCCGGCACATGCGCGTCGTGCACCGCCCGAACCCAGGCCAGCCCGTCGTACGCGGCGCGCCTGGCGTCTGCAGCACGGCCGAGCGAGTGCAAGGCCTGTGCGGCCACGAGCCACAACTCGGGCAGGTAGAAGCTGTCGGGCTGGTAGGTGCGCGCCAGGTGCAGCGCCGCCTCGGCGTGCGGCAGCGCCCGGGCCGGCGCCTCCAGGCGCAAGGCGCAGGCCGCGGCGCGCACATGGCCGGCCAGCGCCACGCCGTAGCGCTCGCGCGCGCCGGCCCAGGCCGCCAGGCTGGCGGCCATGGCTTCTCCCTCGTCGGGCGGCACCAGGCGCGTGGCGAACAGGCTGGCGATGCGGTGGTAGATGTCGTTCGGGTTGGCGATGATCTGGAGCGCCTCGCGCATCATCGGCAGGCCGTCGCGCCCCTGCTGCGCTTCGAGTTCGGCGCGGTGGACCTGGCGGATCATCGCCACGCCGCGCGGCAGGCCGGGGCGCTCCCCGGCCAGCAGCGGTGCCGCGCGCGCCGGCTGCCCGAGCTGCTGGAAGAGCACGACCAGGCGCTGCTCGGTCAAGGCCTTGTCGGAGTGCGAGCCGCCGCCCGCCTCGTAGCCGGCGAGCGCTTCTTCGAGCATCGGCAAGGCCTCGTCGTAGCGGCCCAGGTCGCGCAGCCGGTGCGCCACCGTGACCTGCATCTGCAGCACCCGCATCGAGGCGCCTTCACCGGCGTCGAGCGCGAGTTGGCGTGCGCTGGCGCCGGCCTGCGCGGCCTGCTGCACCAGGCCCATCTTGGCTTGCGTGGAGGCGGTGTTGGACATGGTCTTCCAAAGCATGTCGCGCCGCCCGGCCCGCTGCGCCACCGCGCGTGCTTCGGCCCAGGCGGGCATCGCGTCGCGCAGGCGGTTGTCGTAGTCGAGCGCCAGCGCGGTGGCCTCCCAGAATTCCCAGGCCTGCTCGCCAGCGTGCTCGCCCGTGCGCTCCCCGTCTTGAACCGGGGCGGCGCGCGCCTGCACCCGGGGCGCGTACGGCTCGAGTAGCGCCACCGCTTCGCCGGCCCGGCGCGCGTCGCACAACGCGCCGGACAGGATGATCGCGAAGCGAAGCTCCAGGTCGTGGCGCCCGAGCGCGCGGGCACTGTCGAGCGCGCGGTGGCCCAGGCGCAGCGCTTCGTCGATCTCGTAGCGCGTCATCGCCAGTTCGAGGCGCGTGTCCAAGGCCTGCAGACGCTGCTCATCGGTGCTGGCGGCCGCCTCCAGTTGCAGCACCGCGGCGTGCGCCTGGGCCCCCAGGTCGTTGGACGACAAGGTGCGCGAGCGCTGCAGCAAGGCGTCGAAGCGCAACGCCGGCAGGCCCGCCCGCTCGAAGCAGCGCGCCGCTTCGGCCAGCAGGGCCGCCTGCTCGGCCAGGCGCGCCGCGTCACGCGAGCGGTCGGCCGCGGCCCAGTACGCCGCACCGGCGGGCGCCCAGCGCTGTGCCTGCTCAAGGGGTATCCGCTTAGCTCCAGTTGAGCCAATGTACTGGACATCCATAAGGGGTATCCGCTTAGCTCCAGTTGAGCCAATGTACTGGACATCCATAAGGGGTATCCGCTTAGCTCCAGTTGAGCCAATGTACTGGACA
>JANMYQ010000174.1:0-1814 GCA_031382215.1 Methylibium sp.
CGGGCACTTGCCATTCGTCGGCCGCAGCCTGCAGCAGCATCAAGCGCGCGGCAGCGCCGCCGCGGCGCACATAGTCGTGCGAGGTACGGATGCCGCGGCTGCCGCCGGTGCCCATCTCGCCCCAGGCCCGCTTGCTGGCGAAATTGCGCTGTGGCGAAATCTGTTCGGTCAGCACCTGTGCCCAATCGCACTCCAGCTCTTCGACCACCAGTTGTGCCAGGCCGGTGAGCGTGCCCTGGCCCATTTCTGAGCGGGCGATTCGCACCACGCATCGTTCATCGGGCCGAACGACCACCCAGACGTTGATTTCGCTGCCCGCGGCGGCACCCACCGGGTCCGCCGCATCGGCAGGCACCTGCCACGACAGCGCCAGGCCGCCACCGGCGGCGGCAGACTTGACGATGAAATCACGCCGCGCCTGGTCGACGCGTACTGATGCGATCTTTGCGGGCTGGTTCATCGAATGCTCCTCGCGCGGCTGGACGGCGACATGCCGAGTCTGGCCCCTGGGCCACGAAGCGCACAAGGGTGCGAATCCCGATCTCCGGCAGCGCGCGGAAGGCGCCGCGACCCCCTGATCGCAGCGCCCTCGCTGGCTATAATCCGCGGTCCATGCCGGTGTAGCTCAGTTGGTAGAGCAGCGCATTCGTAATGCGAAGGTCGGGAGTTCGACTCTTCTCACCGGCACCAGCAAACACAAGGGCTTGCGAGCACAAGGGCTTGCGAGCGATCGCAGGCCCTTCGTTCTTGATGAGGGTGGCCCTTCAGTCGATGGTGATGCCGACCTTTTTGATGATCGCGCCCCACTTCTTGCCTTCGCTGTCGATAAAGGACTTGAACTCCGCCGGCGTGCCGCCGCCGATGATCAGCCCCTGCTTGGCGAGCAGTTCCTGCACCGCGGGGTCCTTCAGCACTGCGTTGACATCGGCATTGATTCGGTTGACCACGTCAGCCGGCGTGCCGGCGGCGGTGAACAGGCCATTCCACGCCAGCGCTTCGAACCCGGGGTAGCCGGATTCGGCCAGCGTGGCCAGGGTCTTCATCGAATCGGTACGCTGCGCGCTGGTGGCAGCGATCAGCTTGATCCGGCCGCCCTGGATCAGCGGCAGCAGCGCCGGTGCGACGGTGAACAGCGCCTGTGTCTCGCCCGCCGCCAGCGAAGTGCCCGCGGGCGGCGAGCCGGCGTAAGGCACGTGCACCGCATCGATTCCCGCAATGCTCTTGAACAGCTCCATCGTCAGGTGCGACGAGCTGCCGTTGCCGACCGAGCCGTAGCTCAGCTTGCTGCCCTGCTTTTTCGCCCAGGCGACGAATTCGGGCAAGGTATTGGCCGGGTTGCTCGCCTGCACGGCCAGCACGTTCGGCTGCGACGTGGTCAGCACGATCGGCAGCAGATCCTTGCCCGGGTCGTAGGGCATCTTCTTGTACAGGTACGGGCCGAAAGCGATCGGGCCGTTGAAGCCGATGCCCAGCGTATGGCCGTCGGGCGGCGCCTTGGCCACCACGTCCATGCCGAGCATGCCGCCGGCACCGGCCTTGTTGTCGACGACAACGGGCTGTTTCCAGCGGTCCTCGAGCTTGTCGCCCAAGGTGCGAACGATGATGTCGAGCGAGCTGCCGACCGGGGCCGGAACGAGCACCCGCACCGGCTTGGTGGGCCAGGATTGCGCGCAGGCAGCAGCACTCAGGCCGCTGGCCAGCGCGAAGGCAAGGATCTTTTTCATCAGGCGTCTTTGGTTGCAGAGTGGGTGGTCGATAAACCGCAATATCAAATGTGATACCGCTTCGCGTTACGGCGAGCGAGGCGGTGGTCG
>JANMYQ010000176.1:0-1760 GCA_031382215.1 Methylibium sp.
GGCCGCGAACCGGAGCAGCGCGTCGTCGGTCATGCCCTCGGCCGCGGTCACGCTCACCAGCTTGGGCTTGCCCTCGGTCAGCGTGCCGGTCTTGTCGACGACCAGCGTGTCGACCTGGCGCAGCTTCTCGATCGCCGCAGCGTCGCGGAACAACACGCCGTGCATGGCGGCGCGGCCGGTGGCGACCATGATCGACATCGGCGTGGCCAGGCCCAGCGCACAGGGGCAGGCGATGATCAACACCGACACCGCATTGATCAGGCCGCAGACCCAGCTCGAGTCATTGGCAGAGGACGGCCCGAACCAGCCCCAGCCGAAAAAGGTCAGCGCCGCGGCGGCCACAACGCCGTATACGAAATAACCGGCCACTGCGTCGGCCATGCGCTGCATCGGCGCGCACGAGCGCTGGGCCAGCGCCACCATTTGCACGATCTGCGCCAGCACCGTGGCCGAGCCGACATGCTCAGATTGCATCACCGGCGCGCCGCTGGTGTTGAGCGTGGCGCCGATCAGCTTGTCGCCCACACGCTTGGTCACCGGCAGCGGCTCGCCCGCCAACATCGACTCGTCCAGCGCGCTGCTGCCCTCGACCACCACGCCATCGACAGGCACCTTCTCGCCCGGGCGCACGCGCAGCCTGTCGCCCACGTGCACGTGGGCCAGCGGGATGTCTTCTTCCGACCCGTCGGCCGCGACGCGGCGCGCCGTCTTGGGTGCCAGGCCGAGCAGCGATTTGATCCCGGCCGATGTCTGCGAACGCGCGTTCAGTTCGAGCAGTTGGCCCAGCAGTGTTAACGAGATGATCACTGCCGCCGCCTCGAAGTACACGGCCACGCGGCCCATCGACATGAACGAGTCGGGGAACACCTGCGGCGCGACGGTGGCCACGACGCTGTAGACGAAGGCCGCGCCGGTGCCCAGGCTGATCAGCGTCCACATGTTGGGGCTGCGGTGCGCGATCGACTGGTCGCCGCGAACGAAGAACGGCCAGCCTGCCCACAAGACGATGGGCACCGACAACACCAACTCGACCCAGCTCTGCGCGGCCATCGACATCCAGCCGAGCCGGTGGCCGAACATGGCCAGCACGGTGACGATGATGGTTAACGGCAGCGTCCACCAGAAGCGGTGTTGAAAGTCGACCATTTCAGGGTTCTCGTCGTCTTCCAGGCTGGGCAACACGGGCTCCAGCGTCATGCCGCACTTCGGGCAATGGCCAGGGTGAGACTGGCGAATCTCCGGGTGCATCGGGCAGGTGTAGACCGTGCCGGCTGCGGCAGTGGCAGCGGGCTCGGGGGCTGGCGCCGGCTCAGCGGCCAGGGCGGGCGCCACGTACGTCTGCGGATCCGCCAGGAACTTCGTGCGGCAGCCGGCAAGGCCGGTGTGACCGCCATTGCGCCGGGGTCTGTGCGTCAGCGCACAAGGACGTGGTCAGGCCGTTGCCGGGCGATCGAAACGGGCCACTTCGCGGCGGTGATCGCGCTGCTCCCGATGGTGGGTGGATGTGCCTCGTTGCGGCCAGACTTTCCACGCGTGCCGTCGCTGGCGATCGCTGGCGGCGAAAGCACGTTGCTCGGCCGCGCGTTTGCAATGCAGGCCAGGCAGAACCCAGGGCGGTCCGGCTTCCAGGTCATGGCGACCGGCCAATCGGCCTTCGTGACGCGCGCAGCCTTGGCCGACGCGGCTGAGCGCACCCTCGACCTGCAGTACTACAGCGTGGGCGAGGACCTGACCACGGATCTGCTGCTGCTGCGCATCGT
>JANMYQ010000185.1:0-1734 GCA_031382215.1 Methylibium sp.
CCGCGTTGCAAGACCGTGATCACGTCGCTCAGCTTCTCCACCACCGACAGGTTGTGCTCGACCATCAGCACGGTGCGATTCGCGGCGACCTTGCGGATCAGGTCGGCCACGCGGTCCACATCTTCGTGACCCATGCCTTGCGTGGGTTCGTCGAGCAGCATCAGTTCGGGGTCGAGCGCGAGCGTGGTCGCAATCTCGAGCGCGCGTTTGCGGCCGTAGGGCATCTCCACCGCCAGCGTGCGGGCGTAGCTGGCCAGATCCACCGCTTCGAGCAGTTCCATCGCGCGACTGTCGAGCTGGTTCAGGCTCTTCGCCGAGCGCCAGAAGTGGAACGAGGTGCCGAGCTGGCGCTGCAAGGCCACACGCACGTTCTCGAGTGCGGTCATGTGGCCGAAGGTGGCGGAGATCTGAAACGAGCGGATCACACCGCGCCGTGCGATCTGCGCCGGCTGCTCATTCGAGATGTCGATGCCGTTGAAATGGATCGTTCCCTGGGTGGGCTGCAAAAACTTGGTCAGCAGGTTGAAGACCGTGGTCTTGCCCGCGCCATTCGGCCCGATCAGCGCATGGATGGTTCCGCGCCGGACGTTCAGGTTCACGTCCTGAACCGCGGCGAAACCCTTGAATTCCTTCGTCAGACCGGTGGTCTGCAAGATGATGTCGTTGGCCATCGCAGTGGTCCTCAGGCGATGGCCGAGGCCGAACGCAACTGCTCACGCAGCACGAACTTCTGGATCTTGCCGGTGGACGTTTTCGGCAGCAGGCCGAAGATCACCTGCTTGGGCACCTTGAAGCGCGCCATCTGGTCGCGGCAGTGCGCGATGATGTCGGCCTCGGTGGCGGCCGAGCCGTCGCGCAGTTCGACGAACGCCGCCGCCACCTCGCCCCATTTCGCATCGGGCTTGGCCACCACCGCGGCCACCAGCACATCGGGGTGGCGGTACAGCACCTCCTCGACCTCGACGCTGGAGATGTTTTCGCCGCCCGAGATGATCACGTCCTTGCTGCGGTCCTTGATCTTGACGTAACCGTCGGCGTCCACCACCGCCAGGTCGCCGGTGTGGAACCAGCCGCCGGCAAAGGCTTCCTGGGTGGCCGAGCTGTTCTTGAGATAGCCCTTCATCACCAGGTTGCCGCGGAAGAAGATCTCGCCCATCGTCTCGCCATCGGCGGGCACGGCGTGCATCGTTTCCGGGTCCAGCACGGTGATGGACTGCTGAAGCGGGTAGGCCACGCCTTGGCGTGCGTTCAGGCGGGCGCGCTCTCCCAACGGCAGCACGGCCCAGTCGGTTTGCTGCGCACAAACGGCGGCCGGGCCGTACACCTCGGTCAGCCCGTAGACGTGGGTGATGGCTATGCCGATGCGCTCGCAGCCTTCGATGATCGCGGCCGGCGGTGCGGCGCCAGCGATCAGGCCGTTGATGGCGTGCGTGATGCCGGTGCGCTGAGCGTCGGGGGCATTGATCAGCAGGCCGTAGACGATCGGCGCGCCGCACAGGTGCGTCACCCGGTGCTCGCGAATCAGTTCGAAGATCAGCGCCGTGTCGACCTTGCGCAGGCACACGCTGGTGCCGGCCTGCAGGGCCATCGTCCACGGGAAGCACCAGCCGTTGCAATGGAACATCGGCAATGTCCACAGATAGACCGCGTGGCGCGGCATCTCCCAGGTCACGACATTCGACACCGCATTCAGATACGCGCCGCGGTGATGCGTGACGACGCCCTTCGGGTTGC
>JANMYQ010000196.1:0-9136 GCA_031382215.1 Methylibium sp.
CTGGCTGCGCCTGGCCTTTGCGCTGCAGGCCAGCCTGCGCGGCTCGCCCTGCCTGTACCAGGGCGAAGAGCTGGGCCTGACCGAAGCGACGATCAACTTCGAAGACCTGCAAGACCCGTACGGCATCACCATGTGGCCCGAGTACCGCGGCCGCGACGGCTGCCGCACGCCGATGGTGTGGGACGCGCAGGCGCCGCACGGCGGCTTCAGCGGCGCCGAACACACCTGGCTGCCGGTGGCGCCGGAACATCTGCCGCTGGCTGCCGAAGGCCAGCGCAGCGACACCGCCTCACTCTTCCATTTCTACCGCTCGATGTTGGCCTGGCGCCGTGCCCGGCCCGGTTTGCAGCGCGGCAGCATCACACTGTTGCCGGCCCACGACCAGATGCTGGCCTTCGTGCGCGACAGCGCTGCCGAGCATGGCCCGGCGCTGCTGTGCGCCTTCAACCTGAGCGCGCAGTCGGCGTCGTACACCTTGCCGGCCACGCTGAAGGCTGCGGCCGACACCAGCCACCCGTTGCCGGCCGGCACGGTCGCAGGCCAGCGGCTGGAGCTGCCCGCGTTCGGCGCCGTGTTCGCCACCCTTTCATAAGACCACAGGCATCCCCCAGGAGACCGCCATGTCCGAGATCGTCTTCCGCGACGTCCACAAGCGCTACGCCGGCGCCGCTGCCGACACCATCCGCAAGGTCGACCTGCACATCGACCGCGGCGAGTTCGTCGTGTTCGTCGGCCCGTCGGGCTGCGGCAAGTCCACGCTGCTGCGCATGGTCGCGGGGCTGGAAGACATCTCCAGCGGCGATCTGCACATCAACGGCAAGCGCGTGAACGAAACGCCGCCGTCGCGGCGCGGCGTGGCGATGGTGTTCCAGAGTTACGCGCTCTACCCGCACATGACGGTGTACGACAACATGGCCTTCGGCCTGCGCCAGGCCAAGACCGACAACAGCACGGTGGATCAACGTGTGCGCAAGGCCGGCAAGATCCTGCAGCTCGACGCGCTGCTCGACCGGTTGCCCAAACAACTCTCCGGCGGCCAGCGCCAGCGGGTGGCGATCGGGCGCGCGATCGTGCGCGAGCCCGACGTGTTCCTGTTCGACGAACCGCTGTCCAATCTCGACGCGGCGCTGCGCGTGCAGACCCGCCTGGAACTGGCCAAGATGCACCAGGACATCGGCACCGCCAGCATGATCTACGTGACCCACGACCAGGTCGAGGCCATGACATTGGCCAGCAAGATCGCGTTGCTGAATGCCGGCCCGGCGGTGCAGCGCGAAGGCAGCGTGGCGCAGTACGGCGCGCCGTTGGAGCTGTACCACCACCCGGTCAGCAAGTTCGTGGCCGGCTTCATCGGCTCGCCGAAGATGAACTTCATCGCCGCACGGCTGGTGCGCGCCGACGCGCGCAACGCGCGGGTGCGCATCAACGACGACGAGTTCGACGCCGAGGTGGACTCCCACCACCTGCCGGCGAATGCCGAAGTCACGCTGGGTGTGCGCCCCGAGCACGTGCAGATCGTCGCGCCCGGCGGCAGCAACACCCTGCAGGGGCTGATCGGCTTCATCGAGCAGCTCGGCGAAGCCAGCTACATCTACGTGCGCCTGGCCGGCGGTGAACTGGTGACGGTGCGCGAGAGCGGCCAGTCGCGCTGCACCGTCGGCGAAGTGGTGCACCTGCACTTCCCGCCGCAGTGCCTGCACCTGTTCGCCGAAGACGAACACGCCTGCAAACGCACCGTGCGGCCCGAGTTGCTGGGCCAGCCGCATGTGGCGGGGGTGTCGATTTCGCGGACGGCGACGGCGGGGTGACGCTGCCGCCTGCGTGCGGCGGTTGGAGCGCTTGGCAGGCGGCCCGGGGTACGTTCTCCGGCCCTCGCTCGCGGGGCACCGGGTTCTGCCTGCAGAGGGCGCTCTGTCAACACCGCGTCTTCAGGCTCAAGTCGCGGTGACCGCGAATGGGGCCTGCGCCCCTACCCCGAGCCACCTGCCCTGACCCGTCGGTGGCATGCGGAGGTGTGACCCGTCAACGATGTGTGAAGAAGGTCGGCGGTGGTGCCCTCGGGCGAAGGCCCCATTCGCGGTCCCCGCCACGCATTCACGTCACCACGGTGTTGATGGCACTGCACGCCGCACCTCTGAACGGTGCCCCGCGAGCGAGGGCCGGAGAACGGGGGCGCCGCCGCCGGCCTGGCGTGGCCACGGCGGCATGGGCGACCGCGCGAACCTTCGCCGCGCGCGCTACGCTCAGGGCTCCATGCATGCCCAGCCCAGCCTGACCGCCCACCACCGCCGCCGCCTGCGCGACGTGTACCGCTCGGCCGGTTGGCCGTGCCAGGACGCGATCGAGGTCGAACTGCTGGCCGCCGGGTTGCTGGAGCGGCGGGTGCAACCGTCGGGGCACGAGACATTGAGGGTGACCGACGCCGGCATCGGCGTCATCGCCGAAACCCTGCAACGCAACCGCGCCCGCCGTGACGCGCACGAGGCGCTGGTCGAGCGAGTGGCGCGCGAGATGGTTCGGGCCGGGCGCATTGCCTGGCGGGGCTTGAGCCTGCGCGCCAAGGTCGGCGAGGCCTGGGCGATGGCGATGCCCGACGTGTTCTCGATACGCCACACCACCGTCGAGGCCTACCTCGAGCCGATCGTGCACGAGGTGAAAGTGCGCCGCGCCGACCTGCTGGGCGACCTGCGCCAGCCGGGCAAGCGGGCCGCTTACCTGCAGATGTCGAGCGAGTGCTGGTACGTGATCCGCGCCGGCATCGCCCGGCCGGAGGAGATCCCGCCCGAGTGCGGCGTGCTGATTGCCACCGAGACGGCCACCGAGACGGCGCTGGACGTGGCGCGCCCGGCCCCCAAGCGCGCGCTGCGCCTGCCCTTCGACGCCTGGATGGCGCTTGCCCGCGCTGCGCCTGTGGACGGATGGCGCTTCGAAGACGCGCAGGGCTGCTTGGGGGACACTCAAGACGCTTCCAACCCGGACCCGCTCCCCTGACGCCGCGCCGCCCCGACCATGTCCGTCGTTCCCGCCAGCCTGTCCGCCCCACCCGAACCCCCTTCCGCAGATTCCGCAAGCCGCGCCCGCGCCACCAAGGCGCTGTGGGTGGCGCTGGTGCTGATCGTGATCTGGGGCACCAACTTCAGCGTGCAGAAGGCGGTGTTCAACGTGCTGTCGCCGGGCGGCTTTCTGTTCGTGCGTTACCTGGCGATGCCGCTGGCGGCGGCCCTGCTGCTGTGCTCGCGCCACGGCCTGAACTGGCCGCGCCTGCCGCGTGAAGACCTGTGGGCGCTGCTGCGGCTGGGCTTGATCGGGCACCTGCTGCACGTCGGCATGGTCACCTACGGCATCCACTGGTCGACACCGTTTTCGAGCGCGTTGATCCTGGCCTGCGGGCCGGTGTTCACCTTGCTGATCCTGCGCTGGTACGGGCTGGAGCACCTGACGCGCGGCCAGGTGGCGGGGGTTGGCGTGGCCTTTCTGGGCGTGCTGGTGTTCCTGTCCGACAAGCTGGTCGGTGGCCAGTGGCGGGCCGGCGGCGGCGATCTGGTGCTGCTGATCGCGGCGTCGTTCTTCTCTTACTACACCGTCATGGCCAAGCCGATGATCGAGCGCCACGGCAGCGTCACCGTGATGGGCTACGCCACCCTGATGGGCAGCGTGCCGGTGGTTGCGTTGAGTCTGCCGGCCGGGCTGGACATCGAGTGGACGGCGATCAGCCCCGCCATCTGGGCCGGCATGTTTTACGCGGTGCTGATCTCCGCCTTCATGGGCTGGTTGCTGTGGGGCTGGGTCAATGCAGTGCGCGGTGTGGCGCGCACGGCACCGCTGATGTACCTGATGCCGCCGGTGGCCGGGCTGGTGGCGTGGGGTGTGACCGGCGAGCGCTACACCGCGATCAAGCTGGCCGGCGCGGCAGTCACGCTCGCGGGGGTGGCCTTGGCGCAATATGCCTCGGCGTCGCCGCGCGACCCGGTGCGTGAAGCGCCGGCGCCGGTAGACTGAAGCTGAAGCGTCCGCAATTTCCGAAACGTCAGACAGGAGCTCGTGCCATGCGATTCAACGTGCTTCGAACTTTGCTTGCCGGGTGGCTCGCCACCGTGACGTTCGTTGCCCTGGCGAGCACCGAAAGCGGCATCGCCTGGACAAAGGCAGCGAGCGACGTCGACGTCGATGCCGCCTTCGCCCAGGCCCGCCAGGCCAACAAGCCGCTGTTCGTGTACTGGGGCGCCAAGTGGTGCCCGCCGTGCAACCAGCTCCAGGCCACCTTGTTCAACCGGCAGGACTTCATCGAACGTTCGCGCGCTTTCGTGCCGGTGTATGTGGACGGCGACAGCCCCGGCGCGCAGAAACTCGGCGCCCGCTTCAAGGTGCGCGGCTACCCGACCATGCTGTTGTTCGACCCCCAGGGCACCGAACTCACGCGCCTGCCCGGCGAAGTGGACGCCGCGCAATACACCCAGGTGCTCACGCTGGGCATGAACGCCCAACGGCCTGCCAAGGCGGTGCTGGCCGATGCCCGCTCCGGCGCCGCCGCAGCCAAGCGCCTGAGCGCCAACGACTGGAAGCTGCTGGCCTTCTATTCGTGGGAGACCGACGAACAACAGGTGGTGCCCAAGGAGCAACTCGCCGCCACCTTGCGCCAACTGGCCGACGCCTGCCCGGCCGACCAGCCCGACACCGCCGCGCGCCTGCTGCTGAAGGCACTCGCTGCCACCGACACCGGGCGCGCCGCCAAGCCCGGGGCAGCCGCGGCACCGCGGCCCGATGCGGGCGCCCGCGCCAGGCTGCAGAAGCTGCTGGCCGACCCGGCGCAGGCGCGCACCCACATGGACGTGCTGACCAACAACGCCGCCGAACTGGCCCGTGCCGTCAGCGCCGACGGCACGCCCGAGCGCGCCCAACTGGTGGGCGTCTTCAACAGCGCGCTGAAGCGCCTGGCAGCCGATGCGAGCCTGTCGCGTGCCGACCGCATGATGGCGGTCATCGCGCAGCTGAACCTGGCCCGGCCGGCCACAACCGAGGGCGCCAAGGCCAGCGCAGCCAAGCCCGCGGCGCTTCCGGCTGCGCTGCTCGCCGATGTGCGCGACCACACGGCGCGCGCCGACCGCGACATCACCGACGGCTACGAGCGTCTGGCCGCCATCCCGACCGCCGCCTACATGCTCGAGCAGGCCGGGCTGATGGACGAGTCCGACGCACTGCTGCAGGCCAACCTCACGCGAACCTCGTCGCCGTATTACCTGATGTCCGGCCTGGCCGGCAATGCGCGCAAGCGCGGCGACAAGGCCGAAGCGCTGCGCTGGTATCAAAAAGCCTTCGACACCAGCGAGGGCCCGGCGACCCGCCTGCAATGGGGCGCCTCGTACGTGGCCGCGTTGGTTGAGCTGGCGCCGCAGGACGAAGCGCGCATCGAAAAGGCCGCGCGCGCCTTGCTGACCGAAGCGGCCGCCCAGCCGAACGCGTTCTATGAGCGCAGCGCCCGCTCGCTCCAGCGCGTGGGCAGCCGGCTGGTGGGCTGGAACGAGCGCGGCGCGCACGCCGCGGTGCTGGGCCGCCTGCAGGCGCAGCTCGACGGCGTGTGCCGAAGCCTGGACGGCGCCGACCCGCAGCGCGCCACCTGCGAGGCACTGTTGCGGCCAGCGCCGAAGAGTGCGGCTGGCGCGGGTTGATGCGGCTGGTGCGGGTTGGCGCAAGTCGACGCGGGTTGATCACCCCGTCGGGCCACGCCTGGCTCAAGGCCGGCGGTCGCCCAGCAGCACCTCGTAGCGCACGCCCTTGGCGGCGTCTGCGAAGTGCAGCGCGCTGCCCTTCCACTCATACACCGCGGTGAAACCGTCGATCTGCATCGCACCGTGCTTGAGCACCACGTTGACCTGGCTGCTGTGCAGGGTCAGCGAATACAAGATGTCGCTGACCCGCACCTGCGCCTGGCGGGCGTTGCGCAACTCCACGCGGGCCGGCCCGCATTCGGGAGTGCCGGCTCGGGTGACCACGCACAGACGCCCGTCGTAGCGCCCGGCG
This sequence comes from Methylibium sp., assembly GCA_031382215.1. Lineage (GTDB taxonomy): Bacteria > Pseudomonadota > Gammaproteobacteria > Burkholderiales > Burkholderiaceae_C > LGRD01. Next base: position 6,019 of record JANMYQ010000196.1, read on the forward strand.
GGCGGCGCGGCCTGCGCCGAGGTCAAGGCCAGCAGCCCGGCCAAGGCCAGGCACGGGGTCAGACCGGCGAACGTGTGTTTCATGGGAAATTGAGTCGGCTTGAGCGGGCGCTTATTACACCCTACCGCCGACGCATCGAGAAGCTCAGCGGTCGGACACCGCCATCAAGCTGCGGTCCCACATGCGCACTCCCTTTTGCGTGCCTTTGTGGCGCGCGTGGAATGCGCGTAGGCGCAGCATCTCGGAAGCGACCGCAGGCGGAAAGCCCTTGCGCTTGCCGCGCTGGCTCAGCAGAAGCGCATCGAACACCTGCTCGGTCAACAGCGGGTCGCTCCAGCACAGCGCGATGCGGTTGGCCACGCGCGGGTAGTGAGCGCACAGCGCCGAAGGCCGCACCGGCTGCGGCAACAACTGCAACCAGCCCAGCACCTGGTCTGACAACACCATGTCCTGCTCGCGCTGCGGGCCGCGGGTCTTCTCCCAGTCCGCATCGGTCCGGGCTTTGGCCAACGGATCGGCCGCAGACGACCGGTTCGGTCGCCGCACGGGCGCCGACTTGGGTCGGAAGAGGCTCAACAGTTTCAGCATGGCCGTGGTTCATGGTCCGCCTGCGCAACAGGTCTGGCAAGGGCCGGTCACGCACACGGAAGAGGTGTTCCGTGAAGTTTCGTCCAACCGCGCAGAAACTTGAGCGCCACCGCACTGAAACAGGGCGCCCTGCCAACTCGGCTACGCTTGCGGCTTGACGCTCACGGAGCCCCCCCGCATGCCGCGCCGCATTCTCGATCCATCGCGAGTCCACCCCGCCATCCGCGACAAGCTGGCCAACCACCACGCAGACATCGTGCACAACGTGCAGGCGGCCACCTTGTCGAACACCGTGCTGGTGGTGGGCATGGCCATGAACCCGTTCTGCCGCCGCGCACGCAAGCTGCTCACGGCGGCCGGCGTGCCGTTTCACTACCTGGAGTACGGCAGTTACGTCAGCCAATGGCGCCCGCGCAACGCCTTGAAGATGTGGACCGGCTGGCCGACCTTCCCGATGGTGTTCGTCAAGAGCACGCTGATAGGCGGCGCCAGCGACCTGGCGCGGTTGATCGACAGCGGCGAGCTGAAGCGGATGCTGAGCGCTTGAAAGTCGCAGTGCGCGGCGTAGCGCGCGGCGCCGGGTTTGCTTGCGGGGTCGGTGCGGCGTTGTCGGCAGTGCATCGGGCGGCGCATCGGGCGGTGCTTGGTGCGGTGCTTGGTGCGGCACTCTGGGCAGGAATGGCACCGGCCCGCGCTGCCCCAGCGACCGGCGAGCCGACCGCCGAATGTCGCGTCGCCGGCCTGAGCAACAGCGTGCGCTGCGGCGTGCTCGCGCGTTTGCTCGATCCGACCCGGCCCGAAGGCCCGAAGATCGACCTGCACTACGTGGTGGTGCCGGCGATCGCCCGGCGCAAACTGCCCGACCCGGTGTTCGTGCTGGCCGGCGGCCCCGGGCAAAGCGCCATCGAGATTGCGCCGGCCCTGATGGGCCTGCTGAGCCGCCTGGGCAACCGGCGCGACATCGTGTTGGTCGACCAGCGCGGCACCGGCCGCTCTGCGCCGCTGGCCTGCAAGACCGGCGAACAAGAGCTGCTGGCCGAGCAGGGCGACCCCGAGCGCCAGGCCGGCCGCCTGGCGCGCTGCCGCGCCGAGCTGCTGGCGCGCGGCCACATCCGGGCCACCGACGACCTGCGCTTTTTCACCACCACCCTGGCGATGCAGGACCTCGATGCGGTGCGTGCCGCGCTCGGCGCCGAACGCATCAACCTGGTCGGTGCGTCGTACGGCACACGCGCCGCGCTGGAGTACCAGCGCCAGTTCCCGGCCCGCGTGCGGCGCAGCGTGATCGACGGTGTGGCCCCCCCCGACATGGTGCTGCCGGCCAGCTTTGTGGCCGATGGAAATGCCGCCTTCGACGCGATGCTGGCCGGCTGCGAGGCCGAACCGGCCTGCGCCGCCCGCCACCCGTGGCTGCGCGCGGACTGGGCCGGCTTGCTGGCGCGCCTGCCGCAATCGCTGACCGTGGCCGACCCCCTGACCGGCCGGCCCGAGACCTTTGTGCTGACGCGCGACATGCTGCTCGGCGCGGTGCGCGGCCCGCTCTACAGCCCGGCGCTGGCGGCCGGGCTGCCGGTGGCCATCCGCGCCGCAGCGCGCGGTGACTTTGCAGCGTTGGCCGGGCTGGGTTCGGTGCTGTCGTCGCGCCGCGGTAGCCAGGTGGCGTTGGGCATGCACTTCTCGGTCGTGTGTGCAGAGGACATGCCTTTGCTGGAACGTGGCAATCCAGCCGTGGCCACGCCCACACCCACACCCACACCCACACCCACACCCAGCGCGGGCTCGTTGCGCCTGTACGACCAAGTCTGTGCCGACTGGCCGCGCGGCACGGTGCCGGCGGCGTTCTACACGCTCCCGCCGGCCACCGCGCCGGTGCTGATGCTCAGCGGCGGGCTGGACCCGGCCACACCACCTCGCCATGGTGCGCGGGTGGCCCAGGCGCTGGGCGCACTTGCGCGCCACGTGGTGGTGCCCAACGCCGGCCATGGTGTGATGGGGCTGGGCTGCATGCGCGACGTGGTCTCGCGCTTCATCGAAGCGCCCGAGGACCAAGCCGCACTTGGCGTCGATGCCGGCTGCGCGGTGAACATCCCGCGCCCGCCCGCGTTCCAGCCGGTCGGCGTGCATGCCGAGGTGCCGCGATGATCGAAGTCCAGCACCTCGCCAAACATTTCGATGCACCGCGCAGCGTGCTCCAGACCGTCGGTCTCAAGCCCGCGCCGCCGCAGCGCGTGCAGGCCGTCGCCGACGTGAGCTTCACGGCGCCCGACGGCCGCATCACCGGCCTGCTCGGCCCCAACGGCGCCGGCAAGACCACCACGCTGCGCATGCTGGCCGGGCTGATCGAGCCCGACGCCGGGCGCATGGCGGTGGACGGCATCGACGTGGCCACGCGCCCGCGCGAGGCGCTCGCGCGCATGGGCGTGCTCAGCGACGCGCGCGGCCTGTACCCGCGGCTGAGCGCGCGCGAGAACATCACCTACTTCGGCCGCCTGCAGGGCATGGATGCCGATGCCGCCAACGCGCGGGCCGA
>JANMYQ010000246.1:0-14469 GCA_031382215.1 Methylibium sp.
GAGCGCATTCGCACCGAGTTGCCGCGTTGGAAGACGGTGATCGACCGCGCCGGCATCCGCCCCGACTAAACATCAAGGAATCGCGATGAATGCTTCCGACGCTGCGCTGCAACCCATGCGGCTGGGTGAGATCGTGCTCGCCACCGGCCGCTACGACGCCATGACGGCGTGGTACCGCCAACTGCTGGGCATCGAGCCCTCGCTCGAGCATGCTGTCGAAGCGGGAGCACAAGCAGGCGGGCCGCCAAAGCCGATGCGCATGTGCTTCTTCAGGCTGCACATCGAGCACCCCTACCAGGACGTGGTGGCCATCTTCGAGATGGCAGGCACCCGCGATGCGCCCAGCGGCGACCCCGGACTGCATCACATGCAGTTGCGCAATGCCTCGCTGTCCGAATTGGGCGAGCGCTATCGGCGTCTGCGGGTGCTCGGTGTCTTGCCCTATCGCGCAATGGACCACGGCCCGAGCACAAGCCTGTACTACCGCGATCCGGACCACAACGCAGTGGAGATTGCGGCCAGCAACTTCGCGACCACAGCCGAAATCCAGGCTTGCCTCGCCTCAGATGCCTTCAGGCGCAATCCTTCGGGCAAGGTCATCGATCCAGAGTCACTGCTGAAGGTCTGAGGGCAACAGGCTCTCGATGGCGGAAACCCCGGCTCGGGGGAGCGCCCCACGCACGCCCCCACTGCCCCAGCGTCAACGGCACCGTCCCGAATGCCGCGTTGAGGAAGGGGGCAGGTGCACAACCGCCACCTGTAATGCGGCCGACAGGGCCACCGCGCCCCAGCGCGGTGAAGCTCGCAGCGCGAGCCAGTGGGACGTCGTGGGTGCCTTCGATCAGACCGCCGGGCAGGTGCATGTCGAGGGTCAGCAAGGTGAGGGCGGCCATCACCACGCCGGTCTGCAGCACGCCGGCCCACATGCGCGCGTCGATCACGCGTTCGTCAGGGTGCCGCAGCGCGCGCGTCATCAGGCCGTCAGCGACGTCGTCCACGCCAATCGCCAGCCCTGGCCGGCATCGGTGAGGTGAGGTGAGGTGATCACCCTGTACCTCGCGTTCTTAGGGTTCGTTCTAGATTGCGGTCTGGTGGGCGCTGTGATGGTCGACGAACCACCAGCCTGTCAGGAATGACCATCGCAATTCAGGAGGTCGTGATGTCCGAACGAAATAACCTGGAAAGGATGGCGCACGTCGCCACGATTGCCACCGCGACGATTGCGGGTGGTGCGCTGTACGTTGCCAATGATCAGATCCAGTCATCGAACCATAGTCAGCGCGTGGCGACGGCCCAAGAGACGTACAAGGACTACCTGAAGCTCGCAATCGAGCATCCTGAAATGGCTGACGGGAATCCGCTGCCAGGCGAGGACGAAAGCTACGGCTGGTTCATGTCGAATTTCCTGTACTCCGCAGAGCAGATCTTCCTGCTGTTCCCGACAGACGAGAACTGGAAGAAGGGCCTGGCCAATCAGTTTTGCCTGCACAAAAGGGCTACCTGGGCGATCCCGAGGCCGACTACCAGAAGAACCTGAAGAGCCACTATCACAAGGACTTCCAGGACTTCGTCAACGCAGAGATCAAATCCTGTCCTGCCAGGTAGCCCGCTTGCGCACGCGTGATCGCGCAAGGTGGATCACGCCGCCGGGGTACTCTGCTCCGCGAGTGTCCCCCGGGCCGGAAAAGACTCGGCCCTCCTCCTTTACCTCGCAGCGCAAAGCACCCCGCCGGCCTGATCAAGCGCCCGCGTCTGGCCAGTCACCCGATGGACGCGGCGGCGGTGGCGGTCTGCGGGGCATGCCGAGGGCAAGCGCTCGTCGCTCCGGTTGTCCATCAAGCTGAGGATCCCTCCCGCAGAACTGCTTGACACCTGTTCGGCGGAGGGTGAGCATTTGCCTGGCCGCATCGGCAACCGTTGGAGATGACTCATGAATACGCCCAAGGCAGCGCGCGGTTTGTTCGTCGTTCCCCTGCTTGCGTTTGCGAGCGCCCAGGCCGACGTGGTGACTGACTGGAACCAAAAGGCCAGCGAGATCACGGTGGCTCACCAGGCCGGGCCATGGGGCCAAGCGCCGATGGTCCTGATCCAGGTCGCGGTGTTTGAGTCCGTGAACGCGATCACGCGGCGCTACCCGCAAGCCGGGTATTTGAAGCTGGAGGCGCCGGGGGCCTCGATCGAGGCTGCAGTGGCCGCGGTGAATCGCGCCGTGCTGGCGCGCATGGCCACGACACAGGCGGCAGCCATCGAGGCGGCGTACCAGGCTGCGTTGGCCGCCGTGCCCGAAGGCCAGGCCAAGGCGGATGGCATCGCGCTGGGCGAGAAGGCCGCGGCCGGCATCCTTGCGATGCGGGCTCCCACGGGTGCAGCACCCCTCTACTATCGACCCGTGGCCAACCCCGGGAACTACGTGCCGACCGTCGTCCCGGCAAATGCCGATTTGCCACCGGCGCGCTGCTGGGTGCTCGATCGGGTGGATCAGTTTCGGCCCGGCCCGCCGCCCGACCTGAAGAGCGCGGTCTGGGCCCGCGACTACAACGAGGTCAAGACGCTCGGCGCTCGCGCCGGAAGCCTGCGCAGCCCGGAGCAAACCGAGATCGCCCGCTTCTGGGCTGCGACGACGCCCACGATCTACTACCCGATAGCGCGCTCGGTGGCGAACCAAGCTGGTCGCGATGTGACGCAGAACGCGCGCCTGCTGGCCGTGAGCGGGCAGGCGATGGTCGACGCCATCGACGCGGTCTTCGACGCCAAGTACAAGTACCATTTTTGGCGGCCGTTTACCGCGATTCGCAACGGCGATCAGGACAGCAATGACGCCACTGAACGCGATGCCGGCTGGTTGCCCTTCATCGAAACACCGATGCACCCCGAGTACCCTTGCGCTCACTGCACGATCGCCGCGTCGCTCGGGGCAGTCTTGAAGGCTGAGATCGGCGCTGGAGCGACGCCTCGCCTGTCCACCACCAGCCCGACCTTGCCTGGGGTCACCCGCTCATGGGCCAGCGTCGATGCCTTTACGCAAGAGGTCATCAACGCCAGGATCTACGACGGCGTGCACTACCGGAATTCGGGCGAAGTCGGCAATGCGCTGGGTGCAAAGGTCGGCGAGGTGGCCGCTGCCAAGTTGTTGCGCTGATCTCGCAAAGGGCAGCTTCGGGGTGATTCACCTGGCCGATCGCAAGGCAGTCACTCCCTGTTGTTTGCCGAGCCGAGAAGCGCGTCAAGTTGGTCGAACGTCTCGTCGTTCCAACTCGTGCTGCCGGCGTCGATGTCTTGGTCGAGCGCTTCCTTCGAGGGGTAGAGGTCGTGCACGACGAGCAGCGTCTGGCCAGCCCTTTCTTCGAGCGTGACCGTGGTGATCTGCGCGTTGCCGCCCGCTTCTTCATTGGTCCAGACGAGACGCGAGGGCGGTATCACTTCCAGGTACCTGCCGTGGAACGCCATCGGCTCCGGGGCGGCGGGGTGGCGGAACACGAGGCGGTATGTGCCGCCCACGCGAACGTCGAGCTCACAGGAAAGCAGCGTCAGGCCGAGCGACTTCGGAACCCACCAGCGTTGAAACAACTCGGCCTGGGTCCACGCTTCGAACACGATGCGCGGCGGGGCGTTGATGGTTCGCGTGACGACGAGCTCACGCTCGGACTTCCGCTCCACCGACATGCGATTCTTCATGGGGCCTGGCTGACTACTTCTCCTCTTTGTGGTTGCCGCCGTCGCGGCGACCTGGGAGACATCCATGGCGTTCTCGATATTGGCAGCCGATGCGCTGACGTTCCGGTTCAAGAAAACTGGCGGGGCGAAGATGACGATGCGTATCGCCGTTTTCAAGGATCCGGGTACGCCACAGCGAAAGCGGATGCGCCTGCTGTTCGTGGGCAACCGGGCCGGCACGGTCGAGTCGCCCGCGGCGCTGGCGGCGCTTCCTGCAGGCAGCTACCAGGTCGTGGGCGTCATCATGGTCGAGGAGGCCGCAAGTGGCGCCTACGACTACGAGGCGTCGCTGAACGGGAACGTCTTCGCCGCGCACACCGGTGACGTGAATACATCTGCCGGGGTCGAGGTCGAGCCGTTCATCCACGGCGACGATTTCACCGTCGTCTGAGGAGCACGCGATGGCTCACCGCTCAGCTCTTTCATTGATGGCCGCCGCAGCCTGCCTGCTGGCTTCGTGGTCGGCGACACCCTCCTTCTCGCAGACCAAACCCGACCCCGTCGTGCTGCTGAAGGAAACGACGGGCAAGGACGCCGGCTCGCTCAAGAGCTTCCTCGCTGACCAGGGCTCCGCCAGTGTTTCCGCCGCGGCACTGGCCGGCATCGGCACCACGCCGCTGACGGTCGTGCAGGACACCAAGGACTTCGCCGTGCTGCTCAGCCCCTTCGACAAGGAGGGCAAGGGCGGTGGCTTCGTCATCACGCCCGCGCGTGTCCGCAACCCGCTGCCACGCATCGACCTGATGACGGAGTACGTGCCGAGTGTGTGGTGGCGCATCGCCGCGGCCACGAACATCAGCGGCGCGCAGGGCAAGAGTGACGTCGGTGGTCAGGAGTTCCGCCGCCGGGCCTTCGCGCTCGCCACAGGTGCGTTCTTCGACAAGGGCGACGACCCGATCTATCAGCGGGCCGTGGCCACACTGGCACAGGATGCCTCCGGCGACCTGATCGGAGACACCTGCCTCGTTGCCTTCTTCAAGGGCGTGGACGACCTGGCGCCCACCGGCGGCGTCGGCGGCACATCCCTGAAGGAGGCGCTGGCCAAGCCCACGGCCGTCTACAAGGCCTGCGTCGAGAAGGTCTACGCTGAATCGCGCAAGCGCTGGTACGCCCCGCGCTGGTCGCTGGCGTACGGCACGGGCGATGCACAACCGACGGCCGGGGGGTCTTCCGTTCGTACCGGCGACGTGCTGGCGCTCGGGGCAACGTACGGACGGCCTTGGAGGGCCGACAGAGCCCCCGTGATCTCGTCCGATCCAGCGGTCGGGTCGATTCTTTCCGGCTGGGCTGCACCGTCGTCGCCCGATACACACGCCACGAAGCCGTACTGGCCTCACTCGCCAGCGGCCCAGTGCAGCGGCAGGACACCTCGCTGGTGGTCGGACAGATCGCTGCCGGAACCGAGTCGTGGCGACTGATGCTCGAGGCGAGCAACAACGACGTGAAGAAGGCCGCTGGCGGAGAGCGCACGATGAAACAGGCACTCGGCCTCGACTGGCGCGTTGCCAAAGACTCGTGGCTCAACGCCCGCTACGGCAAACGCATCAAGCTGACGGGTGGCGGCGAGGAAGGCGCTGCCCTGCTCAGCCTCACGCTCGGCGGCGACCTGCTGACCTTCTGAAGCGTAAAGCCCGCCCCACCTCCTTGCGCAATTCACCGAACCACAACACCCCGCTCGCCATCGCGACGCACACCGCCCACTGCCCCAGCGTCGTTGCGCCAGCACCAGCGCGGTGAAGCTCGCGGCGCGTGTTCTCGGCACTGGCCCAGAAAGCGCAGGCTAGAGAGGTCGGTCCCAGACCGCCGTGCGGGCAGCGTCATGTACCCAGTTCTGCGCGCGCAGATTCGCGCGTCAGCGTCTTGGCCAGCGAGCGCAGTGCGTCGGCGAACGCCATCGTGGCCTGCGACAGCACCGAGCCGCGGTAGTAGGCCAAGCCGAGGTCCATCGACGGCACCGCGTTCGACACCCTGGTGCGGCGAATGCGCCCGCCGTCGTGCGACCACGGCCGAAACACCAGATCCGAGAGGATGGTGACCCCCACGTTCTGCGCCACCAGGCTGCGCACGGCTTCGATCGACTTGGTGCGGAACACCACTTTCGGCTTCAGCCTCATTGCTGACCAATAACGATCGACGGTCTCCACGTGCTCATCCATGTCGAGCAGCACAAAGGGCAGCGTGGCAATTTCGCGCAGCGTCGCGGATTTTTCGCGCGCCAGCGGGTGATCCAGTGACGTCCACAATTGCCTCGGGGACTTGAGCAGGTTCTCGCGCCGGATGTCCGGTGCGGTCGACAGGTTCGACACCAGCACCACCGCGAGATCGAACTCGCCGCTGCGCAGCCCCTCCTCGATGTCGATCCGGTTGCGCTCGACGGGTTCGAATGCCACCAGCGGCAACTGGCGGCGTATGGTGGCAATGACCTGGGGCAACAGGTACTCGGAGACCGTGTCCGTGATCGCGATGCGGACCTGACCCATCACCGATGAGACCGCACTCCGCGTCTCCTCGACCGCAGCCGCCAGCGTCGTCAGCACGTGTTCGGCGTGACGCAAGAAGCCCTCGCCCTGCACCGTCAGACGCAGGCCGTCGGCGTGGCGCGTGAAGAGCTGCACCCCCAACTCGGCTTCCAGGTTCTTCAGTGAGGTGGTGAGTGACGGCTGGCTGATGTAGCAGCGCTGCGCTGCACGCGAGACCTGGCCGGTTTGCGCGACGGCAACGAAGTGCTGCAACTGCTTCAGCGTGATGAGCATCGATGAAACCTATATTGATCTATTCGAACTTGGAATTATCAATCCTTGACTTCGCTCGGTAGCATGGCCTGAATCGATCACCTTGCAGGCTGCATTCATGGTCACCGAACACAAGCAGGGCTACTGCACGCTGTGCCGCTCACGTTGCGGCACGCTCAACACCGTGCGCGAGGACATGTTGATCGCCGTGACTGCGGACCCGTCGCACCCGACGGGCCAGGCGATGTGCATGAAGGGCCGTGCCGCGCCCGAGCTGGTGCACAGCCCGCACCGGCTGCAATTCCCGATGCGCCGCACGCGCCCGAAGGGAGACGCCGACCCGGGCTGGATGCGCATCGGCTGGGACGAGGCCTTGGCCGAGACGGCGCAGCAATTGGGGGCCATCAAGGCGCAAAGCGGTGCCGAGGCTGTGGTGTTCGCGGTCACCACGCCCAGCGGCACGCCGCTGGTCGACAGCATCGACTGGATCGAGCGCTTCGTGCGCCTGTTCGGCAGCCCCAACATCTGCTACGCCACCGAGGTGTGCAACTGGCACAAGGACTTCGCACATGCGTTCACTTTCGGCTGCGGCATGCCACCAGCCGACTACGAGAACGCCGGGCTCATCGTGCTGTGGGGCCACAACCCGGCCAGCACATGGCTCGCGCAGGCACATGCCATCGGTCGCGGGCGCGCCAAGGGCGCCGCAATGGTGGTGGTCGACCCGCGGCCGACGGCACTTGCGCGGCAGGCCGATGTATGGCTCCCGGTGCGGCCCGGCACCGACGCGGCGCTCGCCCTGGGCCTGATCCATTTGCTGATCGCGGACGAGCGCTTCGACCCGTCCTTCGTCCGTGAATGGACCAACGCGCCGCTGCTGGTGCGCAGCGACAACGGGCTCTTCCTGCGTGAGCAGGACCTGTGGCCCGCGGCGGCCGGCAACCGCTTCGTCGTCTGGGACCCAGCCCGTCGGTGCGCGGTCGCGTATGACCACAACAGTGCAGCACGACTTCAGGGCTCGGCTGACTTCTTGCTGCGAGGTGAGGTGACGGTCGACCTGGCGGGCGGCAGCCTGCTGCCTTGCGCTCCTGCCTTCGAACTGCTGGCGCAGGCCTGTGCGGCGTACACGCCGGCTGAAGTGCTGCGCATCACGGGGGTCGCTGAAGCGTCGGTGCGCAGCGCGGCCGTGCTCTTCGGCGAAGGCCGGCGCGTCGCGTACCACGCCTGGACCGGGATCGGCCAGCACACCAACGCGACGCAGTCCGAGCGCGCCGTCGCCACGCTGTATGCGCTGACCGGCAGCTTCGACCGCGTGGGCGGCAACCGGGTGCGCACCGGGACGGCGACGCGCAGCGTCAACGCGCTCACCTTGTTGCCCGAGGCGCAGCGCGCCAAGGCGCTCGGCCTGGCCGATCGGCCCATCGGCCCGCCCGCGAGCGGCTGGGTGACCGCCCGTGACACCTACCGCGCCATCCTGCAGGGCGAGCCTTATCAGGTGCGGGCGATGGTGGCCTTTGGCACCAACCTGCCGGTCTCGCAGGCAGACACCGCGATGGCGCACGATGCGCTCAAGGCACTGGAATTCCACGTGCATTGCGACCTGTTCGAGACGCCGGCGGCACGCTACGCCGACATCCTGCTGCCCATCAACACGCCCTGGGAACGCGAGGGCCTGCGTCTGGGTTTCGAGATCAACGACGCCGCGGCCGCGCGTGTTCAGCTTCGCCAGCGCATGGTGTCGCCCCGCGGCGAATCGCGCTCTGACAACGACATCGTCTTCGATCTGGCCTGCAGGCTCGGGCTGCGGGCCGAGTTCTTCGGCGGCAGCCTCGAAGCCGGCTGGGACCACCTGCTGGAGCCTCTCGGGCTGACGGTGGCGCAGCTGCGATCGCAACCGGCCGGGGTCGACTGCGCGATCGATGCGCGCGAGCGGAAGTACGCGCTGGAAGACGGCCAAGGCCAGCTGCGCGGCTTCGACACCGAGACGCGGCGGGTCGAGTTGTATTCCGAGCGTCTGTTGCGCCACGGCCAGCCGCCGGTGGCGCGCTTCGTCGAGCCGGCAGACTCGCCGCGCGATGCGGCGACCACCCGGCAGGGCCGCTACCCGCTCGTGCTGAGCTCGGCCAAGAACGGCTACTACTGCCACAGCCAGCACCGCAGTCTGGTGTCGCTGCGCAAGCGTGCGCCCGATCCGATCGTCGAAATGAGCCCGACCCTGGCCGCTTCCAGGCAGATCGCCGAAGGCGACTGGGTTCGCATCGCAACGCGCACCGGCGAAGCGCGCTTCCTCGCGCGATTGACCCCCTTGCTGGCCGACGACGTGGTGGTGGCGGAGTTCGGCTGGTGGCAGGCCTGCTCCGAACTGGACCGCGAAGACCTTCTCATCGATGGCGGCAACGGCAGCAACTTCAACGCGCTGATCTCGGCCGATGCCTGCGACCCCATCAGCGGCTCGGTGCCGCATCGCTCGTTCCTGTGCGACGTTCAGCGCGATCCGGGCACAGAGCTCCGGCAGCGTCGCTGGTCCGGCTTCCGGCCGTTCCGCGTGAGCTCGGTACGGGCCGAGGCCGAAGGTGTGCTGGGCATTCACTTCGAGCCCGTCGATGGCGGGCTGCTGCCGGACTACCGACCCGGCCAGCACCTGGAGCTGCGCTTGCAGCCACAAGCCGAAGGCGCGGCCGTGACCCGAGCCTATTCGCTCACCGGCGCGGCGGCCGTGCCAGCCCGCACCCGCTACAGCATCGCGGTCCGGCACCAGCGCGGCCGCAGTTCGGACGGCGCCCAGTACGAGGGCCTGGTGTCGGGTCATCTGCACCGCAAGCTGCGTGTCGGCGACGTGGTGGAACTGCGCGCGCCCGCGGGCGGTTTCGTGCTGCCGCGCGTCTCGCCGCAGCCACTGGTCCTGTTCGCGGGGGGCATCGGCATCACGCCTTTCATGAGTTTGCTCGAGTCATTGCCCGACGGCGCGGAAGGCCCCGAGATCTGGCTCTACTGCGCAAATCGCAACCTCGCCAGCCATGCGTTCCGCGGCCGCATCGCCCTGCACGCCACCCGCCTGCCGGGCTTGAAGGTCTTCGATCACTACAGCGCGCCGGGGCCGGATGAGACGCCCGGGCGCCATGTTGCATCGCCGCCGCGCGTCGAGGCATCTCTGATCGATGCGGACCTGATCGTGCGCCGCGCCCGCTTCTATCTCTGCGGCCCGGAGCCGATGATGAGCGCCCTCATCGCCGGTCTGACGGCCCGCGGCGTGCCGCGCTTCGACATCTTCAGCGAAGTGTTCCGCTCGCCGGCGGCGCCGGTGCTAGACGGCGAGCAACGTTTCCAGGTGCAGTTCGCGCGCTCGGGCGGCGCGCCAGTCACCTGGTCACCGGCGCAAGGGGCGCTGCTGGGATTCGGCGAGTCGCTGGGGATCACGATGCCCAGCGGATGCCGGGTTGGGCAGTGCGAAAGCTGCGCAGTGCGCCTGCTGTCGGGCAAGGTTCGCCATCTGCACGGCAGAGAAACCGAAGACGACACCACTTGCCTGACCTGCCAGGCCATTCCCATCGAAGACATCGTGCTCGACGCCTGATCGAGCAGACAAGGCACCCCGTGAAAATCATCGACACCCTGGCGACCCGCGAGGCGCTGCCCTTCGACCGGCTCATTCCCGCGCTCAGGCGCATGTTCGTCAGCGGCTGCGAGGTGCCAGCGCGGCACACGCACACGCTGGCCGATGCGGAGGGCACTCAGGGAACCGTCCTGATCATGCCGGCATGGCAACCGGGCGCCTACCTGGGCATCAAGACCGTCAGCATCTTCCCGGGCAACTCGCAGCGCGGGCTGCCGGGGCTGCACTCGACCTACATGCTTTACGACGCCCGTAGCGGCGCCCCGCTGGCGCAGATCGACGGCAACGAGATCACCTCGCGCCGCACCGCGGCGGCGTCGGCGCTGGCGGCTTCGTACCTGGCGACGGCGGGCGCCAGCCACTTGCTGGTCGTCGGTGCGGGCCGGGTCGGCAGCCTGCTGCCCGAGGCCTACCGTGCCATCCGGGCGATCGAGCGCGTCACGGTGTGGGACCGACATGCCGCCAACGCCGAGGCGTTGTCCGAAGGCCTGCGCGCCAAGGGGTTCGACGCGCAGGCCTGCACCGATCTCGCCGCTGCCGCCGCCGTCGCCGACATCGTCAGCTGCGCCACGCTGGCGACCGAGCCGATCGTGCGCGGCGTCTGGTTGCGCGCCGACAGCCACCTCGACCTGATCGGCAGCTTCACGCCGGCCATGCGCGAGGCGGACGACGCCTGTTTTGCCGGCGGCGCGAAACTCTACATCGACACGGCCGAGGCACTGCAAAAGAGTGGCGAGCTGCTCGGGCCCATGTCGCGCGGTGTCTTCGCTGCCGGCGATGTCGCGGGCACGCTGGCCGATCTTGCGCGCGGCGCGGTGCCTGGGCGCGGCAGCTGGGCTGGGCGAACCGTCTTCAAGTCGGTTGGCACCGCACTCGAAGACCTGGCGGCTGCTGTGTCGGTGTACGAGTTCACCCAGTCCCCGCAAGGGCCCGCGGCAACTTCGGCATGAAAGCTCGCCCCACCCCCTTGCGCAATTCACCCAACCACAACACCCCACTCGCCATCGCGACGCACAGTTGAAGAGTTGCGCCAGCACCAGCGCGGTGAAGCCGGCGGTGCGGGCCAGCGGCAGCTCGTGCGTGCCTTCGATCAAACCGCCGGGCAGGTACATGTCGAGGGTCAGCAAGGTGATGGCCTTCCTGTCGCTCGTGCCCGCCGTCGGCGCGGCGCTGCTGTGGCTGCCGGTGGCGATCTGGTTCCTGATGACGGGCGCGTTGTTGAAGGGCGTCGCGCTCATCGCCTACGGCGTGCTCGTGATCGGGCTCATCGACAACGTGCTGCGCCCGCTGCTGGTGGGCCGCGACACCGGCATGCCCGACTACCTGGTGATGATCACCACGCTCGGCGGTGTGGCCACGTTCGGCATCAACGGCTTCGTGCTCGGGCCGGCGATTGCGGCGATGTTCATCGCGGTTTGGCACATCTATGGGGTGTCGCGGGGGGGCGAGTCGGGTTGATCGTGGGTTGGTTTCTGCTTTTGGGGTGGACTGGCGCCGTGCAGGGTCGAGCGGAATCAGGCCGCCGGGGCACTCCACTCCGCAAACGTCTCCCGCCTTCGGCTCCTCCTCTATTTCGCTGCGCGAAGCGCCCCACCGGCCCGATCGTGAAGCCGTTTTGGGTTGGTGGGCCGAAGGGCTTGGAGGCGTTGCGGCGCGCCGTGGCGAACTTGGCCAGCAATGAAGGTACGCAGGTGGCGAGAAATGGTGCCACGGCGACACATCGATCCCGTCTTGCCGGTAAGCTGACGGTCGCAATCGCGATTCGTCTGACTTGGCGACAGCGAGTGAAGGTCGCAACGGAAGGGGGCAAAAGTGCAGGACGTTACCTTGCAGGAATTGCGAGCGGAAGTCGCTTGCGCATCGGAGCCTTGGCGGGGACGCCTGCTTGATCCTGAGCAATTGGCCAGACTGGCCAAGTCGCTCGGGTTGGGGTGGTTCAGCAAAGAGGACATTGAGGGGCTCTGGCGCATTGGTTTGCTCCGTGCAGATCTCGCTTCTGGTGCCTCAGAGATTGCCAACGCGAGCCTGTGCTCACTGGACGCCGGAGGGGCATTTGACATGCCCACGTACTGCGACGCGCGCACGATCGCCCATCGTTCCCACGGATACGGCTCGTCAATCGGAAAGAGAGAGACGGGCGACGAGAGCTGGGCGCTCAGGTTTCACCCGGATCGGATATTCGTTCTCTACCACGTGCAGCGCACGTTGAAAGTTGAGACGTCAAGCACACAGTTTCTGCTTTTCGAAGAGGGGGTGCGAAGGGTGGTCGAACGCGGAATTGAGGATTGCCGCAGATGGACCTCCTCGACCAAGTTCGGCGAACGATTCGACTACTGGAACTCGGTCGCCGAGCTGGCTATCGTTTCGGAGCCGCTTACGTTTGGAGTCGTTCATGAAGATCGAGTTCGACAACTGATCGTCCGGCTGGGGCCAGATCATGTTCGACAGATGAGAGAGGACTTGGCGTTCAATGCGGAAGCACCTGACGAGAATCGCAGCGTGCACGTCCTCTTGCGGTTGATGAAGCCTCACGAACGTAGCAAGCTCAAAGGGCAACTGATGCGCAATGCACCTTCTGGCCATGGCAGAGAGCATCCGACGAGCCGCCGAAGGTGCCTTTGGCGTGGTGCTACTGGAGGAGGACGAAATCGGTCCTGGGCAATGGTTTCCGGGCGCACGAAAGAGGCTGTATGGCAATGACCGGGTATTCGATGCTTCAAAGCGAGACCTGCGCGACTACCTGACTCTGTTGGGCTTGGACTTTGGCGTGAAGGTCAGGTGCTACGTCGAAGGGGCAACTGAGTTCGGCGCCCTCGAACACGCGGTCGGGGCGTTGGGGCACGTCCAAGTCATCGACATAAGGGGGCAGTTCGCTGAGCGAGGCGGCAAGGGACTTGCCTTTGCTGAGTCATTGGAGGCAGACCGCAAGGCAGGGGTATTTAGTGTGATAGTCCTCGACGGAGATCTCAGTGACACCACCCGCCTGGTGGGTAGTGCTGCTCAAGCTGAGAGGTTCGCTGGAAGCTTCTTCGTTGCCAAGCCCGACTTTGAATGCGGCAATTTCTCCGCGGCGGAACTGATCAGTGTCGCCGTGTCGCTCGGCCACCCAGATCTCACGGAGCCTGATTTGGCAGCTCGGATGGATCAGTTGCTCGGCCAGGCACCAACGGTTAAGAAGAACGGCGATCTGTCCAAGTTGCTGGTGTCTCACGGAAGGCCTGATGTCCGGAAAGACGAGCGGTGGGGAAAGGCTCTGATGATGAAGGCCATAGCCCAGCCGATGTTCGGATCTGACGACTCAAGGTCGGGAAGCAAACGACAGATCGTGGAGGCTGTGGAAGTGATCCTACGCATGCAGGATGTCGGGTTCCTGAGGTCAACTGCGGTGGAGCGCGTTGACCCCGATTCGGGTCGTGCCGTCAGTCGCAATGCTGGTCGTGTGGGATGAAAATGACGGTGGTGTTTCATCTCCCAGGAGTCCAAGTTTCGGGCAGTAGATGAACGCGACACTGCTGTAGGTCGATGGCCGTCTTAAGCATCTGGGCCCGCCAGTACGAACCAGCAAGGCGCCCGGAACGCCGTCTCCAGTCACGAACGGTGAAAAGCCGAGGGCGTCGGGTGACTGGCGCAGCGAAGTAGAGGAGGAGAGCGGTACTCCGGCTCGGGGGACATTCGCGGAGCCGGTTACCCGATGGCCTCGGCCCTCGCCGACCGCGGGAGGAGTGCCCGCCCTACCACCTTCCGCAGCTCACCGAACCACAACACCCCACTCGCCATCCCAACGCACACCCCCCACTGCCCTACCGTCAACGGCACCGTCCCGAACGCCGCGTTAAGGAAGGGCAGGTGCACCACCGCCACCTGCAGCGCGGCGGACAGCGCGACTGCGCCCCACAACCAGCGGTTGGCGAACGGGCGGCCGAAGGCGCTGGCGGTTTCGGAGCGGGCGTTGAAGCAGTTGAAGAGTTGCGCCAGCACCAGCGCGGTGAAGCCGGCGGTGCGGGCCAGCGGCAACTCGTGCGTGCCTTCGATCAAACCGCCGGGCAGGTGCATGTCGATGGTGAGCAAGGTGAGGGCGGCCATCACCACGCCGGTCTGCAGCACGCCGGCCCACATGCGTGCGTCGATCACGCGTTCGTCAGGGCGGCGCGGGGGGCGCACCATGACGTCGTCGGCCACGTCGTCCACGCCCATCGCCAGCGCGGGCCCGGCGTCGGTGATCAGGTTGATCCACAAGATCTGCGTGGCCAGCAGCGGCAGCACGACCGCGCCGCTGCCCAGGCCGGTGGCGGCGCCGGTGAGGCCGAACATGCCGGCGCCGATCACGCCGACGAACACCGTGAGCACCTCGCCGAGGTTGGACGACAGCAGGTAGCGCAGGAACTTGCGGATGTTGTCGAGCACGCCGCG
>JANMYQ010000282.1:0-7405 GCA_031382215.1 Methylibium sp.
GATCAACGGCGCCCTCGCCCGTACCCTGGCCACCACCAACCCGATCGAGTCGACCCTCGACATCGTCAAAGCCCACGCCCACAACGTGAAGAACTGGGCCCCGCCCACCGGACCCAACCCCCACCGCCGCGTGGAAAACCCGGGCCACCGCTGCGTATGTTTGTTGGGGTTTACCCCCACCCCCCCGGGGTGTGGGCTGGGGGTCGGGCAGCAACCGTTGTGCCCGCGCCGCCCCTCACCCCAACCCTCTCCAAGGGCCACGAGGGGCCACTTCGTGGCCCGGAGGGGGCGAGGGAGCAGGGCGCGAAGTACCCCCAAAGTCTGAGGAGATCCCATGGCTCGTGCGGACATGTTCCTGAGGGTCGAAGGCGCCAAACAGGGCCAGATCAAGGGTGAGGCCACCGACACCGGCCACACCAACGAGATCGAGGTGCGCGGCTGGGGTTGGGGCATGGAGGGCAACGCCACCTCGTTCGGCGCCAAGGCGGCCCACACCACCTTGCAGGAACTGGTGGTGCGCAAGCCCGTGGACAGCGCCTCGACCGGGCTGATGTCGGCGCTGCGCAGCAACGAGGTCATCAAGAAGGCGGTGCTGACGGTGCGCAAGGCCGGCGGCGTGGCGTCGGTGCCGTTCCTCACCATCACGGTCGAGAAGGCGCGCATCGTGTCGCACCGCCTGACCAACCTGGTCGATGGCGCACCCGATCTGACCGAAGAAGTGCGCATCGCGTTCTACAAGGTCCAGGTCGAGTACCGGCCACAAGACGTCAGCGGCGCCGGCAAGGGCGTCAACACCTTCGAGACCGAAGTCCAGCCTGCCGCCTAGAAGATTCAGAAGAGAACGCCCATGACCCCGGTCCAAGCTGCCGAACAAGCCCTGCGCGAGGGCGACATCGACGCCGCGCTGAAGCGCCTGCAGGACGGCGTGCGCGCCGAGCCCGCCAACGCCAAACTGCGCGTGTTCCTGTTCCAGCTGCTGAGCGTCACCGGCCAGTGGCCGCGCGCGCTGAACCAGTTGGAGGTGTGCGGCGAAATGGACGCCAGCACCCTGGCGATGGTCAGCACCTACCGCGAAGCCATCAAGTGCGAGAAGCTGCGTGAAGCGGTGTTCGCCGGCAAGAACTCGCCGATGGTGTTCGGCCGGCCGCAAGCCTGGGTGGCGCTCGCCATCGAGGCCCTGCGCTGCGATGCGCGTGGTGACACAGCCGCCGCGGCGCGCCTGCGCGACGATGCGTTCGAGCAGGCCCCGGCCACCGCCGGCAGCCTGGATGGCACGCCGTTCGAATGGATTGCCGACGCCGATTCGCGCCTCGGCCCGGTGCTCGAGGCAGTGATCAACGGCCACTACTGCTGGGTGCCGTTCAGCGCGCTGGCCAAGATCACGATCGAAGCACCGACTGATCTGCGCGACCTGGTGTGGAGCGCCGCGCAACTCGAATTCAGCAACGGTGGCGGTTCGGTGGCGTTGGTGCCCACGCGCTACCCCGGCACGGCCGAGCAGCCCGACAACGCACTGCGCCTGGCGCGCCGCACCGAGTGGCTGGAGTTGGGTGCCACGCATTTCCGCGGCCTCGGCCAGCGTGTGCTGACCACCAGCGCGGCCGACGCCGACCTGCTGCAGGTGCGCGAGATCGTGCTGCAACCGGAGCCGGAGCCGGCTTCCACGGACCCGTCGTGCACTGACACTGCGGCGCCGACACATGGCAACCCATGACGCGCGCGATCGACTCCAGCCGGTCCTGCTCGACCGCCTGACCGACCTGGCGCCGGCCTCGAACGTGGAGGCCGATGACACACGCGTGATGAACAAGGCGCAGATTCGAGACGCGGTACTGCGCGACCTGGCCTGGCTGCTCAACGCCGTGCAGCCGATGCCGGGGCTGGCACAAACGCACCCGGCTGCGGCCGGCTCGGTGCTGAACTACGGGCTGCCGCCGATGTCGGGCCAGATGGCCTCGCGCATCGACATCAACCTGCTCGAACGCACCATCAAGGAGGCGATTGTTCAGTTCGAACCGCGCGTGATGGAGGCGTCGCTCGAAGTCAAGGCGCTCGACGCATCGAGCATGCTCGACACCCACAACGTGATCGAGTTCGAGATCACCGGTTTCATGTGGGCCCAGCCGGTGCCGCTGGAATTGCTGCTGCGCACCGAGGTCGACCTCGAAGCCGGCCAGGTGCAGGTGCGCGACATGGCCGGCGGCCCGCCGCCGCGCCGCAGGGGCTAGAGGTCGCACATGGACCCGAGCCTGCTGCGCCTGTACAGCGACGAGCTGACCCATCTGCGCGAGGTGGGGGCCGAGTTCGCACAAGAGTTCCCGAAGATCGCCGCGCGCCTGTCGATGGACGGCGTGGAGGTGACCGACCCGTACGTCGAGCGCCTGCTCGAAGGTTTTGCCTTCATGGCCGCGCGGGTGCAGCTCAAGATCGAGGCCGAACACCCGCGCCTGATCCAGCACTTGCTTGAAACGGTCTACCCGGGCTTTCTGTCGCCAGTGCCGTCGATGCTGATCGCGCGCATGCGGCCCGACCCGCTGGACCCGAACCTGGCGCGCGGCTTCACCGTCAAGCGCCACAGCGCACTGAGCAGCGAGACAGTGCGTGGCCAGAACACGCGCTGCGAATTCCGCACCGCGCACGACGTGAGCCTGTGGCCGATCGGGATCGAATCGGCCCAGTACTTCAGCCACGCGCCCGACCTGCCGTTGACGCGCCTGCCGGTGGCGCGGCCGATCCGCGGCGGCTTGCGCATCCGCCTGAAGGCGCACGGTGGTTTGAAGTTCAACCAGTTGCCGTTGGAGTGCCTGCCGTTCTACGTGGCCGCGCCGGACGACGTGGCCTTCCGCCTGCACGAGCTGGTGCTGGGCGCCAGCCTGGGCAGCTGGGTCGGCGCGGTGGGTGCTGCAGGCCTGGGCAATGAAGCCGGCCGCAACCCGGCACAAGGTTTCGCCCACGCCGCCTCGGTGCAGCAACTTGGCTTCGAAGACGACGAAGCGGCGCTGCCCGAAACCCTGCGCGGCTTCAGCGGCCACCGCCTGCTGCAGGAATACGCGGCGATGCCGCAGCGACTGCTGTTCTTCCAGGTGGCCGACCTGGCGCGCCGGCTGGCGCTGGTGAACGCCAGCGAAGCCGAGATCGTGCTGCTTTTTTCGCGCGGCGACGCGGCCCTGGAGTCGCTGGTCAACGCCGACAGCCTGGCGCTGTTCTGCACACCGGCGATCAACCTGTTCCAGAAGCGGCTCGACCGCATCCAACTCGGGCCTGGGGCCTGGGAACACCACGTGGTGCCCGACCGCACGCGGCCGATGGACTTCGAGGTCCACACCTTGCAGTCGGTCACCGGCTACGGCACCGGCTCGGTGGCCGAGCAGACCTTTCTGCCGCTGTACGCCAGCTTCCACGAAGCGGCGCGCAGCCACGGCGCGTACTACACGGTGCGGCGCGAACCGCGATTGTTGTCAGCGCGCCAGCGGCTGGAGGGGCCGCGCTCGGCCTACATCGGCCAGGAGATGTTCCTGTCGCTGGTGGACCCGAACAACGCGCCATACCGCGAAGAGATACGCCAGTTGTCGCTCAGTGCGCTGGTCACCAACCGCGATCTGCCGACCTTGCTGCCCGGCTCGTCCACCACCTGGGTTCTCGACGGCGCCGGCCCCGCCGGCCGCATCGAAACCCTGCGCGGGCCGACCCGGCCGGTGCAGCGGCTGGCGCGCGGCGATGTCGGCTGGGCGATGGTCAGCGCGCTGACCTTGAACCACCTCAGCATTGCCGGCGAAGACAGCAGCCGCGCCGCGGCCGCCTTGCGCAGCCTGCTGGCATTGCACGGGCCCGAGCAAGACCCGGCCTGGACCAAGCAGATCGACGGCATCCAGTCGGTGCAGGCGCGTTCGGTGGTGCGGCGCCTGCCGTTCCCGGGGCCGCTGACTTTCGGCTGCGGCGTGGAGGTGACGGCGACGGTGGACGAGATGGGCTTCCAGGGCGGCAGCGCCTTCATGCTCGGCACGGTGCTGGACCGCTTCTTCGCGCGCCATGCGTCGGCCAACAGCTTTTGCGAGACGGTGCTGCGCTCGGCCTCGCGCGGCGAGATCCTGCGTTGCGATCCACGCATCGGCGCGCGTGCGGCCTTCTGAGCTGCTTCCTCAGATCAGCATGGAAACCGACCCCGCGCTCTACGACCGCCACCGCCGCCTGTTCGACGCGCTGGCCGCCGAACCGTGGGCGCATGACTTCCTGGCGTTGCTGCGCCGCATCGAAGGCCTGTGGCCGGCGGCGCCGCGCCTGGGCACGGCCTTGCGCCCGAGCGCCGAGCCGGTGCGGCTGGGGCAGGACCCCGAGCTCGACTTCGCCCCCGCCGCGGTGATGTCGTTCCGCGCCCACGCCAACACGCCGCCGCGAATCGGCGTGCGCTTTCTCGGCCTGTTCGGCCCGATGGGTCCGCTGCCGCTGCACCTGACCGAGTACGCGCGCGACCGCCTGCGCAACCACGCCGACCCGACCTTCGCGCGTTTTGCCGACGTGTTTCACCACCGCATCCTGCTGCTGTTCTACCGCGCCTGGGCCCAGGCCCAGCCGGCCGTGCAGGCCGACCGCGCCGGTGACGACAACTTTGCCAAATGGGTCAGCGCGCTGTTCGGCCAGGCGCCTGCCCCATTGCGCGGCGCCGACTCGGTGGCCGACGCCGCCAAGCGCCACGTCAGCGGCCACCTGGCGCGGCCGACGCGCAACCCGGAGTCGATTGCCAAGGTGCTGCGCCAGTACTTCAGCGTGCCGATCCGGGTCGAGCCTTACGTGGGCCACTGGATGCCGCTTCGCAGCGACGACCGCAGCCGCCTCGGCGGTGCCGACGCGCGGCGCACCGCCACTCTGGGCGTGTCGGCCGTGGCCGGTGGCAAGGTGTGGGACCGGCAGTACAAGGTGCGCCTGCACATCGGCCCGCTGACGCACGAGCAGTACCGCACCTTCCTGCCGGGCCAGCGCTCGCTGATCGAACTGCGCGACTGGATGCGCCAGCTGGTCGGCTTCGAGATGTTCTGGGACGTGCGCCTGGTGCTCAAGGGCGGCGAGGTGCCCGCGCTCGCGGCGGGTACGGCGGCCGGCACCGCCGCGCCGCCGGCATTGGGCTGGGACACCTGGCTCGGCCGGCGTGGCCCGCACCCCGACGGGCGCGCGTTGAACCTGAATCCGTCGCAATTGGCAATGGCCGCAATGGCCGCAATGCCTGCAATGACTTCACCCTCCTGAAGGATCCAACTATGGCTGAAATCAGTCGCTCCGCCCTGTTCGGCAAGCTCAACCCGCTGGCCTACAAAGCCATCGAAGGCGCCACGGTGTTCTGCAAGATGCGCGGCAACCCGTACGTGGAACTGCAGCACTGGCTCTACCAGATATTGCACACGCCAGACAGCGACCTGCACCGCATCGTCAAGCACTACGAGCTCGATGCTTCGCAACTGGTGGCCGACCTGACGGGCTCGCTCGACCGCCTGCCGCGCGGCGCGTCGTCGGTGACCGACCTGTCCAGCTTTGTCGAGAACGCCGTCGAACGCGGCTGGGTCTACGGCTCGCTGATGTTCAACGACCGGCAGGTGCGCACCGGCTACCTGCTGATCGGGCTGCTGAAGACAGCGTCGATGCGCGGCGCGCTGCTGTCCATCAGCAAGCAGTTCGAGCGCATCAAGCTCGATGACCTGATCGAACGCTTTGCCAGCCTGCTGGCCGCTTCGCCCGAGCAGTCGCAGTCGGCCAGCGAAAGTGGCGCCGCGCCCGGCGAGGCGAGCGACGCGATTCCCCCGGCTGCCATGGGCAAGCAGGAGGCGCTGAAGCGCTTCACCACCGACCTGACCGAGCAGGCGCGTGGCGGCAAGATGGACCCGATCGTCGGCCGCGACGACGAGATTCGCCAGGTGGTCGACATCCTGATGCGGCGGCGCCAGAACAACCCGATCCTGGTCGGCGAGGCGGGCGTGGGCAAGACCGCGGTGGTCGAAGGTTTTGCCCAGCGCATCGCGCGCGGCGACGTTCCGCCGGCCTTGAAAGACGTGCAACTGCGCGTGCTCGACGTCGGCCTGCTGCAGGCCGGCGCCAGCATGAAGGGCGAGTTCGAGCAGCGCCTGCGTTCGGTGATCGACGAGGTGCAGGCCAGCGCCAAGCCGATCATCCTGTTCATCGACGAGACGCACACCTTGGTGGGCGCCGGCGGCGCAGCCGGCACCGGCGACGCGGCCAACCTGCTCAAGCCCGCGTTGGCACGTGGGCAATTGCGCACCATCGGCGCGACCACCTTTGCCGAGTACAAGAAGTACATCGAGAAGGACCCGGCGCTGACCCGCCGCTTCCAGAGCGTGCAGATCGACGAGCCCGACGAGCCCAAGGCGATCCTCATGATGCGCGGCGTGGCGAGCACGATGGAAGCGCACCACAAGGTGCAGATCCTCGACGAGGCGCTGGAGGCGGCCGTGAAGCTGAGCCACCGCTACATTCCGGCGCGGCAATTGCCCGACAAGTCGGTCAGCCTGCTCGACACCGCCTGCGCGCGCGTGGCCGTGAGCCTGCACGCCACGCCCGCCGAGGTGGACGATTGCAGCAAGCGCATCGAGGCGCTGGAAACCGAAGAGGGCATCATCGGCCGCGAAGCCGCGATCGGCATCGACACCACGGCGCGCTCTGCCACGGTCACCGAACTGCTGGCCGCCGAGCGCACCCGGCTCGAAGGCCTGACCGCGCGCTGGCAGGCCGAGAAGGTGCTGGTCGACCGGCTGCTGGGCCTGCGCGCCAAGCTGCGCGGCGTGGCCGGGCCGGTGGAGGGCACGGGCAGCAAGCTCGAGAAGAAGGCCGCTGAAATCGCGCCACAAGCTGCGGCACAGGCGGCGCCCGAACTGCCGAAGCTGACCGACGGCGAACGGGCCGACGCGCTCGCCGAGCTGAAGACCGTGCAGGACGAGCTGACCGCATTGCAAGGCGAGACCCCGCTGATCCTGCCGACGGTGGACTACCAGGCGGTGGCGGCCGTGGTGGGCGACTGGACCGGCATCCCGGTCGGCCGCATGGCGCGCAACGAGATGGAGACGATCCTGAAGGTGGCTCACACCTTGAGCCAGCGTGTGATCGGCCAGGACCACGCGATGGAGATGATCGCCAAGCGCATCCAGACTTCACGCGCCGGCCTGGACAACCCGAACAAACCGATCGGCGTGTTCATGCTCGCCGGCACCTCCGGCGTGGGCAAGACCGAGACCGCGCTGGCGCTGGCCGAAGCGCTGTACGGCGGCGAGCAGAACCTCATCACGATCAACATGAGCGAGTACCAGGAGGCGCACACCGTCTCGTCGCTGAAGGGTGCGCCGCCCGGCTACGTCGGCTATGGCGAAGGCGGCGTGATGACCGAGGCGGTGCGCCGCAAACCCTA